>JBAVJE010000168.1:0-3161 GCA_049687615.1 Salinimicrobium sp. | reverse complement strand
GAACCATCTAGGAAGGAATATGTTAGGAAAACTTTAAGGCTATTCCTGTATTTTTCTACGGAAGAATTCTACGGAATTACTTTGGATATTTTTGCCTTATCGTCCTGAGGATGTGTTCCATGCCGTTTAGCTTCAGCTCCTGCACCTGCTGAAGTTGCTCCCCTAGCTTCCCCTTTGGGAACCCCTGCTGCCTAAACCAAACGAGATAGAACTCAGGCAATTCAGACAAAAATCTGCCTTTGTACTTTCCGAAGTGCATTTTGGCGTGCGCCAATTCCAGCAAAGCTTTATAATTGGGTTGGATCTCCATGGGGCGAAGTTCAGAAAAAGATCTTAATAATGTCATTTTTGAAACCTCTTAAAAATCTGAAATTTCATAAAGGTTAAAATCATATTAATTCAAAATCTCTAAGGCATTCAGATTTGGTCTTTTAAGTATCTTCCCCAAAATATCGATTTATGGCTGTAATAGGAGCACTTATTAAAGGGTTAATACATACTGCAAATGCTGTCATTTCAGAACCTGATTTGGTTGAGGCCCAGGAAAAAGTTCTCAGGGGGCTTCTGGAGAAAGCGAAAGATACCGCTTTCGGGAAGCATTATGAGTTTGAGAAGATCCTGAAGAAGGACGATATTCTAAAAGCCTATGCTGAAAAAGTGCCCTATTTTGATTATAATAAGATTAATGAAGAATGGTGGAGCAAGATGCATGAAGGGGAAGAAGATGTGACCTGGCCCGGGAAACCGCCATATTTCGCCCGAAGCTCCGGTACTACCGGAAAAACCAGTAAGCGCATTCCGGTTACAGATGATATGGTGGAAGCTATTAGGCAAACAGGAATCAAACAGGTAAGCACCCTTTCGAATTATGACCTACCTTCAGAATTCTTTGAAAAAGAGATCATGATGCTGGGTAGCTCCACAGATCTTGATAAGAAAGAGAATCATGAAGAGGGGGAGATTAGCGGGATTAGTGCCAGCAATATTCCATTTTGGTTCAGGAATTTTTATAAGCCCGGGGTGGAGATCGCAGAGATCGAGGATTGGGATGAACGCGTGCTTGAAATAGCCAAAGAAGCCAAAAACTGGGATATTGGTGCCATAACAGGAATTCCTTCCTGGACAGAATTGATGATCAGGAAGATCCTTGAATACCATGAGGTAGAAAATATCCATGAGATCTGGCCCAACCTGGAAGTGTATTCTACCGGCGGCGTCGCCTTTGAACCCTATGAAAAAACCTTCGAAAAATTGCTGGCCAGGCCGGTCACTGTGATCGATACCTATCTTGCTTCTGAAGGTTTCCTGGCTTTCCAGTCACGACCCGGTACACTGGCAATGCAACTGGTGTTGGACAACGGAATCTATTTTGAATTTGTGCCTTTCAAACCCGAATATATCAATGAAAACGGATCTTTAACGCCCGATGCTCCTGTGGTGCAGCTTAAAGACGTGAAGGAAGAGGAGGATTACGTATTGGTGATTAGTACCGTTTCAGGTGCCTGGAGATATATCATAGGCGACACGATAAAATTTACCGATGTAGAACGAAAAGAGATTCGTATCACTGGAAGGACAAAATTTTTCCTCAACGTGGTAGGTTCTCAGCTTTCTGTGAACAAGATGAACGATGCCGTGAAGGAGCTAGAAGAGAAATTTGGCATTACTATTCCGGAGTTCACTGTTTCCGCAGTAAAAAAAGATGGGGAATTTATTCACAAATGGTACCTGGGAACAGAGGGGGAAACAGATGAAAAGGAACTGGCAGAGGCCCTGGATGAGAGCTTAAAAAGTGCCAATAAAAATTATGGGGTCGCCCGTCAAAAAGCTTTAAAGGGGGTGGAAGTAGTGACCGTTCCGCCGGAGTATTTTTACGAATGGAGTGCTAAAAACAAGAAAAAAGGCGGCCAGGTAAAAATGGAAAAGGTGATGCAAGAAGAAAAGTTTGGGGAATGGGAAGCCTTTGTGAAAGAGCAAAAACAGCAGTCTTAACCGCTGGTTTCTTCCGCTTTTTCAAGATCTTCTTCCAGTTTATTCACCAAAACAATTATTTCTTCGGGAGAGAGGTAAAGCCGCGAGATGCGCGCCTTGTATTCATCGGAAAGCGTTGAGCTGTTAAGAATAAAATTCTTTGTGGCTAAAATATAGTCTCCCATGCCATGGGTTACAGCGTAAATATCGGCGGCGCGTTCGGCTTCTTTGATATGGTTTTTTGAGGTGATATAGCGGAAACCAAAGATCACCAGGCCTGCAGCCGTTTTGTCCCGGTAATCCATGATATGTCCCAGTTCATGACCTAACCAACCAATCAAAACTTCGGTAGGAACTTCCTGCATGGAAAACACTTCTCCTTCGATTTTGACCGTATCACTAATGAAGATGTTATACTCACGCCTGTTCTTGCCTTTGAAAAGATTTCCTAGTTGCGGCTGCGCCTGCATAAAAGATTTTTTAATGCTGTTTTTATAGCTAAAATTAATCGCCACATTTTCGAGTTCAGGATAGTAAGAGAGGGCAATTTGTGCTTCTTCTAAAATATTTTTCGGAATGCTTTTGTTTCCCTGGTAAATTATTTTTTCCTGTTCTTCCATAGATTTTTTTGTTGCACAACCTGCCAAGCCTAAAAAGACAGGCAGAATAAGATATAATAAGAATTTTAATCTGTGCAATGTTTCAAAATTTTGTGAAAAATTCTTTCATTTTAAATTTAGAGAAACAACCAATAACGGGAAAGGAAATCTTCTGAAAATATGGCGCAATGGTTGGTTTCTAAGTAAATTAAAATGTGAATTATTAAACCCAAGTATTATGCCAGAACTCCCCGAAAATAAGCCTCTACACAGACTATTTAAACGAAACATCATTGAATAAAAAGTTCGATTTTTATTTACCCGGGTTTTGCAGGCTCCAAAATCGGAATTTGAAAACGCTTTAAAAATGCCATTTTTGAGAGCTATACTTCCAGTTCCTTCCCATCATGAGTAGGTATTAATTCAACGTCTTCCTGCAGGGCTTTGATCTTTTTTCTGCTCTCCTGCACGTCATCGAAGAACCAGTTGCCGTAGTGACAAAAGGCGATTTTTGACGTGTGGGGTTTGAACAGGCGAATGAGATTGGGTATTCCCGTATGCCCGAAGATCTTATTCTCTTTCCTATTGATT
>JBAVJE010000167.1:0-13017 GCA_049687615.1 Salinimicrobium sp. | reverse complement strand
CCGTAGAGGATCTCTGGGCTACCGCCAATTTCCACGAGCGGGAGGTACATGATTTCTTCGGAATAAAATTCAAGGGACATCCAAACCTCAAAGTTCTCTTCTTACCTGATGAGTGGGAAGGTTATCCGCTTAGAAAGGATTACGTAGACGACGTCAATATGGTTGTTAAATAGAAGGAAAATGGAAACAGCTACAAAAGATACAGCCAAAAAAACGAATAACTTCAAATCTGAAGAATATTTCATCAATATGGGACCTCAACACCCGGCTACTCACGGAGTACTTCGGTTATTGTTGACTATTGATGGAGAGATTATTAAAAAGGTAGAACCAGATTTAGGCTACATTCACCGCTCTATTGAAAAAATGTGCGAACGAGACAGCTATCAACAAATCGTTCACCTTACCGACAGAATGGATTACCTCTCTGCTCACATTAACAATGAGGCAGTTTGTCTAACGGTTGAAAACGCTTTGGAACTGGAAATACCAGACAGGGTAAAAGTGATAAGAACACTCATGGGAGAGTTGACCCGTCTTTCCTCACATATGCTTTGGTGGGGGGTTATGGGAATGGATGTGGGAGCACTAACCTCCTACTTCTACGCTTTCCGGGATCGGGAAATGATCAATGACATTTTTGAAGAAACCTGTGGTGCAAGGCTTACCATGAATTACAATGTCCCGGGTGGACTTATGCATGACATTCACCCTGATTTTGTAAAAAGGGTAAAAGAATTCGTTGCTCACTTTAAGACCAAACTTCCTGAATACGACCGCCTGCTTACCGGCAACGTAATCTTTCAGAAAAGGACAAAAGGAGTTGGGGTATTGACTAAAGAAGATGCTATCAATTTTGGTGCTTCCGGTCCGGTAGGGAGAGGTTCAAATTATTCCTGCGACGTAAGAAAACACCACCCATATAGTGCATATGACAGGGTGACTTTCAATGAAGCTCTGGAAACTGCCGGAGATTCTTTTGCACGTTATCAGGTAAGGATCAAGGAAATGTGGGAATCTCTTTCCATCATAGAACAGTTAATAGATAACATTCCTGAGGGACCTACCAAGGTAGCTACAGATGCGGTTATCAAACTTCCGAAAGGAGATTTTTATCAAAAGGTCGAAACCGCGCGTGGTGAACTTGGAGTTTACATCATAAGTACCGGCACCAAGAACCCATACCGGGTCAAATTCCGTTCTCCGGGACTATCTAATCTTTCATTGCTCAACCATATTGCGGTGGGCGGTAAGATAGGTGACCTTGTTGCCAGCATGGCGACTATAGATATTGTTGTACCCGAAATAGATAGATAAAATGAATACGATCTTAAGCATCAATGACTGGTTACTCACCTTCATGCCTGCGGGTGCGGTCGAGCTTTCAAACATGGTATTTATAGCCCTCATTTACCTTACTGTCTTTGCAGTATTGGGGCTTTACCTTGTGCTCCTTGAAAGAAAGGTCGCAGCCTGGTTCCAATTAAGACTGGGGCCTAACCGTGTAGGTTACAAAGGAATGTTCCAGACAATGGCCGATGCGTTGAAACTGCTTTCTAAAGAGCTAACCGGAACCACAAAGGCAGACAAATTTCTTTACAATCTGGCGCCTTACTTTGTAATCGTTACTTCCCTCATGGCGTTGGGAGTATTCCCCTTTACAAAGAACATGCAAGCCTTTGACATCAACATTGGAATCTTTTTTCTTATTGCCATCTCCTCTATTGGAGTTATAGGCATCCTACTGGGTGGCTGGAGCAGCAATAACAAGTATTCCCTTATTGGTGCCATGCGGAGTGGAGTTCAGACCATTAGTTATGAATTATCTGTTGGGCTGTCTCTTTTAACTATGGTACTTCTTACCGGAAGCCTTCAGCTTTCAGAAATCGTAGAGGTTCAAAAAGATGGCTGGCTCATCATGCAAGGTCATATTCCTGCAATAATTGCTTTCATGATCTACATGATTGCAGGTACTGCAGAAACCAACCGGGCTCCCTTTGATATGGTTGAAGCCGAATCTGAATTAGGAGCAGGTTTCCATACCGAATATTCAGGAATGAAATTCGCATACTTCTTCCTGGCCGAATTTATTAATATGTTCATTATCGCTGCAATTGCCACTACGGTATTCTTTGGCGGCTGGTTATCTCCTTTTGATTTGACAGAATCTATTCCGTTTTTGGGAGTCTTCTGGTTCCTTGCAAAAACACTCGTCATTGTCTTTTTGATGATGTGGTTCAGATGGACCTTTCCCAGGCTGCGTGTAGATCAATTGCTTACGCTTGAATGGAAATATTTGTTACCCATCAACCTGGTTAACCTGGTGATAATGGCAGTTGTTGTTTGGCTGAATCTTACAATTCAATTTTAAGATTATGAGTTATTTTTCAGAAATATATAACGGAATAAAGACCCTGCTCACCGGAATGAGCATTACAGGGAAGTACTTCCTCAAATCTCCTAAAGGCGCTATAACTCAGCAATATCCCGATAACCGGGATACCCTGAAGATGTTCGATCGATTTAGAGGAGAAGTGGTCATGCCGCACGACGAGAACAATGAGCACAACTGTACCGGTTGCCAAAAATGTGAACTCGCATGTCCCAATGGGAGTATTGAGATCATTTGGGACCGGGTGGTAGACGAGGAAACCGGCAAAAAGAAAAAAATAATAGATAAGCATATTTTCCATTTGGGAATGTGCACTCAATGCGGTCTTTGCATTGACGCTTGTCCTACAGATGCCATAAAATGGGCGCAGAATTTCGAAAATTCTGTTTATGACAGGACCCAACTCACAAGAGTGTTGAACAAACCCGGTTCAAAAGTTAAAGCCGGAGTAGAAGATTAAGTCATGGAAAAAGTCATTTTTTACATCTTAGCAGTGATCATGGTCGCCTCTGCAATTGCTTCGGTTAGCAGCCGAAAAATGCTGCGATCTGTAGTTTATCTCTTGTTTACCTTGGTAGGGGTTGCTGGATTTTACTTTCTTATCGACTACAACTTTCTTGCGGCAATTCAACTAACAGTATATGCCGGTGGAATTGTTGTACTCATCATCTTTTCAGTGCTACTTATTCATCATATCGAAATGCAACTGGAAGATGCAAAACCTAAACGCAAGTTTTTTACCGCCTTTATATGTTTGCTTGGGTTAAGCCTTTTTCTGGCCACCATTTATGCACACCCTTTTGAGGCAGCCGGAAAATCTTTAACCACCACCACAGCACAAATTGGAGCTGCACTTCTTAGCCTTGAAAAAGGCGGTTTTATTCTTCCTTTTGAAGTGATCTCTGTTTTACTGCTCTCAGCAATGATTGGAGCAATTGTCATCGCACGTGGCGGAAGGGACATAAAAGAAGAAACTGCCGGGCAACTTGACCTTGACCAATTTCTGAATGAAGCCAAAATAAAAGCTTCCGAGAAAAAGTCCGAAGAAAACGAAGTTTTGGTTGAGACCCCCTCTGAAATAGTAAATAACTGATTAAACCTCTGACTATGATACCCGGAGTTAGCATAACTGAAATTCTCAGCCTCACATCCATCCTGTTCTTTATTGGGATCTACGGATTCATGACAAGAAAAAATCTGGTGTCGATCCTTATTTCGGTAGAACTTATTCTTAATTCTACTGTGGTAAATTTTGTGGCTATAAACAAATACCTCTATCCTGACATGTTACAGGGAACTGTTTACGCAATTTTTATTATCGCAGTAGCTGCTGCTGAAACCGCCCTAGCGGTCGCGATCATCATCAACATCTACAGGAGGTTAAGTTCTGTAGAGGTCAAGCAAACTGAAACCATGAAGTATTAATTCTTATAGACATGAATCTACTCAACGTTCTTTTGATCCCTTTAGTTCCGCTGGCCGTTTTTTTGGTCCTTGGGATCTTTAGTAAAAAAATTAAACCTGCAGTTTCGGGAATTGTTGGCGTAGCCGGTTTATCCATTTCGGCTGCCCTCTCCTACTACACTGCCTTCCAATATTTCTTTGTGTCGGGGAAAGTTGACGGAGTATTCCAGACCTTCGTTCAAAAGATCACCTGGATGAAATTTACCGAAACGCTACATGTTGATATGGGCGTTTTAGTAGATCCTATTTCGGTTATGATGCTCATAGTAGTATCTACTGTTTCTCTCATGGTACATATTTATAGCAGGGGCTATATGAAAGGAGATCCCGGCTATACACGCTTTTTCGCTTACCTCTCGCTTTTCAGCTTTTCCATGTTTGGACTGGTATTGGCAACAAACCTTTTCCAGATCTACATGTTCTGGGAATTGGTGGGGGTTTCTTCCTTTCTTTTAATTGGATATTATTACACAAAATCTTCGGCTGTCGCGGCTGCCAAAAAAGCCTTTATTGTTACCCGTTTTGCAGATTTTGGTTTCCTTATCGGGATCTTTATAATCGGTTTTTACACCAACACCTTTGATTTTGAAACTTTAAATAATCCCGAGGGACCTGCCATTTTAACCTGGGCTTCTTCCTCCTTCATGGGATTATCCATCATAACCTGGGCTTTAATTCTCATTTTCATGGGAGGTGCCGGAAAATCGGCCATGTTTCCACTACACATTTGGTTACCTGATGCCATGGAAGGTCCTACCCCTGTATCCGCGCTTATTCATGCTGCTACTATGGTGGTTGCGGGGGTGTACCTCGTGGCGAGACTGTTCCCTATGTTCTACATGGTCGAAGACGGATTTGCGCTTCATATAGTGGCCTATGTAGGTGCCTTCTCTTCTCTTTTTGCCGCCATAATAGCCATTACCCAAACAGATATTAAACGTGTACTGGCCTTTTCTACCATGTCACAAATTGGTTACATGATGATGGCCCTGGGCGTGTCAGGTTTTGACGGGCACGAAGGAGTGGGTTATATGGCTTCCATGTTCCACCTGTTCACCCACGCTATGTTCAAAGCATTGTTATTCCTGGGAGCCGGTTCGGTCATCCACGCTGTACACAGCAATTATCTTAAAGACATGGGTGGCCTTAGAAAATACATGCCGGTCACTAATATAACATTCCTCATAGCCGCACTCGCCATCTCGGGAGTACCACCTTTAGCCGGTTTCTGGAGTAAAGATGAAATTCTTGTAGCCGCCTTTGAAAATAGCAAATTACTTTATTGGGTAGGCGTTTTTGTAGCAGGTTTGACCGCTTTCTACATGTTCAGGATCTACTTCGGAATATTTTGGGGAAAAGAAACAGAATACAAACATCAACCGCATGAATCCCCATGGTCAATGACAATTCCATTAATGGTGCTGGCATTTTTGAGTATTGGAGTAGGATTTATTCCTTTCAGCGATTTTGTTTCCGCAGATAGAATAGGTTTTGAAACTCATCTCAATATTCCGCTTGCAGCCATTGCTATTGGGGTTGGTACCCTGGGTATTATTCTCGCATGGGTATTCTATAAGAAAGAGAACGATCTCGCTTCAAGATTTTCTAATGCCTTTGGAAGATTCTACGTCTGGACCAGTCATAAATTCTATTTTGATGAGATCTACCTCTTCATGGCCAGAACGATCTTCTTCAAAAATGTGGCTTCCCCTATCGCGAAGTTTGATAAGAAAATTGTAGACGCAACCATGGAAGGCATTGGAAACAAAACTGTGCTCATTTCAGGAAAAATAAAAGGTTTACAGTCAGGAAAAATTCAGGATTATGCCTTTGGTTTTATGGGAGGCGTAGTTGTAATCGCCCTGGTGTTTATTTATATATGGAATAACTACTGATTATTATGGACATTTTATCACTTTTTGTCATAGCTCCGGTACTTGTAATTATCGCGCTGATTTTTACTAAAGACCTTAAACAAGCTAGATTTGTATCAATGCTGGGTGGACTTTTGCAGCTGGGAATGGCTCTCAATCTACTGTTTGCGTACTTTAGAGAAAGAGCTGTGAACGATAGCATCATGTTATTCACGCGCGATCTTGTTTGGTTCAAATACTTCAATATCCATTATAACATTGGGGTAGATGGAATTTCTGTCGCTCTTATTCTCCTCACCTCGATCATTGTTTTAGCAGGAGTCTTTATTTCCTGGAAAATGGAAGATCTGCCAAAAGAGTTCTTTATTTCTTTGATCGTCCTTTCTACAGGAGTGTATGGATTTTTTATTTCTATGGACCTCTTCACCATGTTCCTTTTTTATGAGGTAGCGGTGATTCCTATGTACCTTCTTATAGGCATATGGGGCTCCGGGCCAAAGGAATATTCTGCAATGAAACTAACCTTGATGTTAATGGGAGCTTCAGCTGTCTTAATGGTAGGAATTTTTGGAATCTACTTCAATTCCAATGCCGATGGCGGAGCTTTAACCTTTAATATCTTAGAGATTGCCAAGGTCAATATACCTATTGAGGCTCAAAGATTGTTCTTTCCAATGACCTTTGTAGGCTTTGCCATTCTTGGAGCACTATTCCCTTTCCATACCTGGTCCCCAGATGGACATGCCTCGGCACCTACAGCGGTTTCTATGCTGCATGCCGGAGTATTGATGAAGCTGGGAGGTTACGGGATCTTTAGAGTAGCCATGTTCCTGCTTCCGGCAGGGGCGCTTGAATGGTCCTGGTTCTTTATCATTCTTTCAGCCACAGGGGTGATCTATGGAGCTTTTGCCGCATTAAAACAAACAGACCTAAAATATATCAATGCTTATGCCTCGGTGAGTCACCTGGGGATGGTGAGTTTCGCACTTCTTATGCTCAATAAAACAGCCTGGAACGGCGCTATTTTACAATCCCTCTCTCATGGTTTTATGACTGCTCTTTTCTTTGCTCTTATCGGGATGATCTACGGCAGAACACACACCCGTGATATTACCAGACTTGGTGGATTGCTTAAAGTTATTCCATTCATATCGGTGATTTATGTGATCGCCGGACTGGCGCTGCTTGGCCTTCCCGGATTTAGTGGTTTTGTTGCTGAAATGAACATATTCATGGGAGCTTTTCAGCATGATAGCATGTTCTACAGGGTAGCCACCATAATCTCAATATCAGCGATTGTTGTAACAGCAGTGTATGTTTTAAGAGTAGTGGGAATAATGCTGATGGGTACGGTGAAAAATCCCGAATACCTGAAGCTGCCGGGGGTAACCTGGTATGAAAAAACCGGTATCCTCTTACTCCTAATCCCAATTATCACTATTGGAGTAGCACCGTTGTGGATAAGCAATATGATCCTTGAAAGTATTCAACCCTTTATTCAGGGAGTTTTATAGAATTTAATAAAGACAGAAATGAACTTTAGTACTTTTTTATTGATGCGGCACGAGATCCTGCTTTTAGCGATCATTCTGCTGCTCATTGCCGCCGAAATCTTTATTCCACATGGTAAAAAGAGCAGCATGATGCACCTCGCGCTGTTCCTTTTCGGTATACACACTGCCGTGGGATTTTTACCGCTTCAGGAAAGCAGTTTATTTGGAGGCATGTTTCGAAGCAATGAATTAATCCACTTTTTCAAGAACATTTTAAACATTGGAGTATTCACTTTACTGCTTCAGTCTGCCGATTGGATTGAAAAGAAAATGATGATCCAGGAAAGAGGGACAGAATTCTTTATTCTACTTTTTTCTTCCCTTTTGGGAATGTACTTCATGATCTCTGCCGGAGATTTCCTAATGTTCTATATTGGCCTTGAACTTTCTACGCTACCGGTGGCAGCTTTGGCTGCCTTCGATATCCTCAAAAGAGAATCGGGAGAAGCAGGAATAAAATTCATTCTTTCTGCGGCCCTTGCCTCGGGAGTTTCGCTTTTCGGAATTTCGATGCTCTACGCCACTACAGGCTCCATCTATTTTGAAGATATCACTGCTGTGATCACAGGTTCTAATTTGACCATTCTTGGATTTGTACTTTTCTTCGCAGGACTGGCCTTCAAAATTTCTCTGGTACCTTTCCACTTCTGGACAGCCGATGTTTACCAGGGTTCTCCCATAAGCATAGCCTCTTATTTATCTGTTATTTCTAAAGGAGCTGCAGCTTTTATCCTAATGATTCTTTTGTTCACTGTTCTTAAGCCATTGATGCACATCTGGGAAAACATGCTCTATGGACTGGCTGTAATTACTATGTTCACAGGAAACCTGTTCGCTTTACGCCAACAGAATATGAAACGATTCCTCGCCTACTCTTCTATTGCACAGGCAGGATTTATTTTACTGGGTCTCATGAACGGAACACAGTTAGGAACAGCAACAGTAGTCTATTTCGTGACGATCTACATTTTCTCCAACCTCGCTGCCTTTGGAGTTGTACAAGCAATCTCCTCACAAACGGGCAAAGAGAATATGGATGATTACAACGGACTTTACAGGACAAATCCTAAGTTAAGTCTCGTCATGATGCTGGCATTGTTTTCCCTGGCAGGAATTCCTCCGGTGGCAGGTTTCTTCGGAAAGTTTTTCCTCTTTACAGCGGCAGCCGGAAAAGGCTACTATCTGCTGGTTTTTCTGGCAGTTGTAAACGTAACAATCTCCCTTTATTACTACCTGCTTGTTATACGGGCTATGTTCATCAGGAAAAGTGATAATCCAATTCCATTTTTTCAAAACAGGCTGTATATGAAACTAGGCTTGGTGGTTACAGTGATAGGAATTCTGGCACTTGGGCTATATAGTCCGCTTTACGACTACATTTATGAATTAAGTGGGGTATTTAAATAGAAAAACATGGCATTAGAAGGAAAACACAGCTTTGGCAGTATAGGTGATACGAGAGTTACTTTTGTGGAGAAAAAAATTCCACAGGAGCGTGCAGATTTCCTGAAAAAACTTCTGGAGCACAACGGCTTTGAAGTTATTTTAGAGGAACAAAAAAGGAAAAAAGAGGACGATCCTCTATTACTCACAGTTGCGGTAACCGATATGACCTTTAATCCTACAGTATGGGTTTTTGAAAGAAAGCTCAAAACTTTTGACGGACATAAAGTGACCCCCGATTACTGGAACCAGATTTCAGAAGACACTCATCCACAATACTGGAACAAGATTTAGATTAATTTTTTTTATTTAAGTTTAGAACGGTCCTGATTGTACGGGACACAAAAGCCCCGCAGGATTGCGGGGCTTTTTGCTATCTATTACTAAGACGCCGGTTGATCTAATAAAATTTTCTATAGGTCCGGTACACTATATAAAAAACTATGTATCGCTTCCAGGTCTTCGCCGGGCAAATGGGAGGAAATAGACCACAATATTATGGTCAACAGATCCGTCCGCACTGCAGCGGTTTCTTACTTGGCAGAAATTTTATAGAACATTTGCTTAGCCTTTTTTTAAAAGCAGGTAAACAGAAACATCAAAGTCAAAGGAGAAACTAACGACATCAAATTTTGCCATTTTTGGAACCTCTTCAGAATAACAGTTTATGTTAGAAATGTATCACAAGGAAAGTGAAAACCGCGAAGGAATTCTCTTCCTATTCCATAATAAATTTCACCCCACCCGAGATCAAATTTGCAGTTAGACCAGTATTTCTCTTGTAATAACTATACTGTAAATTGGCACTTTTGAGACCGAACTGCCAGATATGAAACCCGGTAAAAATGTCGGTGTAGCCAATTCCAATTCCGTATTGGTTGGCATTAAATTTTGAAAGGTCGTAATCTGATGTATAGAATTCTTCAGTCGACAAATGCTCTTCATAAGGCGCAAAATAATCGGCGGCAGTTTGATCATAATATCTGTATGAAGGGTAGACCGTAAATTTTTGAGAGATCTTTATTGGCAGCTCTACTTTGGCAGTATTCGAGCTTATCCCCCAGTCATCTGTATAATACCGGTAATAGGTTCTTAAAACGAACATCGCATTCAGGAAATAATTAAGTCTTCCGCCAACAGCAACTTTTGAACGGGTATCTGGCAGCTGTTCCACATCGTCGGCCAATTGGAAATTCTCAATGTAAAAATCTTCCTTATCGGCAAAATAGACGCGTTGAAAAGGTGTTGACAGCAATCCGTCCTGCTGTACATAATCGACCGAGAGGCTGGCCTGCAGGTTTTTTGACAGGATCTGTGAGAAATTCATTCCTACGGAATAAGAGTTCCTGGTTTCGCTGTCAAATTCGGAAAATGAGGGATCATACACACCATTTCCGGTAAGGTTTCTAAAAAGGGAACTATTCAATCCCGAACCGTTATTTTGGAAAGGCCGCAGCTCATAAGGATAAAGAGCCTTCCAGGTGTCGAGATAAATATTTGCATTGATCCCGACTTCAGTGTTCTTGTCATTAAAAAGCCAGGAATAGCTTCCGCCGAAACCTATTGAAAAGTAATCAAATTCTGAAGAGACCGAAGCTTTAGCCGTCCATATCCTGTTACGGTCGTCAGAACTGTGGCTATAGGTTCCGCTGAGATTTGCCCATACATCGCTGGAAGACGCTCCCGAAGAAGCCGTAAAAGGATCGGCCGTTTTGCCTCCGTCCCACGGATTAATATTGCTCGACGATGCCGAGCTATATGCCGATATCCCTCCATCTATAGTCAAAACATCGTCATCATTCAGTGGAATGGACACCACAATAGTTGGGGTAAAGTCGGTGAGCTCTTCGGTACCAATTCCGCCACTTACAGCAGCATTATCCCCATCCTGAGTATACAGGCTGGTAAGGAATTCCACCTCGGTACTCTCTAAAACTCTTTTTTTAAAGCCTTCTCCTTCCGAAGTTTCCTGCGCAAAACCCGCAGTAAAATAGACACAAAATAAAATAATCGCCAGTTTTCTCATTTTTGACACTTTAATTGCAACCACATCCACCGCCTGTTTTACCTCCGTTAGCTCCTGCTGCCGCTTCCCGGTAAGCTTGAAAATTAGTTTCAAACCTGTCTATACTTTTAAGCGACAATTCCATATCGGGGTCGTTAATATTCACTTTTTCATATTCTTTTACAGCCGAGCAGGATTGCAGGGCAGCAAAAAGAATACCTGTCAAAATTACTTTTTTCATGGAGTATTGATTTTGATATTTTCGGAAGCTGTAATATTCCCATTTTCATCGACAATGATACATTCAACCTTTGGCAACTGGTTGATCCGGTTTAGGCCAATTTCTTTTCCAAGTACAAACACCGAAGTTGCCAAAGCATCGGCCAATTCGGCTTTGGGAGCAAAAACCGACACACTTATGATGCCTGTCGCAGGATATCCCGTCTTTGGATTGATAATATGCGCATAGCGTGTATCATTAAAGTTCACAAATTTCTCGTAATCTCCAGAGGTCACTACCGCGCCCTGTTTAAGAGGAAGCAAGGCAAATGTTTTGTTTTTGTTCATGGGATTGGTGATCGCCACCATCCATTCCCGGCCATCGGGTTGTTTGCCCCAGGTGTTCATATCGCCAGATGCGT
This sequence comes from Salinimicrobium sp., assembly GCA_049687615.1. Classification (GTDB taxonomy): domain Bacteria; phylum Bacteroidota; class Bacteroidia; order Flavobacteriales; family Flavobacteriaceae; genus Salinimicrobium. The sequence goes on along the minus strand of JBAVJE010000167.1, from coordinate 1,645 downwards.
TAATAATCCCTGCGGGAACCCCTTCTTGGATTAGTAATTCTTTGGCTCTATCTGCCGCGTATCCTTTTCCTACCGCTCCAAAACCAATTTTCATCCCTGGATTTTTCAGGAACACCGTAGAATTCTCCTTGTCCAGAATGATGTTCTGAAATCCCACTTTTGACACCGAAGCTTTTATTTCTTCTTCGGAAGGCATGCTAGTCATGCTGCCGTCAAATTTCCATATTTTATCCATTGACGCGTAGGAAATATCAAAAGCGCCGTCTGTGATATTAGATATCTTTATTGATCTTTCTATTAAGCTGAAGAGTTCTTTATCCACCTTCACCGGTTTTAGCCCGGCATTCCTGTTAATTTCTGAAGTTTGGGAGGAAGGATCCCATGAGGAAATGAGTTTTTCAATGCGCTGTATCTCTCCTACAGCAAGCTGAATCTGTTTTTCAGCTTCAGTTTCGTTATTTGCCACTACGGTGATCTCAAACCTGCTTCCCATCAGTTTCAGGGTTCGTTTGAAAATTTCCTGTGCAGAAGCATTAAGGCTAATGAAGAAAATGAGGTTAAACAGAAGTAGTTTTTTCAAAATCAGCTTTTAAAAGAGTTGAGCAATGCGATGTATTCTTTAGGCGAGATTTTTTTATAGCCGGTTTTTCCAATCACATTACCTTTTTCATCCATGACAACCACCAGCGGAAAATACCCTTGTTGGTTAAATTTTTCGGCCAATTTATTGTTCTTTTCCTGCTGCTCGGGAGGAAGTTGGTTTTTCGCTCTTCTTGGGAAATCTGCCTTTACCAGCACATAATGTCCTTTTGCATACTCTTTAAATTCTGAAGAGGTCCAGATTTCACGATCTAGTTTTATACAGGGCGCACACCAGTCTGAACCCTGAAAAACCAGTAATATTTCTTTGTTTTCTTTTTGTGCCTGAGTCTTGGCTTCTTCCAGATCATTGCTCCAGGTTTGTGCATTTGCAACACCTAAAACAAAGAATAATATTCCAAAAAAAATCGGTTTCATAATATTATCTTCTTTTATTTAACGGGTTTTTTCGCAGTTTATTACCGCTACTCCTAAACCTGCAAGAAACACGCCAGATTTTAATGCCAGCAAAAAAGGCATTTTTTAAACCTGCTGTACAAAATGAAATTTCCCGTTTTTGAGCTAAGAAAAATCACCATAAATAGTAAGGCAAATATATTCGAAACTTCAACAATAATTAAAGCAGAAAAAAAGCCATGATTTCATTGAAAACTGCGCTTTATTCATATATTTGCAGCCGCTAAGGCTTTTAGTGTCTAGCGACTTATTGAAGTTTCAGCGTAAGCTGTCTTCGGGGTGTAGCCCTGACATGCGTCAGGATAAACTCCGCCCGGTTATCGCGCCTGCTTTGGGAGATAGTTGGAATTTTGAATTTGAAATATTGAATATTGAATGACAGCTTTAGCTGTTATATTCGGGGTGTAGCGTAGCCCGGTTATCGCGCCTGCTTTGGGAGCAGGAGGCCGCAGGTTCGAATCCTGCCACCCCGACTTTTGTTGTTCCAAACAACACCAAATAATACCTAATTAAATGATTTTCAGTACTTTAATAAAACTGGAGATCATTTTTTTTTGTTTAATATTGATCAAAATGTGGCCTATTCGGT
>JBAVJE010000166.1:0-3754 GCA_049687615.1 Salinimicrobium sp. | reverse complement strand
GCCTACGCCTACAGGAGTGATTATTCCCTGTTCGCTTACAACCGCAACATCTGTATTGGAAGACTGAAAGTTAAAATAGGAGGAAGCCACATTTACTGTTTGGTTGGCTCCTGAAGCAAGATTGTAGGTTTGAGAGAGCCCTGTAATGGGTATATCTACATTTATAAAAGCCAGCTGCTCAATGTCCTCACCATTAAAAATCTCAGGTCTTGGTTGAGCTACCGTGCCTAGTTTTTCGAATTTGATTTCATCTACCCAAAAGGTATAGCCGTCATTGTTTTCAGGACCTTCAGAATACCAGAATAATCCGCTTTCATTGATTAGTTTATCGGGATCGGGAATAGGGATAATATATTTCACCCAGCTGGTACTAATCCGCAGGTTTGTCTTGGTGACCAAAAATTTATTTTCACCAAAGTCATTTCCAAATCCTATTTCATTAATAGTAGCCGCTTTTGTTGCTTTAGCATAAAACGTCAGGGCATCATAACCCGATAGATCCCGTGCACCTGAAGTTGGAAATACTGCACCTGCAAAGGCTCCACCGGGATCCCCAACATTCGGAACATCAAATCGCATTGAAGAAGAACCTTCATAACTCACATCTGTATCCACCGAAAAGGCGTCAAGCTTTGATCCTTCAAAAGGAAGGTATTGTAACCCTGCACTAAAGCCATCAATATATACGTCTCCATTTTCGTTATTGCCCGCAAATTCAACATCATCAGAATAAGGACGATCACAGCTTACAATAATTGCAACAATAACCATCAGAGACGTAGCACTTTTAAAATTGTTTAGTATATCGGTTCTCATAGCGCTTTTCTTATTTACCTATATTGATGTGAACATATGTTCTAATTTCCCACTCACTTCCATTAGGAAAGCCTACCGGACTTATGACAGGAGTCTCTGCAAACTCTTGGGCTGCTGTAGGACTGTAACGGTTTGAAAATTCATTGAGGGATCTCCAGGTACCACGCACCCCAATTCGTGTATTTGGTAATATATACCAATTAGGTTTTCCTGTAGTTGTTGAAATATCCAGCATTGTCTGTACAGGATACGTCAGGTTAAAATCCCTGTGATAATCGTAGGGCCCCCAGTCATTTATTTTAATAGAATGTATGAATTTCACCTTATTATAGATTACCCGAATATCTGCGCCAAAACGTTCTATTAACCTCGGGTCACTGCCCCGCGCCTGAGCATTACCAAAATACATGTTGACAATTAAACCTAGGTTAGGGTTGATTTTAGAGACGGCTCGTGTATTGGACTCCCAAAGATCATGGGCAGGCACCGAATTGGGAAAAGCGAAGGGAGTACGATTACTCAAAAACCCGATCGCCGCATCCATAGTAGTGGGTAAATGACGGTACACGAATCCGGTACTTATTGCAAGCTTTGCATCTTCCATCTCATCGTTATCCCAGGCATACATCCAGGTTCCCGGGGTGGGATCATAGGTGAGTAATAATTCTCCAGCTACAGTTTCTCTGTTGTCGCGCACGGCGAAAGGATCATCCTCTATATTACGTAACCTTGCCGGAGCTGGAGCATCGTTAGGGATAGCTTCTACAATAGGTTTTTGCCATAAAAAGTTAGGTGCAATGGTAAAGTCACCGGTAAGATAGGTAAAGCCCGTAAGTATGTTTGTCTGGTTTCCACTCCCGGTATCTTTTAACCTCCAGCCTGTAAAAGTCTGGGTATTGTCGTAACCTCCGCGGGCTACCAGGCCCATTATTGCACCTTGAGCGTACCAGTTGACAGGACCGCTGGAAAAGGTGATCTTTGCTTTTCCTCCCCAGTTGTCCATGGTGTTTACTTCATCGGTATACACAACATAATTTTCAGGATTGTCTCCGGTTACAATTTGAAACCTTCGACCATTCAAGGGTTGACCTGCCCAAATCGCTCCTGCCTCGAGTCCGAATTTCCCCAGAGAGGTTTTAGCCTGTAAGCTCACTCTTCTGGTCTTTGGCTGCGGAATTGCGATGGAACTAACGGTCGTTCCATATTCATCAATATCTTCATGGTAAATGGCAGCTACCTCAAATTTTTCAAAGGTTTTGTAGTACTTCAGAAGTACTGCAGGATTGGCTCCCCACCACAGCTGCGGACCAAAGGCGATCTTGAAGTCTTTAAAAGTACGTTTTCCGTCTACTTCAAAACCTGAAATTTCCCCGTTATAGATATCCAGGTTAGGACCGTAATTGGCTTCCGGATAAAGATTAAAGAAATCTCCTTCATATCCCCAGTGATAATGTCCGGTTCGGTAAAAACCGCTCAGATCGAAATATTTCGAATTCCAGTCATATTCTGCACTATATACCTGTACACGATTAACATCAGTGACATCAAGTTCACCTTCGGGAGTAAGCACTCTTCTTTTACGCGCCCTGTTTTCATAGAAGATCTCATCAATAGGATTCTCGGCAACATTACCAACAATGTTGAAGGTTAGCTCGGCTCTCATATTTGCTGAAGGATTCCCTTCAACCCCAATATAATATGAGTGCATATAGTCAAATCCTAGCTCGTCAGGGTAAGTCGTCGCGTCAGGGTCAGCATCTTCGGGAGTAGTTATTAAAGTTCCTCCCGTATTAAAAGTGGTAAATTCTGCACGCAAATTGCTCAATCTGATTTTACTTGTACTTTCAGCTCCCAAAGCTGCTTTATCCCCGCGTGCTCTTAAAACTGCATCCATGATCTCGATACTGTTAAAAGCATTTTCAATGTATTCAGCAGTGGCACCCTCAGCATACGGGTCTATATTATGCGCTTCTTTTAACGTGTAATAGGCAGCTCGTGGATAGAGATCATATAATCCTCGCTCATTGGTCGGTCCTTTTGCGCAGATCCCAAACCACTCCTCATTCATATTATTTTCACCTGCTTCAAAGTCAAAAGTATAGCCCCCGTTGGCCCAGGAGGCATTGGTATTGTGAGTAGACAGATCAATGGTTTGCCCGTATTTCCACCACCCATCACTGAATTGAAAAGTAAATCCGCCAATGGAGTTTCCGGCCTTACCTAGGCCTGAAGCACTGGCATAGATCTCTTTCCAGTTTTGCAACAGATAATAGGCCTGGGCTTTTTGATCCTCCTGCATTTCAATAGCATTAAAAGCATCAGAACCAAACTCTGTGAACAGGATAGGCTTACCGAGCTTTTCTTTTACTTCAGAAAAGATATTTCCGAAAGAAGCCCCGCGATAAACGTTGGTGCCAAAAATGTCTATTTCTTTACATTCTTCCGCAATGATGTCCAGAAACAGAACATCCCCATTACAAATAGCAATGGGGTGAGACTGGTCTATGTCTTTCATAGCAAGAACGGCCGTATTAAATAGTTTGTACATCGCCTGAGCCCGTCTTGTAGACTTGCGATCTTCAAGAGGAATATCTTCGGTCTCGGCACCATCCCAGAACAGTCCGTAATTATTTTCATTACCCAGCAAAAACAAAAGTAAGCCGCGGGTGTCCTTATATCTTTCAGCCATTTCTGTCACTTCGTTGAGTAAAAATTCTTGTGTCGCCGGATTACCATATTCGGTATTGGGAAGCCATTGGCCATTTATGGTAAGTCCGTATCGCCCAAAGGAGTGGTTAAGCATAGTGTAGATACCGTAATTGTCATAGATATAGGTGATCCATTTAGGCTGAATTCCGGTATACTGTCGTATCGCATTTACACCCATATTACGGAGTAGTCCCATTTCTGAATCCAGCGCAGCTTTAATAATATCATC
>JBAVJE010000165.1:0-17284 GCA_049687615.1 Salinimicrobium sp. | reverse complement strand
AGCCATAACATAAGTAGGTTAAGTTCATGGTAGATTTGGGGCAAAAAAAGGTGGAGCTTTCCACCTTTTTTTATGCGGTAATATTTAATAAAAAAAGCTGCCGGAATTTATCCCGGCAGCTTTTTAGAAAATTGAATGAAACTTAAAATTTATTTCTCTTGTGCGTATCTTTTAGATACTTCCTCCCAATTGATCACGTTAAAGAATGCTTCAATATAGGCAGGGCGTTGATTTTGATATTTTAGATAATATGCATGTTCCCAAACATCCATTCCAAGAATCGGAGTTCCGCCGCAACCTATTCCGGGCATTAGAGGATTATCCTGATTAGCAGTAGAACAAACGTCAAGTTCTCCACCTTCTTTTACACAAAGCCATGCCCATCCAGAACCAAATTGAGTGGCACCCGCTTTGGAGAAAGCATCTTTAAATGCGCTGAAAGAACCGAATTTCTTATCAATAGCGGTCGCGAGTTCTCCAGATGGTTTACCACCTCCGTTTGGAGACATGATCTCCCAGTAAAGATTGTGGTTATAGTATCCACCACCATTGTTACGAACGGCTTTATTTTCTTTATCAAGATTATGAAGAATATTCTCGATATTTTTTCCTTCCATATCTGTGCCCTTAATGGCATCATTAAGCTTGCTGGTATATCCTGCGTGGTGTTTATCGTGGTGGATCTCCATTGTTCTAGCGTCAATGTGAGGCTCCAATGCATCAAATGCGTACTTTAGTTTCGGTAACTCAAAAGCCATAATTATATTTTTTAAATTGTTATTACTTAGATCAACTCCAAATTTAGAGATTCAGCATCTGAAAGTGAATTATAAAATGTTATAAAATCCTTAAACCTTTAGCTTTTTTCCAGATCTTTATCATCATAAATAAGCCAAATCTTTCAACTGATTGAAAATTACCTAATTTAATACATGTAGCGGCTGCGGCTTTAATTTCACTTTCATTTTATACATTAGTGGAAAAATTTTTGAAAAACAATAATTCCTTTACTATCTACGATGCCTCGGCGGGCTCTGGCAAGACCTTTACTCTTGTAAAAGAATATCTTGTCCTTTTATTACTGTCTCCCCATAGCGACGGCTTCAAAAATATTCTTGCGATCACTTTCACCAATAAGGCGGTAGCCGAAATGAAAAGCCGAATCATTGCTGCCCTAAAATCTGTTTCTAAAGAGGATCGCAGCATAAAAGATGAAAATCTGCTGCAGTTGCTTTCTAAAGAAACCGGGCTTACTTCTCAGGAAGTTCATCTTAAGAGCAGGGATATTCTCAAAAATATCATACACAATTACGCAGCCTTTGAAGTTTCTACCATTGATGGTTTCACGCATCGCGTTTTGAGGACTTTTGCCAAAGATCTTGACCTTCCCCTCAATTTTGAAGTAGAACTTAGAACCGAAGATGTTTTAAGGGAGGCCGTAGACCGCCTTATTAGTAAAGCGGGGGAAGATAAAGGTTTAACCGGTGTTCTTATAAATTTTGTTTTAAGCAAGACAGATGATGATAAGAGCTGGGATATTTCACGCGATCTATTGGAGATCGCCAAATTGCTTACCCAGGAAACGAATCTGCCTTTCCTTGAGCTGCTCAAGAACAGGAAGATGGAAGATTTTCTTGAGCTTCAGAAAAAATTAAAGGAAAAAACGGCCTTTTTGGAAACTGAAATTGTCCGGGTTTCAGATGATTTCTTTCAACTCCTGGAGGACAAGGGTTTGGAAAATGAAGATTTTAGCAGGTCTTCCTGTCCCAAGTTCTTTCTGAAGGCAAAGAATCTGGATATAAAAGCTCTTAAGTTTGATCTTAAATGGCAGGTAGATCTTGAGTCCCAACCTCTTTATCCCAAGAAGACCAACCCCGCAAAACAGGATACATTAGATGAACTTCAGCCGCAAATATGGGAACTTTATTCGAGGCTCAAAAATGGCATTTTAGACCATCAGTTTCTGCAGGCCGTCGAAAAGAATATTGTCCCGCTTTCTTTATTGAGTGCTATTCAAAATGAAATTGAGGCGATAAAGCAGGAAAACTCTGTGGTATTGATCTCAGAATTTAATTCTACCATAGGAAAAACGGTTAAAGATCAACCTGCTCCTTTTATTTATGAACGATTAGGGGAGCGTTACCGTCATTATTTTATAGATGAATTTCAGGATACCTCACAACTGCAGTGGGAAAATCTTATTCCGCTGGTAGAGCATACACTTTCGGGCGGAAGTGAGGGTGATGATACGGGCAGCCTCACCCTGGTAGGAGATGCCAAACAATCTATCTATCGCTGGCGGGGCGGGAAAGCCGAACAGTTTATGGAGCTGTGCGGGAATAAAAATCCTTTTAATATTACAGAAAAACGGGTGCTGGTGCTTCCTAATAATTATAGGAGCGCTAAAACCATCGTCGAGTTTAACAATAACTTCTTTAAATTCTCGTCCTCCTCCCTGCAGCTGGAAGAGCACAGAGAATTATTCAACAATGCACAACAGGAGCCGGTAAGCGAGGACTCCGGTTATGTGAACATTTCATTTATTGAAGCTGAAAATGCCGAAGAAGAAATGCTGGCGTATCCCACAAGGGTGCTGGAAATTATTGCAGATCTAAGTGAGAAAAAAGTTTCGAAAGGCGATATCTGTATCCTCACCAGGAAGAAAAAGGAGAGTATCGCAATTGCCAATTATCTCAATGAAAATGGTATTTCGGTCATCTCTGCGGAAAGCCTTCTGCTCAGCAGATCTCCGGAGGTGAGTTTTATTAACAACATTCTTCAGCTAAGCATCGACAAAACAGATAAAAACCTGAAGTTTGACGTGCTGGATTACCTGCTCGGCAAGCATCCTGAAGTGGAAGGACAATACAGTTTCCTGAAAGAAATGCTCGAACTTGAAGGGCAGGCTTTCTTTAACAGGCTTTCTATATTTGGCGCAGATTTTCAGCTGGACCTGCTGAATTCCCTGTCAGTTTATGAGGGAGTAGAATATATCATCAGGATTTTTGGTGTGCAAAAAGGATCCAATGCATATTTGCAGTTCTTCCTGGATTTTGTTTATGAAACCTCACATTCTGAAGGGGCAGGGATCTTTAACTATCTGGAACTTTGGGAGCGAAAAAAGGAGGATTTGAGCATTGTTGTTCCCGAAGGGGAAGACGCGGTGCAAATCATGACGATTCATAAGGCGAAGGGGCTGGAGTTTCCCGTAGTGATCTACCCATTCGCCAATAGCCCGATAACCGATGTTGCCAGGGATTCATTATGGCTGGATCTTCCCGTAGATCTTGAAAGTCCCGTACCGGTGGCGCTTTTGAAGTCTTCAGAAAAGATGAAGGAATGGGTTGGCGATGCGCCACGTATGTATGATGAACTTTGTTTCAATAGCCAGTTGGACGCGCTAAATGTGCTGTATGTAGCTTTGACAAGGCCGGTACAACAGCTCTATGTGATCTCTAAGTATGAAGTGGATCGAAAAGGTGCAGAAAACAGGAAAAAATTTTCCGGCTTGCTCATTTCTTACCTAAAAGAGCTTGGTAAATGGAATGAGGGTAAAGAATATCATTTTGGAGACCCTAATGATCTTCCGCAGCAGGAGGAAGAAAAAAATGTTTCGGTAAAGCAACAGGAATTTTTCTCTTCGGCTACCGAAAGCAACGGAATCTCTATCATTACACGGTCGGGTATGCTTTGGGATTCACGCCAAAAAGAAGCGATTGAAAAAGGACAGCTTATCCATGATTTGTTTGCAGAAATAGCTTCAGTAAAAGATGTGGAACAAGTGCTTATAAAGGCCAGGGAAGAGGGGCGTTTCCGTGAACAGGAAAAAAAGCTTATCGAAAATATCATTTTTGAAGTCGTAGCCCACCCCGAACTGCAGCAGTATTTTTCCGAAGAAACCATCAGCTTTAATGAAAGGGAAATAGTATCAGAAAAAGGAGAACTGTTACGCCCGGACCGGATTGTCGTGAATGGAAACAAGATTAGCATTATCGATTATAAAACGGGAAGCGAAGATCTTAAGCATCACGAACAGATCAATTCTTATGCTGAGGTCTTTACGGCCATGGATTTTATTGTAGAAAAAAAACTACTGGTCTACATCAATGAAGGCATCAATATTACCTATGTTTAATAGAAATTAATTTTATAAAAATCAAGACAAGATATGTACGGAAAAATGAAACAATACCTTGAAAAGGAAATTGAAAATATAAAGGAAGAAGGGCTTTTTAAAAAGGAGCGCATCATTACTTCGCCACAGGGTGCAGAAATCACCCTTGAGGGTGGAAAAACAGTGCTTAATTTTTGTGCGAACAATTACCTGGGGCTTTCCTCACATCCTGAAGTAATCCAGGCGGCAAAAGATACACTTGATTCACATGGTTTTGGAATGTCGAGCGTGAGATTCATTTGCGGAACCCAGGACATACATAAAGAACTGGAACGCAAAATTGCCGATTTCTATGGAATGGAAGATACCATTCTTTATGCCGCTGCTTTTGATGCTAACGGCGGAGTTTTTGAGCCCTTGCTTTCTGCTGAAGATGCGATTATTTCCGATTCCCTCAATCATGCTTCCATTATTGATGGAGTAAGGCTTTGTAAAGCGGCTCGTTACCGCTATGAGAACGGGAATATGGAAGACCTGGAGCAGCAGCTAAAAACAGCTAATGAAAAAGGTGCTCGCTTTAAAATCATCGTTACAGACGGGGTTTTCTCCATGGACGGACTTGTAGCTCCGTTGGATAAAATTTGTGATCTTGCCGATAAATACGACGCCCTGGTGATGATTGATGAATGTCATGCCACGGGATTTATTGGTGAAAACGGAATTGGGACTCTTGAGGAAAAAGGAGTGCTGGGACGAATCGACATTATCACAGGAACCCTGGGTAAGGCTCTTGGTGGGGCTATGGGTGGTTATACCGTTGCCAAAAAAGAGATCATTGAATTACTTCGCCAAAGATCCAGACCTTATCTATTTTCAAATTCTCTTGCTCCGGCTATAGTTGGTGCTTCAATAAAGGTCTTTGATATGCTTACTAAAGATGATTCTTTGAGAAACAAAGTAAAGGAGAACACCAAGTACTTCAAAAAAGGTATAAAAGATGCCGGTTTTGAGATCATTGATGGGGAGGCAGCCATTGTCCCGGTGATGTTGTATGATGCAAAACTTTCACAGGATATGGCCGATAAACTTTTGGAAGAGGGGATCTATGTGATTGGATTCTTCTATCCCGTGGTTCCAAAAGGAAAAGCGAGAATCCGGGTGCAGCTGTCTGCGGCACACACCAAAGAACATCTTGATAAGGCGATTACAGCCTTTAAAAAGGTTGGAAAAGAACTGGACGTCATCTAACACATCATACATTCTTAGCAAAAGAGCTCTTTCCGGATGGGAGGGGCTTTTTTCGTTTTAATAAGGATATTTAAGTCCGAAAAAGTTATTTACAACCTCTTCTTTATCAGGAAAATCTACAAAATTTGAACTGAATTTTTTTATTAAAATTTTATGTTTTTCACAAAAATGAGCTTTCTAAAAGCCCTATATGCGTTAGTATTCAAGGCTTTATTAAGAAAACTTTATTATATTAAGCTTTGTTAATAATGAATATCAGTCTACTTTTGTTTGTACTAACTAAATGAAATATTAAACTTTTCAATATGAAACATCTGAACACTTTTTTATTAGCGTCGTTGTTATTTCTGAGCTTCGGTACGGTACAGGCGCAGGATGACAATAATCCCTGGGCTTTAGGTTTGGGAGTGAACGCTGTTGACTTCTTCCCTACTGGAGAAGACGCTCCTCTTGGTGGCTATTTTGACGAATTTTTCAATACAGGAGATCACTGGAATATTCTTCCCGGAATCTCTAGATTGTCTGTTGCGAGAAATATTGGAGCCGGATTCTATTTCGAAGCTGCTGGTTCAGTTAACCAAATAGATAAATACGGAGATCAAGGTTGGGACAACCTTACTTACTATGGTTTAGACGGAACGTTCAACTACAGTTTTAGAAATGATGCCGATGCAGGCTGGCTTGACCCAATAGTTGGTGTTGGTGGTGGTTATACCTGGATCGATGATAAAGGAATTGGAACTTTAGACGGTACCGCAGGTTTCAACTTCTGGTTCTCAGACAATTTCGCGCTTACCATCCAGACAATTTATAAGCACAGTTTTGAAGATGATGCTCGGTCTCACTGGCAACATGTAGGTGGAATCAAGTTCGCTCTTGGAGGAAAAGACACTGATGGTGACGGTATCTACGATAAAGATGACGAATGCCCAGAAGTTCCGGGTCTTGAAATGTTCAACGGATGTCCTGACAGTGATGGCGATGGAATCGAAGACCGTCAGGATGCATGTCCTGATCAAGCAGGTCTGGCTCAATTTAACGGATGTCCTGATACTGACGGAGACGGTGTAGCCGATCCTCAGGATGAATGTCCTACTGTAGCCGGTTTGGCCGCTATGAACGGATGTCCTGATGCTGACGGAGATGGAATCAAAGATTCTGAAGATGAGTGTCCAAATGAAGCAGGACCAAAAGAAAATAACGGTTGCCCATGGCAAGATATGGACAACGATGGTGTTCTTGATAAAGACGATGAATGTCCTGAAGTTGCTGGAACCGCTGCAAACAATGGTTGTCCAGAGCCTACAGTTGAGGTGATCGAAGAATTGAATGAATACTCAAGAACTATTCTTTTCGATCTTAACAAAGCCACAATTCGTCAGGAATCTGAAGAAACTCTTCAAGCTATCGCTGACATCATGGATGAATATTCAAATACTGTATTCCATATTGGAGGACATACAGACAGCACAGGTAGCGATTCTTACAACATGAAGTTGTCAAGAGAAAGAGCAGAATCTGTTAGAGAAGCCCTTGTTGAAAGAGGAATTGCTCAAAACAGGTTAACTGCAGAAGGTTATGGTGAGTCCAATCCTATTGCAACCAATAATACCGCTAAAGGTAGACAGGAAAACAGAAGGGTTGAGATTAGTCTTGACAAAGAAAAAGTAATGAAAGAAAAAACTGAGTCTGACACTACAGATATGTAGAAGATAGAGCAATAATTTCTTTGAAAACGCCCCGGGATTCCCGGGGCGTTTTTTATTTTTAAGCCATGACATCATTTATCACCCAGGTCTTACAGGAATTGCTGTCACGCGACAGGTCAATTTCAGATTATACCTTTATACTTCCCAGTCGGCGGGCGGGTACTTATCTCAAGCAACAGGTTGCGGCGCATAGCCAAAATGCCCTGTTTATGCCTAAAGTGATAAGCATAGAAGATTTTGCCGAAGAGGTCGCAGCAGTAAAATCTGCCGACAACATAACATCACTCTTTGAGTTTTACACCGCCTATCTTAACTGTACCCCTAAAGAAAACACAGAAAACTTTGAAACCTTTTCTTCCTGGGCTCAAACGCTTTTACACGATTTTAATGAGATCGACCGCTATCTTATAGATTATAAGTCTTTCTTCGGTTATCTCGGAAATATTCAGGAGATGAACCATTGGTACCTGCAGGAGGAAAGAACGCCTCTCATGCAGAATTATCTCTCCTTTTGGAATAAGCTTTCCGAATATTATGAACAGCTGCGGGAGCAGCTTGAGAAACGAGGTCTTGCTTATCAGGGGATGGTATATAGAAAAGCTTCGGAAAATATTGATGCTTTCCTTCAAAAAGTGGAAAACCCTCATGTCTTTATAGGTTTTAATGCGCTTAATACAGCTGAACAGGAGATCTTTCAGAAGATGATGGCCGCAGGAAAAGCTGAAGTTTTCTGGGATGCTGATGCAACTTTTATGGAAGACGATCAGCACGAGGTTTCATTTTTCCTCAGGCAGTATTTGAAAAATTGGCCGGTCTATGAAAAGCAGGAGCTTAAGATGGTCTCTTCTGAATATAAAAACCCAAAAACCATTGCTATTACCGGTGTACCCAGAAATATTGGCCAGGCGAAATATGTGGGAGAAATTTTATCCCGCCTTTCTTCTGAAGAACTAAAAAATACTGCCGTTGTACTGGGAGATGAAAGTCTTCTGCTTCCGGTATTGAATTCGCTCCCACCCAATGTGCAGGATGTGAATGTTACCATGGGTTTTGCGCTAAAGAACGCGCCCGTAGCTTTCTTTTTTGAACATTTGCTTAAGATTCATTCGGCTCGTAACCGGTCTGACTGGTATTATAAAGACGTTGTGAGCATTTGCAACCATCCTTTGGTACAAAAGATCACCGGCGGATTTTCAGGAAAAATTTCAGAAAAAATAAAGAAAGAAAATCTCATTTATGTCCCGTTGGATGCTTTGACAAAAGACGCATCAGAGAAGACCAGGAAGCTCTATGAACTGTGTTTTGAGGACTGGAAAAATAATTCCGAAATTGCTGTAAAGAACCTTCAGGATTTGATATACATTTTTAGAGATGGTCTTGATCGGGAAGAAGATCGACTTACGCTGGAATTTCTTTATCAATTTCATACGTTGTTCAACCAGTTGAATAATCTGCTGCAGGAGTACAAATATGTGAGTTCTTTAAAATCCCTTTTTTCGATCTTTAAAGACCTGCTGTCTGTCAAGAATGTAGACTTCCGCGGAAAACCTTTTACGGGTTTACAGTTGATGGGGGTCCTTGAATCCAGAGTTCTGGATTTTGAGAATATCATTGTCACTTCAGTAAATGAAGGCGTATTGCCATCTGGCAAGAGCAATAATTCTTTTGTACCCTTTGATCTCAAGTGCGCGTACCATCTTCCAACTTATAAGGAAAAAGACGCCATCTATGCATATCACTTCTATCACCTGCTGCAACGTGCGAAAAAAGGATATCTTCTTTATAATACTGAAAGCGATGGATTAAATGCGGGCGAAAAATCACGTTTTCTGCTGCAATTGGAAACTGAAAGGCAGGAACAGCATGTGATCAAGAGCTATAATGTGGCGCCTAATGTTCCGGCCCTGCAAAAAAGCCTGAGGACGATCCAGAAAACGCCCGGGATTATGGAAAGGATCAAAGAAAGGGCGGCAGAAGGTTTTTCACCATCGGCTTTGACAAGCTATATTCGGAATCCGCTCGATTTTTATAAGCAACAGATCCTAAAAATACAGGAACCCGAGGAAGTAGAAGAAACCGTAGCTTATAACACGCTTGGTACAGTGGTACATGACACGCTGGAGTATTTTTACAAACAATGGTTGGGGCAGGAGCTTAGAATAGAACTCCTTCAAAATGCCATTTTAGAGACTCCTTCAGAAATAGAAAAACAATTCAAAAGACACTATACTGAAGCTCCCATGACATCGGGGAAAAACCTCCTCATCTTCGAGGTGGCGAAGCGTTATGTGCTCAATTTCCTGAGATCGGAGATTAAAAGCCTTAAAAGTGACAACAGCATTAGGATGTTGCAGGTAGAGAATAAGTTAAAATGTCCTTTTCCAATTCCCGAATTGAAATTTCCCGTGAACCTGAAGGGGACTGTGGACCGGGTTGATGAATTCAACGGTAAAATGAGGATTATTGACTATAAGACGGGAAGAGTAGATCAAAATAAGGTTGAGGTAGTAGATTGGGAGGAGATAAGCAGCGATTATGATAGCTACAGCAAGCCTTTCCAGATCCTTATGTATGCCTGCCTCCTCGATGAGACAAAAAAGATTACAGCTCCTGTAGAAGCCGGGATCATCTCCTTTAAAAACCTGAAGGCCGGATTTCTGAAATTCTCTAAAAAAGATAAAAACGGAAAGGGAGCGAACAAAGATCCCGATATAACCCGGGAAGTTTTGGGCGACTTCAAAGAACAACTTAAAAATCTTATTATAGAGATCTGTGATCCAAACATTCCTTTTAAAGAAAAAGAGTTAAAACAAAACGCATGGTAATTAAAAAACAACTGAATATAGCGCTTCCGGGAAAATATGGAAGACCAATTCCTACCGATGTATTCGGTACCGAAGAAGGAAAGAACAAGCCGGTTCTCATTTTCTGCCATGGTTACAAAGGCTTTAAAGATTGGGGAGGCTGGAATTTAATGGCCGAAGACTTTGCCGTAAAAGGCATTACTGTGGTGAAATTCAACTTCGCCTTTAATGGAGGTACTTTGGAAGATCCTATTGATTTTCCTGATCTGGATGCGTTCGGAGAGAATACTTACACCAAAGAACTCGACGACCTTGAGGTGGTGATAGACTGGATAAGTAGTAGCGATTTTCCTTTCGCAGAAACCACAGATCTTTCCCGATTAAGTCTTATGGGGCATTCCCGTGGAGGCGGAGTCGTAGTGATCAAGGCAGCTGAAGATCCCAGAATTCAGAGTTTGATCACCCTTGCGGCCGTAAGCGACCTGGGAAGCAGATTCCCGCGGGGCGAGGAGCTGGAGGCCTGGAAACAAAAAGGGATTGCTTACGTTGAAAATATGCGTACAAAGCAGCAAATGCCGCATCTTTTTGACTTTTATGAAGACTTTAAACAGAATGAGGAGCGCTTCACTATCTCAAAGTCGGCTAAAATGTTGGACATCCCTACGCTAATTATTCATGGCACCGAAGACCCTACTGTTTCGGTTGAAAGCGCAGAACAGTTGCATAAATGGATAAGTGGTTCTGAAGTTTTCCTCCTTAAAGGTAGTGATCATGTTTTTGAAATGTCACATCCATGGAAGAAGGATAAGCTGCCCGCGGCCATGGAAAAGATGATAGAGAAAGTATCAGGTTTTATAAAAGAGATATGAAAAAATTAATTTTGTTACTCCTTCTTTTGCTTACCATGTCTTGTGGTAGTAATAAAGATCTATTGGGGACATGGAACTGGCAGGGAACTTCGGGTGGAATAAACGAACCCGTGGAGAATGCTGAGACCACATCAAAGATTCCGGCTTTGGTGATCACCAAAGACAGCATTAAAGAATATGAAAAGGGAATTTTGATGGGAGCCAGGGCGTACCATATCGAGACCCGAAAATCAAAACTCACGGGAAAGTATCAGAAAATGATTATTTACGAGGACGGTACTCTTCCGCACTTCTTCAAGCTGCAGGGGCAGGAGCTTATTCTTTACGAGGAGTGTAATGACTGTTACCAGTACAGGTACATGAAGAATTAGAAGATAAAGCCTGTAAAATATGTTCTCCGCGAACCTGTATCATAAAAAACCTGGAAGATCTAAGAAATAAAAAAGCCCGCAAGTTGCGGGCTTTGGTGGAGAATATCGGAGTCGAACCGATGACCTTTTGGCTGCCAGCCAAACGCTCTAGCCAGCTGAGCTAATCCCCCGTTTGAGGTTGAACGTTAATTCAACGGGGCAAATGTAATTAAATTATTTATATCAGTAAAGACTTTAGATTCTTTCGGGTAAAATTTATTTTTGTGAACCTTAAAACCTGCAATGATAAGAAAAGCCATAGAATCAGATCTTTCCGCTGCCAAGAAACTTACCGAATCCTGTGCACTGGCAATGCAGGAAAAAGGCATTTTTCAGTGGAATGAATTCTATCCATCTCTTGAAAGATTGCGACAGGATATTGAGGAAGGCGAGCTTTTCATTCTTGAAGAAAATGGCGCAATGTTGGGGATCATGGTGCTCAGCTCAAAAATGGATGAGGAATATTTCGCAGTAGAGTGGCTAACGGCAAAAGGGCCTAATCTTTACGTACACCGGCTCGCCACCCGCCCCGACCTATGGGGAAGGGGATATGGACAGCAGCTCATGGATTTTGCAGAAGATTTTGCCCGGGCCCAAAATTATATTTCGGTGAGGCTGGATACCTTCAGTCAAAATATTCGGAATCAAAAATTCTATGAGAGCCGCGGTTATAAAAGGCTTGGAAATATCTTTTTTCCAAAACAAAGCGAGTACCCATTTTACTGCTATGAAAAACTGCTTTCCTCATGAGTAAGGTTTCCTTCAAAGAGATCAACAAAATCGCTATTCCTGCGATTATAGCGGGTATAGCCGAACCGCTTATTTCACTTACCGACATCGGAATTATCGGGAATGTAGATAAAGATCCGGTGGAGGCTTTAGCGGCCGCAGGAATTGTAGGCTCTTTTCTTTCGGCCATCATCTGGATCCTGGCTCAAACAAAAACGGCCATTTCGGCTTTGGTTTCGCAACATCTTGGAGCTAAAAGGCTGCATGCGGTGAAGACCCTTGTGCCGCAGGCGATCTATTTGAATCTTTTACTTAGCCTGCTCATCTATGTGATTACCGCCTATTTTGCCCGTCACATCTTCAGTGCCTATAACGCCGAAGGAGAAGTACTCGCTTACGCCGCCAGTTACTACCGCATCCGTGCTCTTGGATATCCCTTAACCCTCGTTACTTTTGCTATTTTTGGGGTATTTCGTGGACTTCAAAATACGCTTTGGGCTATGAAATGCAGCCTTACAGGCGCCTTTTTAAATGTTGGCCTGGATTATTTGCTGGTCTACGGCATAGAAGGATGGATTCCTGCCATGCATCTCGAGGGCGCAGCCTACGCCAGTCTTATTGCGCAGGCCGTTATGCTTGCTATGGCCTTGTATTTTTTCTTTACAAAAACACCTTTCGGCCTAAGGCTGAGCACTAATATAAATCCGCGGCTCAAGGGGCTGCTGTTGATGAGTGCCAATCTTTTTGTGAGAACCGCTGCTCTTAACTTCGCCATCTATCTCGCCAACGCCTATGCTACAGGTTATGGCAAGAACTACATTGCGGCACAGAGTGTTCTCATGAACATCTGGCTGTTCTTTTCCTTTTTTATCGATGGTTACGCCAATGCCGGCAATGCTATTTCGGGCAGGCTTTTAGGTGCCAGGGATTACAGGCGACTGTGGCATTTAAGTATAGATATTAGCAAATACGCTATAATAATCGCCGTTTTCTTGATGGGTCTTTGCGCGCTGTTCTATAACCAGATCGGGTTGATCTTCACTAAAGAAACTTCAGTACTCGTGCTGTTCTCGTCTGTTTTTTGGATGGTCTTGCTCATGCAACCGGTTAACGCGGTCGCCTTTATGTTTGACGGAATCTTCAAAGGCCTTGGAGAGGCAAAGTTTCTTCGGAATGTGCTCTTAGCTGCTACTTTTCTTGGTTTCACACCCGTGTTGCTCATAGGCGATTACTTCGGAATGAAACTCTATGCAATATGGCTGGCGTTTTTTATGTGGATGCTCATTCGAAGCAGTGCTTTAGTGATAAAATTCCGAAGAAAATACCTAAAAAGGGAGGTTTAAGTTCCCTCTTTAGTTTTAACTTTACTTAAAACCACAGTTTATGACCACCAATAGAGAGAACGGAAGCCTCTACACCAATGTCGTCAATGGCATTGCCACAGTCGAATTTGGCCATCCTGCCAGTAACTCCTTTCCCGCAGTGCTCCTGGAGCGGCTGGAAAAGGAATTTGATCAACTATCAAAAAATGATGAAGTACAGGTGATTATCCTAAGATCTGAAGGCGAAAAAGCTTTTTGCGCCGGAGCTTCTTTTGATGAATTACTGGCTGTGGAAAATATGCAACAGGGAAAGCAGTTCTTTTCGGGCTTTGCTAAGGTGATCAATGCAATGCGCAGCTGTAAAAAATTGATCATTGGAAGAATTCACGGAAAAACTGTTGGCGGCGGAGTGGGTCTCGCCGCCGCTTGTGATTATTGTTTCGCTACAGAACAAGCTTCCATTAAACTCTCAGAACTTAGCATTGGGATAGGTCCTTTTGTTATAGCGCCTGCTATTGAACGAAAAATGGGTGTGGCTGCTTTAGCTGAAATGACTCTTGCGGCCCACGAGTGGAAGAATGCCTATTGGGCTCAGGAACGAGGCCTCTATGCCCGTGTTTTTGAAGGTACCGCCGAAATGGACAAAGAGCTGGACTTCTTTTCGGAAAAACTGGCGGCATATAACCCGGAAGCTCTCTATGAAATGAAAAAGGTGCTTTGGGAGGGAACTTCAGACTGGAGTACGCTGTTGCAGGAAAGAGCTGCCATTTCGGGAGAACTGGTACTGTCAGATTTCACCCGAAAAGCGCTCAACAAGTTCAAAAAATAGCATTTTAGGAAGGTTTATACTTGAGCATTTTGTACCTTAAGGCATGAGCTTTCAACAACCAGAATTACCTCAGGACAGGCCGGCATCACCCGGGCAGCAATATGGTTTTGAGCTGCAGACTTTTTTTGAAGATCAATGGCCCTATTTGCTGGGTATTTTAATTGTGCTGGTAATTTTCTTTTATGCTCGTTATAATTGGGACAAAAGGCATCGGAGAAAATAATCCGTTGACCGTTTCCATTGTACAATTTCATCTCTGAAGGGAACCCGGATTACTATCGGTTTTCCTGAAAACAGGGGAATTATTCAGATTCAGATTTTGTTTTCAGAAAACCGATTTACCTCGTTTTCAACCAGCCCGTAATGCTTAGTCGGTCTGTTTTTACCGGCTTCACCTCGTGTTCCAATAGCTGGCTCTCGAAGATTACTACCCTTCCCGGAAACGGATAAATGGAAATGGATTTTTCCTCTTTGTTTTCCTCCTTATAGATAACGAGTTCCCCACCGTATTCCGGCTGCCAGTCCTGCTCATTCAGGTAACATACCAATGACAATTTTCTACTGTCGTCGTTTTGAAAAGTGTCGAGATGCCTCTTGTAAAATGTACCTTCGGGATAAAGTGCATAATGAAATTCTTTTTGGAGTATACCCAGGAAGCAGGTTTTGTTGAGGTACTCCACAAAATCATTAATCCTGCGGAAAAATTGTTTTTCAGCTTCGCCTGCTTCAGCTTCGTTGAGCCAAAGAATAAAATCCCCGCGGATGGATTTTGCGATCACCTCATTGGTCCTGTTGCCTATGGCCGCCTTTTTGAAATTATCCTCCTCATATTTTCCAAGCAGGGAATCACGTAGCTGCTCTACTTCTAAAAGCGAAAAGAAATCCTCAATTATAGAATATTGGTGGGTAAGCAAATCGTCAATGATCTTCTCGTAAAGCCGATTTTCTTCAACTATTGTCGCATTCATTTTTTATCGGCAAAAGTATCTCGATTTCCGGAATAAGTTCAGAAAAAATAAGGCCTCAAAAATGACATTTTTGGAAGGCTTTCCGGCCGCTTAAAATCTCTTATCTTTGCACAAAATTTTGAATTATGGGCCTCATTAGAATCACCAAACAATTTTCCTTTGAAACCGGCCATGCCCTTTATGGTTATGACGGCAAATGCAAAAATGTGCATGGACATAGCTACAAACTCGCGGTAACAGTGATTGGCCAGCCAGTTTCTGACGTTAATCACGTTAAATTGGGTATGGTTATAGATTTTGGAGATCTAAAGAAGATCGTGAAGCAGGAAATTGTTGATAAATTTGATCATGCCACGGTTTTCAACAAGAATACGCCGCATGTAGAACTGGCCGCAGAACTTGAAAAAAGAGACCATAATGTCATCCTGGTAGATTACCAGCCTACCAGCGAAAATATGCTCCAGGATTTTGCCGAAAAGATCAAAAAAAGATTGCCTTCACACATCAAACTTTTCTCTCTTAGGCTGCAGGAGACAGAAACTTCTTATGCCGAATGGTACGCATCAGATAACAATTGATCCTTACCCGGAATAATTAAAAATGAAATTGTTGGCCACTCCCAGTTCTTCGGGCAGGATGACGTGACCTGCTTCCTTATGAATTCTTAGTTCTACCTGCGCATTTTTGTTTTTAAGAATCTCTGCCGTCTTTTTAACGCGTTCCACAGGCACATGCTTATCAGGATCGCTGGTTCCCAGGTAAATTTTGGTACCCTCCAGATTGGTGATATAATTGCCCGTGTTAATATGCTCTCCAATAAGGCCGCCAATTATTGCAATGACGCCGCCGTATTTTTTCGCGTTGCGGGTAACATACTCAAGGCTGAGGCAGGCCCCCTGGGAAAACCCGAAGAAGTAAATATTTTTTGACGGGATCCCCTGTTCATTCAGCTCTTGCTCGAGTTCGACCAGCAGCTGCAGCGCCGAATCCAGCCATGGTTGGTTTTGTTCTTCGGGAGCCATGAAAGATAAAGGATACCAGCTGTTGTTGTAGGCCTGCGGCGCGATCAACGCAAAATTATCTACTTTCAGCTCGTCGGCAAGGCCAAGAATATCTTCGGCAAACCCACCGCGGCCATGCAACATAATAAGTGCCTTTTTGGCTTCTCCAATTGGAGTGCCGCCGTAGATAAATCTTCTTTCGTGTAACATTATTTGAATTTTAAAGGGTCTAATTGCACCGGTTTTACGGCTTTTTCGATAAGGGCTCTTTTTTGTTCATATTGCTGCGGAAGCTTGAGCGTTTCTCCCAAATGTTCGGGGGCTTCATCGACTGCGAACCCGGGTTCGGCGGTGGCTACTTCAAAAAGGACGCCGCCCGGTTCCCTGAAGTAGATAGATTCAAAATACTGCCGGTCGAGTACAGGAGTGGGATTGTATCCGCTGTTGAGAACTTTTTCCCGAACTGCTACCTGGGTTTCTCTGTTTGGCGTGTTGAAAGCCAGGTGATGTACGGTTCCGCCTCCGCCAAGTCCGCGCCTGCTGTCGGGAGAACAAAGAATATCGATATAGTTTCCCGGGGAATCTGATGCTGCAAACCTGAACCGGTTTCCTTTTTCTGCAATCAGTTTATGATCCAGCACTTCGGTAAGCAAGCCTGCGGTGCGTTCATAGCCTTCCTGCCAAATCTCGACGCTGTAAAAACCTTTTATGGAATGTTCCCGGGGAATGCTGCCATAGGAAAATCCCGGCCGCTTATCACTGTCGTTAAAGATGAGCTCCAATCCCAATCCATCGGGATCCTGAAAGTACATGGCGGCTTCGCCTTCAAAGCGATCCTGGGCGGGCGTGTACGATATATTGTATTGCTTTAGCCTGTTTTCCCAAAACGAGACCGAAGTTGAAGGCACAGAAAAAGTTGTCACATTGAGCATGCCGTTACCATGTCTCCCCCCTTGTATGCCTTCATAAGGGAAAAAGGTAAGGATTGAACCCGGCTGCCCGGTTTCATCTCCATAGTAGAAGTGGTAAACATCGGGAGCATCAAAATTTATAGTTTTCTTCACCAGTCGCAGCCCAAGAATTCCCGCATAAAAATCAAGATTTCGTTGCGGATCTCCTGCCAGGGCTGTAACGTGATGTATTCCCTTTATGAGCTGTTCCATAAACAGTTTCTTTTAAAGATAGGGTTATTTGCTAAAAAGTCAAAAATACAGGCTTGCAGACCTCTTTTTTAAAAGGTTTTTAACTTGAATTTTTAGCTATATCTTTACCCTTTAAACC
>JBAVJE010000164.1:0-3626 GCA_049687615.1 Salinimicrobium sp. | reverse complement strand
ACCTGGAGCTGCAATGATCCTGGAGTTGATTATTCCGATTGGCAGTCAATGACCGTTACTGCTTCGGCATATAACTCTATAGAAGTGCAGGGGCAGGGTAATCCAAAAATTACCGCCTGGGGCGATACTTTATATCCCGGTGTGCGTTCCATAGCAGTTTCCCGGGATCTTTTAAGAAAGGGGCTGACTTATCAAACCCCGGTAAAGATCGAGGGCCTTGAAGGGGTGTTTATTGTGAATGACAAGATGCATCCCCGATGGCACAACAAGATTGATATTTACATGGGGCTGGAAAAGGAAAAAGCATTAAAATGGGGCAGAAGGAAAGTGACCATTCATTTTCCCGCCGAAACAGAAGAAAAATAGCCAAAAACCAATCTAATGAGAACAGGAATAAAGGGGTTTATCAATAACATTGAAGACTTTATCAAAAAATATGCTTCGGGCGGCAATCCCAATTGGCCTTTGTACCTCCTGATTTTTATCGCTTTTATCGCTTTTATATTTGGTATTAATCTCTTCGTGGAACTCACAGATGAACTTCCAAATACAGGGCTAAAAGACTATGACGACGCCGTTACTAATTTCATTATATCCTGGCGTTCCCCCGGTTTAAACCACTTTTTTCAATCGGTAACAGATCTTGGTGACGTGTATGCCTATATCGTGGTTACGACTATTGCAGTTTTATACTTCTTCTTTAAACTGAAGAACAAAAAATTTATATTTCAGCTACTGGGCGTGCTCATCCTTTCGGGGCTTTCAAATATAGCTCTTAAACAAGTGATTAACCGGGCACGGCCAACCATTGAACATATGGTTGTGGTAAAAACCCTCAGCTATCCTAGTGGTCATGCGATGAGCGCTATGGCATTTTACGGTTTTCTCATCTATCTTAGTTTTAGAATCAAGATGTCTGGCTGGCTAAGAGGATTGCTCGTCTTCCTGTTCGGCTTTATGATCATCTCAATAGGATTAAGCAGGATCTACCTTGGGGTACATTTCCCTTCAGATGTTGCCGGGGGCTATATTGCCGGTCTAATTTGGGTGGCTTTTTGTATCGTGCTCTTCAATATCATTGACCTTCTAAGAGAGAGAAAGAGAGCAAGGCATCCTGCTACAGAGCCGGATGAAGAGAATATTGAGCCTTAAGTTTCTTATAATTTTGTTATACCTCTTCAGCTTGATCATTAGAATAAGTATCTTCAGGTAAATGTTAGCATGAGCCCAAGAGTGATCTATAATTCCAGGCCTTACCTGGTCATGGAATTCGTAATTTTTTATGTGTTTCTGCCCTTTATCGCGACCAATTTTTTAAAGGGCTGGTTTAAGATTATTCCTTTGGTTCTAATCGCAGGATTATTTCTGTTCCTTTTGCTCAAAGATCCCAGTTTTGACAAAAATGTGCTCACCGGTTTCAGAAAAAATTACGTGGGCAAAAGCATTGTTCGTATGCTGCTCATCACGGTTCTCTTGCTGTGGTTTACCTGGTGGTTCTTTCCTGACTTGTTTTTCAGATACCCGGTAGATAATTTCAATAGTTATTTACTTACTTTTTTTCTTTATCCTATTGCTTCGGTCTTTCCGCAGGAGATTATTTATCGTGTATACTATTTTCACAGGTATGAAACTTTGATTCCCGAAAAATATCTTCTAATGTTCAGTAATGCCTTTATTTTTGGGCTTACTCATTTTATCTACGGAAATTTTGTCGCTCCTATAGCCACTTTTATTGCAGGCTGGATCTTTATCTTTAATTATTACCACACCAGAAGTTTATTCAATGTAAGCCTGGAACACTATTTTTACGGCATCATCATGTTCACAATAGGGCTGGGATATTTTTTTCAATAAAATTTCTACGGAAATTACTTCGGAAGAAGAGGAGTCAAAAAGGTCATTTTTGAGAAGTATCAGATGCCCAGGTTTGACAATAGCCACCACAGGATCAAAAAGACCACTATAGTGCCAAAACAGCCACAACCTCCACCAATTTTTTTGGCGCCGTAGCCGGCAAGCAGGGCTCTGATAATCTTTCTCATAGCAATTTTTCTTTGGATAAAAATAGCCGAAAATAGTTTCTATGGCCAGAGTTTATGAAAAGTTTAAGCCTGTTTGACTGGTGGCTTTAGATAGGGCTGTATAACTTTATGTAAAACAATTACTTATGAAAACTTTGAACTTGTCAGCCATTTTGCTTTTTTTGGGACTCACAGGCTTTTCTCAAAATATCCCTCCAGATCAAAAAATAGGAGGTTTTAGCCATCCCGAATCTGTGGTATATGATGATGCCCGCGAGGTGCTATACGTCTCCAATATGGGAGAGAAAAAAGACGGTGACGGCTTTATTTCAAAAGTTTCTGTAGAAGGAAAGATTTTAGACCTCAAGTGGATCACCGGACTTCAGGATCCAAAAGGGCTTTTGGTGCATGGAGATAAGCTTTACGTGACTGACAAAACCCGGTTAGTGGAAATGGATATTCAAAAAGGGGATATTTTGAGGCAATTCAGGGTTGAGGGCGCGCAGTCGCTTAATGATATAACCAAAGACGAAACCGAAAATATCTATATTTCAGACCTCTCCGGAAATAGCAATTTTGAGAGGAATACTTCGGGGGAAATATCCCTTTGGATGCATGACGAAAACCTGCAGCGACCCAACGGTCTATTAGTCGTGGGTGATGCGATATTTGTCTCGGCCTGGGGTAAAAACAGCCCCGGAAATTTTATCAAAATCGACCTTAGCAGTAAACTCATTGAGGTGCTCACCCACAAAGGCATAGGCAATCTGGACGGCCTTCAGAAAAAAGATGCGCAAAGCTTCTATGTCTCAGATTGGGCCGGAGGAAAAGTTTACAGCATTTCAGCAAACGGAGATTCAAGAGTGGTCATTTCCGCAGAAAAAAGCGTGGGCGATATTCTCTTTTTTGAAAAGAATCACCAATTGATACTTCCCATGAACATTCAAAATGAGGTCTGGATCTATAAACTGGATTAAGCCTTGCTTTTGATCTCGTTCATCAAAATAAAAGCCTGATTTACATAGTCCTGCTCCAAAAAGAGGGTGAAATAGTTAGAGGTTGAAATTATTTCATAAACCGGGATACCTTCATAAGCCAGTAGTTTGAAAATATAAAAGTACAGCCCCACGGTTTTTGTATTTTTTTCGGGCAGCGCAATGGTGATAGACGACAGTTCACCTGATACACTCACCAGTTTCTCATTTTTGAAAATCTCTTCTATGCTAGGTTGCAGGCTGGTAGAGACCAAAAAGTTGCTTTCCTGAAAATTACTGGAATAGTTTAGATAAATTCCTGTTTGATCCTTTACCTCCTTAAGTAATTCAGCTTTTTTTGCAATAGTATCCTTGGAGTTGAGATAAGTATATTCGGTGATTCCAGACCGTACAATAATATCGCCCAGTTCCCGGAAGTTTTTTGCGCTAAATTTGCTCCTTTTAGGGTGGTAACGCCTTAGCGCCATAATGATGGAACCCTGCTTCACCGGCTTCCTCATCTCTTTCTCCACCTGTGGTTGCAAATCGGCGGCCAGGGAACTGAAGTTGATGATATTTCGGGCCAGGGCATCATCCAGGTAAGGCTGGTGCTTTAATATATCATGTACAC
>JBAVJE010000163.1:0-4658 GCA_049687615.1 Salinimicrobium sp. | reverse complement strand
ATTCAACAGTCTACACGGTTTTATGGGCATTCAGGAGATTCCTGAAGTTTTGGGTTTTCTCATCAAAGCCTTCCTGGTGCTGGGACTGATCAATGCCTACAATCTTATCGATGGAATAGACGGACTTGCCGCCATAATTGGGATCGCGATTTCCGGTGTTTACGCTGCCTGTTTTTACGCCATAAAGGAACCCTATTACGTTCTCGTAAGCACCAGCGTCACGGGAATACTTGCAGGTTTTCTCAGGTTCAATTTCTCCCGTGGAAAACGAAAGATCTTTATGGGGGATGCCGGTTCCCTGGTCATTGGTTTACTACTCGCCTTTCTGAGCCTGAAGATCCTGGTGATGCAGCCTGATGTACCTATGATGAAGCTGGGCTATCATCCCGGTAACAGACTATTGTTCCTGGCATCGGTATTGTTTATCCCCATTTTTGACACCTTTAGGGTAATCATCATTAGAAAATCTGCCGGAAAAAGCGCTTTTGACCCCGACAGGAACCACCTGCACCATGTGCTGCTGGACCTGGGACTTTCTCACTGGAAAGCCAGCCTAAGCCTTGGACTGCTCAACCTTATCGTCTTCGGCATTTTTTTCTCACTTTCAAATCAACTGCCTCACCTGTGGCTGATCTTCGTAGTAGTGCTTTTGTATGCCTCTTCTTTTTTACTGTTCCATAGGTTAAGGGTGCTGAGCAGAAAGACTGCCAGCGCGGAAGCGATTCAAAGTTAGAAGTTAGAACTGTTCCAGACTGCAGGTTTCACAATGTTTGTTGTCTTACAAGCTTTTTTGGCTCCCTTTAGGGCAAGGGGTAAAACAAAAAAGCTGAACGAAAACTGCCAGCAGAAGAACTGCCAGCGCGGAAGCGATTAAAAGTTAGAAGTACGAAGTTAGAAGTACGAAACCATATTAGAGGTGCGATTTTAGAAATACTAATTCAGTAACAACATTAGAAGTTGTTAATCCATTCTTCTACCAAATGAAAAGTCCCTTCTGGGGGATTTAGGGGGATGAGTCTAAATTAGTGATCAGTGCTCAGTGGTCAGTGAGCAGGAAGTACGAAGTTAGACGTACGAAGTTAGAAGCGCTTTCCACCGAATTTCTTTACTCCGCCTCCCCTGCCAACCTGCAGGCCTTAGGATAAGAATTAAAACAAAAAAGCTGGACGAGAGCGTCATCTCTCACATACTCCTTCCTGGAATTTGGAATTTGAAAAATTGGAATTTGAAAGCCGTAATTCCAATACAGGAATTACGGTTTTCCACATTGTTAAACAAACCTTAATAAACTACATTTGCACCTCCTTAAAAAAATCTTGATGAAAAACAGTCTTTTCATGCTGGCAGCCCTTTGCCTGTTGCTTACCTCCTCCTGTGTATCGCGTAAAAAGATCGCCTATTTTCAGGACCTTCCCAGCCTTAAAGCAGAGGTCGATCTGGCGCAGTCCAATTTAAAGATCCAGCCAAATGACCTGCTTACTATTACAGTTTCCGCAGCGAATATAGAAGCGGTGCAGCCTTTTAACCTGCCGCTTACCTCTGCCCCCAGTCTTGCCGGTGGCGGCGTTGGTGGAAGAATGGAACTGCAAAGCTACCTGGTGGACAGCGACGGCAATATCGAATTCCCGGTTTTGGGAACGGTTCATGTGGCCGGTCTTACCCGGCAGGAACTGGTCGAAAAACTGAAACAGGAGATCTCCAAATATGTACAAAATCCAATTGTCAATATCAAGATAGTGAACTTCCAGGTTACTGTATTAGGAGAAGTGAACCGCCCCGGCACCTTCACGGTGCCCGATGAACGTATCAGCCTCTCGAAAGCCCTTGGTTTGGCAGGAGATCTTTCCATCTATGGCCGCAGGGACAATATCCTGATCATGAGGGAAACCGAAGGGAAAACCGAATACCGGTATATCGACCTCACAAAAAGTGATTTTATCAATTCCCCATATTACTATCTACAACAGAACGACGTGATCTATGTGGAGCCCAATTCTGCACAAAGGCAGGGGGCAAGCTATAACCGCAATGCCTCGGTGTATATTTCGATCGCCTCAGTTCTTATTTCATTAATCGTAGTTATTTTCCGTTAAAATGTCACAACAACCTACTCCCGTTCGCCCACAGGAAGAAGAAATAGATCTAAGGGAACAGCTTGAGATCTATCTACGCCGCTGGCCGCTTTTTGTGGTCGGGGTGATCATTTGTCTCGCTTTCGCCTTTCTTTACCTGCGCTATTCCACGCCTGTATATAACACCGTCGCTACCATCATTATCAAAGATGAGGAAAAAGGTGCCGGCTCTTCGGAACTGGCTGCCTTTGCCGACCTTGGACTTTTAGGCGGAATGGGGACTGCTTCCATTGAAAACGAGATCGGGATCCTGAAGTCAAAGCGTCTAATGACCAGCGTGGCTAAAGAATTGAATCTGAATATCCGGTATTTCTATTCAGAAAATATTCCGGAAACTGAAGTCTTTTCAGATCGTCCCTTCAACATCCAGTTACTGGCGTTTGATCAGGAGCGATTTGATGAACTGTCAGAGGAAGATGAGTTGGAGCCTGTAACTTTTGAAATTCTTTCAGATTCAACTTATATCATTAGGACTACAGAGAACGGCAAAAAGAAAATGAACTTTGGAGAGTCATTCTCCCTGCCCTATGCTGAAATTTCGGTTACGCCAAACAAAATCGATCGTGCCAGGGCTGCTGAAAAAGGTCCTGTAGAAGTCATTTTTAGCACCCCAGATGCAGCCGCAGAGAACTACAGGGAGAAAGTACAGGTGAATCTTACCGATAAGAATTCCAGCCTTATCGAACTAAGTTTACAGGATCCTGTAAAAACCAAGGCACAGAAAATCCTGGATCAACTTGTTTACCAGTACAACCGTGAAGCCATTGAGGATAAAAATTTGGTGTCACAGAATACCGCGAACTTTATTGAAGATCGGCTTGCTATTATTACAGGCGAACTGGATTCCGTTGAGACAAACAAGGAGCAGTTCAAAAAAGCCAACCAGTTGACCGATATAGAAGCCGAATCAAAATTGTTCATCGAGAATGCCAGTGATTTCAGAAAACGCCAGTTAGCCGTGGAAACTCAGCTCGAACTGGCGCGCACCATGATCGATTACCTCAAATCCGACAAAGGAGGTTTGCTCCCTGCAAATCTTGGGTTTGAAGAAGGCGGCAATGAAGGGGTGGCTAACATCATTCAGTCTTACAATCAGCTCGTACTTGAGCGGGACAGGATCCTCGCCGGCTCCACTTCCAGTAACCCTGTGATCGTTAACCTTAACGACCAAATCGAACAGATCAAGGCGAACGTCCTGGAAAGCCTTAACAACATGAGAACTTCGCTGCAGATCGCGAAGAGGGATCTTGATGCCCAGGAGACAAAGATCGATGCCCAAATCTCGAGGGTGCCATCAAAAGAAAAACAGTTCAGGCATATTGAACGTCAGCAGAATATCAAAGAGGCTCTTTACCTGTTTCTGCTTCAGAAGAGGGAAGAAACCTCTCTCTCTCTTGCAGTAACCGCCCCTAAAGCCAAGATTGTCGATGCTGCCTACAGTTCGAAAGCCCCGGTTTCCCCGAAGCCGAAGATCATACTTTTAGCCGCATTGATCCTGGGAATGCTCATCCCTTTCCTCTACATTTATCTGAAGAATTTGTTGAGTAACAAGATCAAGGACCGCAGCGATATTGAAGCTATAACAAAAGAAATCCCTATCGTGGGGGAAGTACCCCGAATCGCTAAAAAGGAAACCGACCTGATCGCGAAGAATGACCGTTCAGTCCTGGCGGAATCATTCAGGATCCTGCACACGAACCTGCAGTACTTATTGGTCAATGCCGGAGATAAATTTGAGGGCAACACCATCTTTGTCACTTCAACGGTGAAGGGCGAAGGAAAAACCTTTGTAGCTTTTAACACGGCGCTTACCCTCGCCTACTCCGGAAAAAAAGTCCTTCTTGTTGGTGCCGACCTTCGGAATCCGCAGTTGCAGCGTTATGAATCTGGTGCACGGTCTTTTCAGGGAGTCAGCGACTATTTGATCAATGACAGCCTTGAACTCAACAAGCTAATTACCACTTCAAACGCTCATGAGAATGTTGATCTTTTGGCGTCAGGTACTATTCCCCCAAACCCATCAGAACTTTGGAGGCGCAAAAAAACAGCGACCTTTTTTAAAGAGCTGGAAGGAAAATACGATTATGTCATAGTAGATACCGCCCCTTGTATGCTGGTAACAGACACCTTCCTTATCAACAAATTCGCAGACATCACCCTTTACGTAACCCGCGCCGGCTATACCGAAAAGAAACTGCTCAATTTCGCTCTGGACGCCAAAAAAGACGGGAAACTACACAATGTAAGTTTTGTGCTCAATGACGTGGAAGCTGCGAATTTTGGCTACGGAAATAAGTATGGTTATGCCTACGGGGAAGAAAGCGAAAGCTTCTGGAAAAAGCTGAAAGGGAAAGCGGCGATTTGGTAGGTCGCGAAGTTTGATTTGCGAAGGTAGAAGTACAAAAGGAAGTAGGCAGTGCGCAGTTTTTACTTGACAGTTTAAAAAGCATTCTCGGAATTTGGTGCTTGAAATTTGGTGCTTTTTTGATTTGTCATTCCGACAGAGCCTTGGCTTCGGTAGAAGAC
>JBAVJE010000162.1:0-8433 GCA_049687615.1 Salinimicrobium sp. | reverse complement strand
CCTGTGAGCTCCATGTTCTTTAGCTTGTCGAGCAGCTCTTTCTTCTTGTCAAAAGCCTCACTTTCCTCTTTGTTTTCATCGCTTCTTGAAGCGTGAAGCCTGTCAAAATAGTGATTACAGGCGGCCTTGAATTTTTTCCAGACTTTATCACTGTCTTTGCGGGGCACATGCCCAATTTTTTTCCAGTCGCTCTGGATCTTTTTCATCAATTGCGTGGTGGCCTTGAAATCTTCACTTTCTTTATTGTCTTCAGCTATTTGTACAAGTTCCAGCTTCTTTTCAAGGTTATTATACTGCTCTTTTTTCTGATTCTTATAGAAAGAATTTTTGTTACGGTTAAAAGATCGTACCGTTTCCTTGAACTTTTTCCAGGTTTGATCGTTGACATTACGAGGCACTTTTCCGGCGTTGAAGAATAGTTCCCTCAGCGATTCTACCTCCTTGATCTTCTCCTGCCACTGCTTGTGAGCCTTATAATTTACATCGGCAATTTCTTTGATTTTGGCGATGATCTCTTCTTTTTTCTCCAGGTTCTTCTCGAACTCCTGCTCAAGCTGCTCAAAATATTCCTGACGCTTATCGTGGATCTTCTTTGTGGCATCGCTAAATTTTTGCCAGATATCTTCCCTGTATTCCCTTTCTACCGGTCCCAGATCTTCCTTCCACATCTTGTGCAACATTTGCAACTCCCTGAAAGCACGGTTGGTGTCGGTTTCCTGGGTAAGTTCTTCAGCCCGGGTGATGATCTTCAGCTTTTGTTCCAGGTTGTGCTTAAAGTCAAGATCTCTAAATTCCCTGTTAAGGTGCAGAAAGTCATAAAAATTCTCGACATGGTGGTGATAAGTATTCCAGACGGTATTATACTTGTCGCGCGGGATAGCCCCGGCAGTTTTCCATCTGTCCTGCAGTTCTTTGAAATGCCTGTAGGTGGTATTGATGTTTTCTTCAACATCGATAAGGCTCTTAAGTTCCTCAATGATCTCCTGGCGTTTTTCCAGGTTCTGATTAAGATCCTGTTTAAGCTGCTGATAATATTTGTTCCGTTTCTCTTTATAGTCGAAATAAAGTGAATTAAAACGCTTTTTTAGCGGGGTAGAGTAGTGGAAGTCAATAATATTTCCACCTTCAGAAAGAAACTCTTCCTTCTTTTCTTCGACCTCTTCTTCAAATTTCGCATTGAATTCGGTACGAATCTCTTCCACGTGTTCTTTTATGGCCTGGACTTTTTCTTTATTCAAAAGTCGCTCCAGCTCATCTACCAACGCTTCCTTGGTCATCGCGTGGTAATCTTTCTTCTCTATTTCGTGTCTTTCCCCTGCACTCTCATCTTCACTCTCCTCGGCCACGGCATCTTCCATTTCACTGTGGGCATCCCTGGATTTTTTTGGCTCAGGTTCTTTTCCTTCGTCATCCTCCTCCTCATCAAGGGCGGTTTCCGGCGAAAATGCGGTGCTTTCCTTTTTCTCTTCGGAAGCATTTGATTCTTCAACCATTGCCTGCTCTATGTGGTCATCGCTGTCTTGTGTCGTATCATCTTCTTCTGAAGCGGTGGCAGCAGCAGTTTCCGGCTGTTCACTCTTTTCTTTCTTAGAAGTTTCTTCGACTATATGCTCTGCCGGCTGTTTGGTGTCCGACTGTTTGGGATCTTTTGTTTCTGTCTTTTCATTTTCTTCTGAAGCGGCAGCAACATCTTCGGTTAAAGGCTGTTCGCTTTTCTTTTCTTCAGAAGTTTCCTCGACTATATGCTCTGCCGGCTGCTTTGATTCCGTATTTTCGGCATTATTTTCTTGCGGCTTTTCTTCGTTTTTTGGAAGGTCTTTTTTAGGCAGGTTCTCTTTCTCAGACATGTCTTTCAATGTTAGGGTTCGTCAATAAGTAATAATTTTGAAAGATAACAACTCCCGTCAAACCTAACAAGAGATTACGGCGTTTTGTACTGCGAAAAATATGTGGGAAATGCTATTTTTGGGACCAGATCTCCCAGGACTTTTCTGCCTGTAGCTCCAGCATTTTCTGCCCATTCACTACCGTTGCCCCGTTGATCTTGCACAATTCCATAAGTTTAGTCACCGGCGGATTGTAAATAAGGTCAAAAACAAGATGCTTTGATGTGACATATTCAAGAGGTATGGGAGGATAATCCTCTACCTTTGGAAAAGTGCCAAGAGGGGTGCAGTTAATAATTAGCTTATGACTTTTCATCACTTTCTCGTTAAGCTGCTGATAAGAAAGTGAGTTTTCTGAAGGAGTTCGGGATACAAAAACGGCTTCAAGATTTAATTTTTTTAGAGCGTATAAAATAGCCTTGGAGGCACCTCCTGTTCCTAAGATCAAAGCCTTGTCATGGTAAGGCTTTAAAAAAGGTTTAATAGAGTCCTTAAAACCTGTATAATCTGTGTTATAACCCTTCAGGCGGCCATCCTTGAGAAATTTTATGGTATTAACGGCTCCAATCTCTAAAGCTTCGGAAGACATGTCATCCAAAAAGGGCAAAATTTCCTCTTTATAGGGAATGGTGACATTTAGTCCATTTATATCTTGATGTTGTTTTAGAATTTGTGGCAACTCTGACAGCTGTTGCAGGTCAAAATTCAAATACTCGGCCTCTATATGCTCTCTTTGAAATTTCTCGGCGAAATAACTTCGTGAAAAAGAGTAAGAGATATCCCTGCCAATAAGTCCATATTTAATCATAATCCTGTAGCTTATTCCTGTTCTCATACCACGCCAGCCATAGGACAAGCACAATTCCCACGATAATAAAAAAGACGGCGTACCAGTTTTGAGGATCGCTCAATTGGGGCAAATAGCGATCATAATTGTCAATAATACGGTTTCCGGATTGGTCATATAGATAATTACCGTCTGGGTCAAGACGGAATTGAGCCTTTTTCCAGGGCCAGACCACCCCAAGAGAACCGGTGATAAACCCGATAATAACAGCATTTGTGGCATTCTCAAAATGCTTCAGCAGGTATCCAAGTATATGTGAAAGGGAGACCAGGCCTGCCAGGGAACCGGCCGTGAAAGATAAAAGCACCTTCAACATTCGCATTCGTTCTTCATTCTCCAGGAAGGAGAAATCCAGAACAGCCAGTTGAGTAAAGGTGTCAAAAAGGGCATTTACAGAGTCCACCAGAAGCAGGACATAATTACCAAGCAAGATTAGGATGAACGAACCCGAAAGGCCGGGAAGGGTCATCCCCGAAACCCCTATTATTCCGCAGAAGAACACAAACCAGAGGTTATCATTTTCGGCAGCAGGTTCCAGCCAGCTTATGCTTATTCCTACAAAGATTCCAAAAAGGGCAAAAATGATGTTTCTTTTGTTCCAGGCCTCAAAGTCTTTGCTAATATAGTAGATCGAACCCAGGATCATTCCGAAGAAACCGGCCCATACATAGAGTTCATAATGGGTGATAAGGTAATCGAGTAGCTTGGAAACGCTAAAATAGCTAATCACCATTCCTAAGATGAGCAGCAATAAAAACTTCGCGTTAGTGTAATAATACAGACTTTTGAAACGCCCGTTGACGAGTAGACGCAGCGAATTGAGATTGATGCGGCGCAGCGAAAAGATGAATTCTTCATAAAAACCGGCCACAAAAGCGATAAGGCCGCCCGAAACGCCGGGCACTTTGTTGGCCGCACCCATAGCCAGACCTTTTAAAACAAGGAAAAATTTATCGCTAAAGGTCCGGGTTCTTTGCATTTTCCTGCACAGGTTTTTTTACAGCCAGGCCCTCTAAGATAAGAATAACGAGGAATCCGGCAAGCATCAGGAAAAAAGCCTGTAACGTATGAGGCTCGGCGCTAAAATTCCATGGCATTACAGATTCATCTTTTATCACGACAGATTTTTCACCGTAGACTGCAGTTTCCAAAACCTCTTTCCACGGCCAGATTTTATTAAGAGAACCGGCAATAAATCCTGTAAGTGTGGCAAGAGTAAGCGTGCTGTAATTATGGAACAGCCATTTTAAAAGTTTGGAGAAAGAAAGTATTCCGAAGATAGCGCCCAGAGCTACAATTCCCAGGGTCTTGAAATCAAAGTTATGCGTCGCTTCGCTCACCGTTTTGTATGCTCCCAATAATACCAGGATATATGCTCCCGAAATTCCCGGCAAGATCATGGCGCAAATGGCCAGGGCACCCGCGAAAAACAGGTACATGTCACTCGCAGCTGTCGTTAACGGCGGTAAAGAGGTAAGGTAAAAGGCAATACCGGCACCAATGATCATGAACAGGAATACATTAAAAGTCCATTTCGGGATTTGTTTGCCGACGTAATAAATGCTGGCCAGTACCAGGCCAAAGAAAAAGGCCCAGATAAGAATAGGGTGATTTTCCAGCAGATAATTTGCCAGGCGCATGACCGTGAAAATACTTAGAAATATTCCGCTTAGCAGAGCAAGGAGGAAATTACCGTTGAGCCCTTTCCACATGGCCTTGAAGCCACTTTTTTTCCAGGTTTTTATAAGAGAAATATCTATCGTGCTGATCGTGGAGATCAATTCTTCGTAGATGCCCGAAATAAAGGCGATTGTTCCCCCTGAAACGCCGGGAACCACATCTGCGGCTCCCATGGCTACTCCTTTGAGGGATATTATAAGATAATCAGAAAGACTTCGTCGCATAGTTCTGGTTGAAAGTGCGCAAAGTTACTTAATTAACTGCAGGATTTAAGGTGAGTCTTAATTTTATCCTTTACAGATTTGCGTGCAAAAATAGAAGGGAAGAGCTCCTCAATTATGATATAGTACTCAGAATCTAATTTCAACCCGTTGTTAAGGTGATAATGCCCTTTTTCTACTTCATGTAACATGCAATAAAGACCTGCCAGCCTGTATTCGATCTCAGCTGTTTCAGGATGGAATTCTACCGCCTGCAATAGATTTTGGACAGCCGCTTCAAATTCACCAAGGTCAATAAGAATATCACATCTTTTGATCCAGGTTTCCAGTTCATAATTTCCCAGGTCCAGGCTTCGGCGGTAACCTCTTTCGGCCTCCTCCAGGAGCTGCAGTTTTTTATTAATACGGGCATATCGCTTCCAGTAAAGCACATTCTCGCCGTCTATATTGATCGCTTTGTTAATATAATACAGCGCTTTCTGGTAATTCCCCTTTTTATAGAAGAAGTCTGTAATCGCGATCCATCCTTTGTCCAGCAATGGATCTTCGTGTACCGTTTGCTTGTAATTCTTTAGCGCAAATTCATCTACTCCAAGTTTTTCATAGCACTTACCAATTCGCAGGTATGCAAAAGAAGTGGGATCATCCATGTCAAGAGTGATGTTATAATTCTCTATAGCTTCATTATAACGATTCAATTTCTCAAGCACTTTTCCCTTTTCCAGGTAGGCACCTATGAAATAGTCATCACTAATGATAGCAAAATCAAAGGCTGTGAGGGCTTTTTTGTATTTCTTGAGATCAAAATACTGTTTTCCCAGTTGATGCCAGGCTACTTCGGAATAAGGATTGCGGTCAAGGAAGGTATTAAGATATTCGATGGCCTCTTGTTTTTGCTCCAGAAAATCGAAGCAATACATGACGTTGTAAAGTGCCGAATAGTCTTCTTCATCGGCCTCCAGGCACTTCATAAAATTTTGTTTCGCATTCTCAAAATCTTCCAGGAAAAGAAATTCCATTCCGAGAAGAGAATAAACATCTGCTTCATCATAGGTGATCTCCAACGCCTTTTTAAGCATATCAATCGCCTCCTGGTGCCGGTCCTGTTTAGAAAGAATATTGGCTTTTTGTATATAGATCTCTTCGTTAGAAGCTTCGAGGTCGTAGATTTCGTCTAACAGGCCTTCGGCTGTCTCCAGCTTATCCTCAAATACCAGGATCTCTATCTTGAGCAGTTTGAGGTTCACAGAAGCCGGGTGTTGTGAAAGACCCAGCTTTACTGCCTTTTTGGCCAGTGCTATTTTTCCATTTTCCAGGTAAAAGTGAATGATATTCTCAAACTCCATAGAGTCAAAGAATAAGACGTCATTCGTCTTTAGCATGGATTCGAAACGAGTAAGGGAGAAATTATTTTCTTCGTTATGGCTTAGTTGCATAAGCAGTTTGTTACTGATTTCTACAGTATTAAAGTTAAAAATGTTCGAGAGCGGCCGGGGTAAATTCTAAATTTGTTGTTAACAAAGTAATCAACACCCTATTCCTGCTCTAATTCGCTAAGTATAGCAAGTATAATGCCACAACCTTCCCTGATCTCATTTTCAGAAATGGTGAGTGGCGGAGTAATTCTTACCGCCCGGGTCTCAAAGAGCAGCCAGAAAAGGATGAGTCCTTTTTCCTGTGCCTTTAGCACCAGTTGGTTCGCAATTTCTGCGGAAGGCAGAATAGGAGCCAGCATAAGTCCTTTTCCACGAATCTCACTAATAAGCGGATGTACCAGGAGTTGCCTGAAAAGTTGCTCTTTTTGAAGCGTTTCCTCTATCAAATGGGTTTGGGTGAGTTCCTGAAGTGTTGCTAAAGCGGCAGCGGCGATCACAGGGTTACCTCCAAAAGTGGTAATGTGGCCCATCTTTGGATGATCACTCAGGCTGTCCATCATTTTTGAAGATGCGGTAAAGGCACCAATAGGTAAACCTCCTCCCATTCCTTTGCCCATTACAACAATATCGGGAACCATATCAAAATGCTCAAAGCCGAACAGCTTACCTGTACGACCATATCCCGGTTGGATCTCATCAAGAATAAGTAGGGCTCCAACTTCTTCGCAGCGTTTTTTTACCTTTTTTAAATAGTCGTTCTGCGGAAGGATAAAACCCGCTCCTCCCTGTATCGTTTCCAGGATAACGGCTGCGGTGCGACCGGTGATTTTTTCCAGGTCTCCTTCGATATTGAAATCAATAAAGGAGATATCACCTATTAAAGGTCTGAAAGGTTTTTGCCGCTCTTCATAGGTCATGAGGCTTAGCGAGCCCATTGTGTTACCATGATAGGCGTTTCTTGCCGCGATAATTTCTGTGCGGCCGGTAAATCTTCTCGCCAGTTTAAGGGAACCCTCTATGGCTTCTGTTCCCGAATTGGTGAGATAAGTTTTTTCCAGTGGTGCCGGTAAATTTTCGGCGAGTAATCTGCATAATTCCACTGCCGGGCCCTGCGCATATTCCCCGTAAACCATCACGTGCAGGTATTTATCAAGCTGTTCCTTTACCGCTTCGACCACCCGGGGATGTCGGTGACCTAGGCTGCAAGCCGAGACCCCGGCAACAAAATCCAGGTATCTCCTGTTCTGGGAAGAGTAAATATAAGAACCACAGGCATGAGAAACTTCAAGCGCCAGTGGATGAGGCGAGGTTTGCGCCTGATACTTAAAAAAGTCTTTTTTCAAATCCTATTCCTTTTTGGGGTTTGACTGGGAGGGTTTTACAACCTGTGTGCTGAGAGTTGAATCCCTGTATTTTTCCTGCTCCTGAGGAAGCGGAGCCTGCAGGCTATCCTTCAGCTGTGCCGGCTGCTGTTCTTGTGGTGGCGCAATGGAATCCTGTTCCCGCTCCCGCAGGTCCCCGGGCCGTAATCGTGATTTGTCGTTGAGCAGCGGCTCCTCGTTTTTACTGCGTTCATCAAAGAATTGACCTTCTTCTTCGGGCAGGGGAATACCCTTTATTTTGACGAGTTCGTAAGGAGGTTCTCCTGCAAAAAGATCTTCCACAGTATTGAGCCTTTCATCGCCACGCCAGTTAAAGCCTTTAAGTTCCCGCATATTTGGAGGTAAATCTTCTTCGGGTAAAAGACTGCCCTCAATTTGGTTGTGATAAATGATATCTATAACCTGCCGGTCTTCAAAAAAAATCTCGATTGAGCTGGACAAAGTTTTGTCGATTCCAATAAGGTCTCCGTTGCCAGCGCGCATGTAGTAGATGGTTTCGGTATTCTTCACCAGGTCCACATGTTCCAGCTCATTATCCCTAAACTTGCCGTACATTTCTTTTCCCTTAACCTGGTTGTAGCCGCCAATGCTGTCTTTCTGGATCATAAAGGCATTGTCGTAAACGAGAAGGGAATCTAACTGTTCTGTCTCCACATTGTTGAGCAGGTGAATGGTGTCGCCTGTAAGCTGGTTGTTTTGTGACCAGATGACGGGGCGTCCTAACATTTGCGTGAGGCCAGATCGTTCATCTACATGAATGGAATCGCTTTTTCCGCTCATATTGCTCTTAAAGAGCCTGACGTCATAAAACCCCCTGATCACACGGTGATCTGGTTTTCCTGTGACCATCAAAGTATCACTATGGATGTAGATAGAATCTTTTTCCTGCAGCGCCACAGCCACAGCCTTTTTGGTAATAAAAACAGAATCTTTATCCCGAAAGACCTCGGCATAATGTCCCCTGATAATACTTTTATTGATGGTATCGGTCACCTTGATGTTGTTGGTGGCCGAAGCAAAATTCGTATTGCGGTTGAAGTA
>JBAVJE010000161.1:0-6888 GCA_049687615.1 Salinimicrobium sp. | reverse complement strand
GGATGATTCCATTCCTCTCGGGATTTTCCCGGCAGGATCTTCAGATGGACTTGCCGAGAATCTGGATCTGCCCTCAAACCTTGCCGAATTAACTGATGTCGCACTCGGAGATCACTTCATAAACCTCGATACAATAAAAATCAATCAGGAGCTTTGTCTCCATATCAGCGATATTGGTCTCAATGCCGCACTTATAAAAAATTATGAGGAAGGGGACATTCGGGGTAAGTTGGGATACCTCATCAATACCATTCCTACTCTTATAAAAAGTGATTTCCCATTCCAGTTTAAAATAGAGAAGGAAGGA
This sequence comes from Salinimicrobium sp., assembly GCA_049687615.1. GTDB lineage: Bacteria > Bacteroidota > Bacteroidia > Flavobacteriales > Flavobacteriaceae > Salinimicrobium. Next base: position 6,581 of record JBAVJE010000161.1, on the reverse strand, counting down.
AAAACACTGCGCAGAAATGCGGTGCTGGTGGCGATAGCCAATGCCCGAAAGTATGGTACCGGTTCAACCATCAATCCACACGGGAAATATGACGACGGAAAATTTGAGATCCTCATTTTTAAGGAGTTCAATTTTTCTCAGATCCTGCGCACCTTTTCGGAAAATGTAGAACTCAGTGAAGATTTTGTAGAAATATTTTCCACCTCCAAGGTCATTATTGAATGTGAAAAGAAAATCCCATTTCAAATCGACGGGGAGTATCGGGGAGAGGTATATCATGTAGAAGCAGAGATCGGTCCCATCAAAATTAAAATTGCAGTTCCCGAAGAAAAAGCCTCATATTCGTTAAAGAAATGAAAAAATTATAATTTTAATCCTTATTTAGTGATTAATTAACAATAATTTAGGCCAAGATTAAATAAAAGGGGCCTTAAAATCTTTATTTTAGATTTCGCTATTAATAACAAAAAAATCAAATTATGGCAGAAATCAAGATTGAAAAGAAAAAACCTATTTGGCCGTGGATCATTCTCGTCCTGGTTATTCTAGCATTACTATATTTTTTAGTGTTTGCAAATGATGATGATACCGATGATGATATGGATGACATGAATACTGAACAAGTGGAAGAAGAAACCGCTTGGGAAGAGGATACCGATACTGCCGATTGGGAACAAAGCCAGGCTGACTGGAAAAACGATAGTCTTGGCACCGGAACCGTTGCCGGTTACATGGCTTACGTTTCAGATAAGTCAAAAATGGGTGTCGATCATGAGTACACCAATAATGCACTACAACATCTTATTAATGCGGTTCAGGCAAAAGCAGATGAGATGAACTATGACATTTCAGCAGATATGAAGGAGGTTAAACAGAGCGCTCAAAAGATCATCGAAGATCCAACTGCTGCAACCCATGCCAATACCATAAAGGAAGCCGGTACAAAGTTGGCTAATATTCTCCAAAAAATGCAAAAAGAGAATTATGTAGACCTTTCTAAGGACGTTGAGGAAGTAAAAACTGCAGCCAATAACATCAAACCCGATGTGCAGACTCTTCAACAAAAGGACCAGATCAATAAGTTCTTTGATGAGGCCGCCGACGTGCTAAGTAAAATGAACTAAAAACCTAAAAAGAAAAATTATGACTGACGATAAAAACAAAAGAAAGCATTTATTTTATCTCGACGAGCTATCTGACTACAAGGTCGACAGTAACGATCCAGACGTAAGAGGTTGGGAAGTGAAGGATATGGATGGCCGTGTAGTGGGAAAAGTAGATAACTTACTGGTAAATAAAGAGAAAAAGCGCGTAGTATATCTTGATGTCGAGGTGGATAAATCCATCATCGAGGCGAACCATAAGCCATATGGGCAGCCTGCTGCGGGAAATGTACATGAATTTCTCAATGAAGATGGGGAAAACCATTTGATCATTCCAATTGGTTTCGCCCAGCTTGACACTGATGACAAATTTGTGTATACCGATAAGATCAACCATCACACCTTTGCTGAAACCAAGCGAAGAAGAAAAAATACCGATGTTGACCGTAACTATGAAGTAGTAGTGCTTGAAAGCTACAACCGTAATGTCGATACCGATCTTAATGATGAGCAAAGAAAAGAGCGCGATAGAAAGGAGAGAGAAAGAAGAGCCGAAATGGCCGATAATGATGACGGTTTCTATGACCGCCCGGCATTTGACAGGGTAAATAACCCCAGTAAAAAATAATTTTACGGGAGTTTAAAATAAGAAGGGAAGCCCGTGTGGTTTCCCTTTTTTAATTCATACACTTCAAACATGAACTATAACAAAGTAAATTTTACGAATAAAGAAGGCATTGAGCTAACCGGCTATTTGGAATTGCCCCTAAACCAGGAGCCTCATACTTTTGTGCTCTTTGCCCACTGTTTCACCTGTAACAAAGACTTTTTTGCAGTGAGAAACATTTCCCGTGCCCTATCCAAAAACGGCTATGGTGTATTGAGATTTGATTTTACAGGTTTAGGCGAAAGTGAGGGCGATTTTGCAGACTCCAATTTTTCCGGAAATGTGGAAGACCTTATTGCAGCAGCAGAATTTCTTGAAAAAGAACATCGTCCTCCCTCCCTGCTGGTTGGCCATTCCCTTGGCGGAGCGGCAGCTATTTTTGCTTCAGAAAAACTCGATTCAGTTAAAGCCGTTACCACCATAGGAGCACCTTCTTCTCAAACCCATGTTACCCATCTTCTGGAGGACGACCTATCAGAGATTCAAAAAAACGGAAAAGCCACAGTTAATCTCGGAGGAAGAAAGTTCACCATAAAAGAACAATTTCTAAAAGATCTCAAGCAACGAGAATTAAAACACGTCATAAAGGATCTTAAAAAAGGCATTTTAGTCATGCATTCTCCACAGGATAATGTGGTTGAAATAAAGAATGCTGAAGAATTATATGTAGCGGCAAGACATCCAAAAAGTTTTGTTTCGCTCGATGGAGCAGATCACCTCTTGTCAAAGACTGAAGATTCTATGTATGCAGGAAAAGTTATCGCGGCCTGGGCTTCGCGGTTCCTGGATATTCCTAAGGAACAGGAGCTTTACACCGAGCATGAAGTAGTCGCGAATTTGGGGGAAGAAGGTTTCACTACTCAAATGAGGGCCGGCAAACATTATTTTGTTGCCGATGAACCGGAAAAAGCCGGCGGAAAAGATTTTGGACCATCCCCTTACGACTTTCTATCGGCAGCACTTGCAGCCTGTACCTCAATGACCATCCAGATGTATGTAAGAAGAAAGAAGTGGCCCCTAAAAAACGTAGAGACCCACGTTAACCATCATAAGTCTCACTCCGAAGATTGCGATAACTGTGAAAGAAATACAGCTAAAGTTGATGTCTTTGACAGGGAAATTTCCCTGGAAGGAAATCTAACTGAAGAGCAGATACAAAGAGTTCTTGAGATTGCCGATAAGTGTCCTGTGCACAGAACCTTAAGCAATAAATTAGAAATAAATACTAAAATGAAGGAAGTGTGAAATAGTTGCTATTGTTAAACGAACCTTAATGTTTTGGCTAATGCTCCCATTCTGTCTAATTTAGCTATACTAACTATTTAACAACGTAATAATTATGAAACGTATTTATTTATCGCTGATGTTTACAGCTGCTCTTATTTTTACTGGATGTAAAAATGAAAATACCACTGCCGACGAGCGCGTCGATGAAGACGTGGATATGGTACAGGAAGATTCAGAAATGATGACCGAAACTAAAGAAGCACAGGAACTTACCGTGCAAATTCAACCTAAGAGCGACAGTAAGCTCTCAGGAGAAATTCGTTTTTCTGAAGAAGATGGTGAAGTAACTATGACTGCAGAATTCTCTGGCCTTAAACAGGGAATGCATGCCATTCATATTCATGAAAAAGGTGATTGCTCTGCTGCTGACGGTAGTTCAGCCGGAGGACACTGGAATCCTACAAATGAACAACACGGAGAATGGGGTGACTCTAACGGTTATCACAGAGGAGACATAGGAAATTTTGATGTTAACGCAGATGGTAACGGAAGTATTACTTTCACTACCGAAGAGTGGTGTTTAGGATGTGATGACGAAAACCGGAATATAGTAGGGAAATCAGTTGTTGTTCACGATGGAGCAGACGATTTTACTTCTCAACCTAGCGGTGCCGCCGGAACAAGAATTGGATGTGCAGAAATTAAAAAATAAATAATACAACAGAAAAAAAGCGGCTAGAAAGCCGCTTTTTTTATTGTTATACTTTTTTCTGGTCTACCTCCAGGTTTTTCTTATTACTCTTAAATGGCCTGATGATAAGGCGGGAAGCTTTATCAAAATTAATATAGTTATACACCCAATTAAAAAAGGTAATCAGTCTGTTTCTGAATCCCACCAGGAAATAAAGATGGATAAACATCCAGATGAACCAGGCAAAAAATCCCCCGAATCTATATTTTCCAAGGTCTACAACTGCTTTATTTCTTCCCACTGTAGCCATGGTTCCTTTATCGCTGTACTCAAAGGCTAGCATTTTCTCCCCTTTTATAAGCCTCTTTAAATTCTTTGCCAAATGCCTGCCTTGCTGTATTGCCGGCTGTGCGACCATAGGATGACCTTTTGGATAACGCTCGTTTTCCATCAAAGCAATATCGCCAATAGCAAATATATTTTCGTAGCCCTCAACCTGATTAAAAACATTTACCTCGTAACGATCTGCCTTTGGCACCAGGGCAGAAGCATTTAATCCTGCCACCGGGGCTCCTGAAACACCTGCTGCCCAAATAAAAGTGGAGCTATTAAAATTGAGCCCTTCTTTATTAGTGGTCACCTTACTTCCATCGTATTCCTGCACCAAAGTATTTAAATGTATCTGTACTCCAAGTTCCTTAAGAAACTTCTCGGCTTTACTTGAAGCTTTTTCACTCATTGGTGGTAACACCCGGTCCAGACCCTCAATAAGATGAATTTCTATCTCGTCAGGATCAAGGTCGCGAAAGTCGCGCGCCACAATATAATTTCTAACTTCGGCTATCGCGCCGCAAAGTTCAACCCCGGTTGGCCCGGCGCCGGCAACAACAAAGTTCAATAACTTCTTCCGTTCAACGGGATCTTCAGTAATCACAGCTTGCTCCAGGTTTTCCAGAATAAGACTGCGAATGTTAAGGGCCTGCGGAATGGTCTTCATCCACATAGCATGTTCTTCAATACTTTTATTTCCGAAGAAATTAGTACGGGAACCCGTGGCGAGTACCAGGTAATCATAAGCAAGCTCGCCTATTGAGGTTCTTATCTTATTCTCATTGGGCAGGATTTCCTCCACTTCGGCCAATCTAAAATAACCGTCTTTACTTTCCCGGGTAACCTTCCGGAGCGGATAGGCAATAGAATCGGGTTCCAGACCCGAAGTTGATACCTGGTAAAGCAAAGGCTGAAAAGTATGATAATTATGCCGGTCAAACATGATCACCTGTAGCTTCTCCTTAAGTAGGTGCTTTGCTAATGAAATGCCTGCAAAACCGCCCCCGACAATCACTACGCGAGGATACTCAGAAATAGGAATATTCATGTTGAAATTATTATTTCATCCAAGGTATTGTTTTCAATTAAACTAAAAGAATGTGAAAATAACTTTAGGATTTTTGTAACATGCAGAGGAAAAACCACACCTATACAAAGTAAGCCAAACTGTGAAGGAAAAACTCGAACATCAATTTGTAAGCAATCTTGAAAAGCACCAGAATATTGTGCACAAGATTTGTCGAATGTATACAAATGATAAAGAGTCGCATAATGATCTTTTTCAGGAGATCACTATACAGTTATGGAAGGCTTACCCCAAGTTTCGAGGAGATTCAAAATTTAGCACATGGATGTACAGGGTGGCTTTGAATACCGCCATCACGCTCTACCGAAAATCTAAACGAGAAATAAGGACTCTCGATATTGACGATGTGAGCTTTAAGATAAAAGCACAGGAATATGATGACGAGACAGAACAGCAGCTTAAATTGATGTATAAGGCTGTCAAAGAGCTTAATGATATTGACAAGGCTCTTGTCTTTCTCTATCTGGAAGACCAGTCTTACAGAGAAATTTCTGAAACCCTGGGGATTTCTGAAGTTAACGCTAGAGTAAAAATGAACCGAATAAAAACCGCACTTAAAAACATTCTAAATCCCTAACAAAAAGAATGGATGAACTGGATTTTTTAAAACAGAACTGGAAAAAACAGGAGGAAAATCTCCCTCACCTTTCCTATGACCAGATCTACAAAATGTTGTGGAAGCGATCAACTTCTATTGTGAGGTGGATCTTCGTTATCAGCATTGCCGAATTACTGCTGTCGACGCTTCTTAGCATCTGGCTGGCCGATGGAGACTACTGGAGAGAGATGGAGCAGTTAAATCTTAAAGATTTTACCATCGTGTTTTCTATAGTGAGCTACCTCATCACATTCTATTTCATTTACAGATTTTACAGGAATTATAAGAAGATCTCAGTCATAGATGATTCGGTCACTTTGATGGAAAATATACTAAAGACCCGCAGGACCGTTAAAACCTATATCGCATATGTGTTAATCTCCAGCGGATTTTCGGCAATTGTAGTGACTATTTTTACTATAAGGAATCATCAAGCCATTCAACATGTCGAGAACTCGGCAAAATATACTTTTGACGGTTTGGATTGGGCAAAATTTATTCTGGTCTTCCTTGTCATACTTATTCTTTTTCTAGGGCTTTTATGGCTATTCTATAAATTGCTCTACGGAATACTTTTGAAAAGACTAAACCGCAACTATCGTGAACTAAAAAAACTGGAGGTGTAAAATGACATTTCGGTCCCTTATTCTTCCAGCGCAGAAGTTTTCTGAAAAAGAAAAAAATGAGTTGCTTGAGTTTGAAAAACTTATTTTAGAGCTTAATCGTAGAAATATTCCGGCAGATGTTGCGCTACAAATCAATGAAAAAATAGAAGCACTCAATCGTTTTGAAGGCCCTTCCAAAGATTATCTAAAGAAAACAAGAAGCTCGAAAAAGAGCATTTTTGAGCTGCTTCAAAAAAACCTGGGCCTGGTACC
>JBAVJE010000160.1:0-3739 GCA_049687615.1 Salinimicrobium sp. | reverse complement strand
GATTGGCTGGCGGGAGATAAGATGGCCAGGGAGCCCCGGTTATCATTCCTGTCACTATCCAATGTAGAGATGCAAAAGGTGATAGAAGATAAATTTTCAAAAGAAGAAACCGCTGTATACAATTCCTTGAAATCCAAAAATTCGCTCAAAACCTCTTCGGTGGGGCGTTTATTTGATGCGGTGGCTTCCTTGTTAGGTCTGTGCGATATCAACACCTATGAAGGCGAAGCTGCCATTTTGCTCGAAAATCAAATCCAGGATTATGATCTCGCTGATTGCAAATCATATTTACCGGAACTGGATGGAAACTCGATTTCAACAAAGCAACTGTTTGCTAAGCTTTATGATGACTTCGGTAATGGAGAAGGCAGGCAAAAGGTCATTGCCAACTTTTTATACACCCTGGCAACGATCGTTTTCAAGATTGCAAAAGGCAATAATATTACCGATATAGCTTTTAGCGGTGGGGTTTTTCAAAATTCGGTGTTGTTAGATATGCTTATAGAATTGGCAGGAAACAATTACAAGTTGTATTTTCATAAAAACCTAAGCCCAAACGACGAGAATATTTCTTTCGGTCAATTGATGTACTATCAAAACATAGGGAAGCATGAAATACCTAAATGAATACCGAAATCTCGAGGCCACAAAAGCCTATCTCAAACGTATCGATGAGATTACCACCAAAACCTGGAATATCATGGAAGTTTGCGGCGGACAAACCCATGGCCTGGTCAAAAATGGCATTCTCAATCTACTTCCAGATGGGGTCAGGATGATCCACGGCCCGGGTTGTCCTGTCTGTGTGACGCCCCTGCACCTTATCGATAAGGCGATAGAACTGTTACAGCAAGGGGTCATTGTTTGCTCCTTTGGGGATATGGTACGTGTGCCCGGCAGTAAAAAGAGTCTTTTAGAGGCAAAAGCCCAGGGCGGCGACCTGCGTATCCTATATTCGCCCTTAGAGGCGGTGAATATTGCCAAAGACAATCCTGATAAGGAAGTGGTCTTTTTTGCGGTCGGTTTTGAAACTACCGCTCCGGCAAATGCGCTGTCGGTACTACATGCCCAAAAAGAAGCTGTGAAAAATTATTCCATCCTGGTGTCCCATGTGCTGGTGCCCCCTGCAATGGAAGGTATTTTGGATGACAAACTCAGCAACATCAATGCCTTTTTGGGTGCGGGACATGTTTGCGCGATTATGGGGACCGAAGAATATTATCCTCTTGTCGAAAAATATAAGATCCCAATCGTGATCACCGGCTTTGAACCCCTGGATCTTGTTGAGGGTATTTACATGGCGGTTCTTCAATTGGAAAAAGGTGAATATAAGTTGGAAAACCAATACTCGAGGGTAGTACGGGAAGAAGGTAATATTGAAGCAAAAAAGATCATAGCAAAGGTTTTTGAAGTAGCAGATCGGGAATGGCGCGGTATAGGTACAATTCCAAACAGCGGTTATCAACTCACCCGGGAATTCCGTGAATTTGATGCCGAATCAAAATTTAACATCAGATCCATCGAAGCCCCAGAAAATCCTGAATGCATCGCCGGGCAGGTTCTAAAAGGGATCAAAAAGCCACATCAATGCCCACAATTCGGAAAAGCCTGCACCCCGGCCACTCCCTTAGGTGCCCCCATGGTTTCTTCGGAAGGAGCATGTGCCGCCTATTATCATTTTTCTGACAATCTAATTTCATCATAACTTATGGATACCACAGATTTTGGAAACGAAACAATCAACCTGGGCCATGGAAGTGGTGGATTAATGACCAGAGAGCTTTTAGATCAGGTTATATTTAAAAAACTCGGCAATCAGTATTTAGACAAAAAACACGATGGTGCTGTTATAAAAGTTGAAGGGGACCTGGCGATATCGACCGATAGCTTTGTGATCTCCCCTGTTTTTTTCAAAGGTGGAAATATCGGGGAACTTGCAGTGAACGGTACCGTGAACGATGTGGCGATGTGCGGTGCCAATGCTGAATTTTTATCCCTTGCCTTTATTGTGGAAGAAGGCCTGGAGATGAGTGAGTTTATAAAGATCGTAGATTCCATCAGAACCACTGCCGAGCGTTGCGGAGTTAAGATCGTTACCGGCGACACCAAGGTAGTTGAGCGCGGGAAAGGCGATAAGATCTTCATAAATACCACCGGTTTTGGTAGGGTTCATCCAAAAGCAGATATCTCAACAAGAAATATCAAAAGTGGAGACAAGATCATACTAAGCGGAGAGATCGCTCAACATGGAATGGCGATCATGTCCCAACGTGAAGGGCTTCAATTTGAATCAACGATCATCAGTGACACCACTAATCTCAATTTTTTGGTGACTGCTTTGCTTGATGAATTCGGCAACAGCATACATTTGCTCAGAGATCCCACGAGAGGTGGCGTGGCGGCTGTTTTATCAGAAATAGCAACCGACACCAATTTGGGAATAGTTATAGATGAAAATAAAATTCCCGTTGATGATCAGGTGGCCGCGGCTTGCGAGATCTTAGGCCTCGATCCCCTGTATGTCGCCAACGAAGGGCTGTTTATTGCCATAGTCGATGCCGAAGTGGAAAGAGAGCTTACAGCTTTAATGAAGAGGCACGAAAAGGGAAGAAAGGCAGTTTGTATTGGTGAAATAACCGGAGAACATCCTAACAAAGTAGTCATGAAAAGCAGCATAGGCGGCAAAAGAATGGTCACTCCTTTAATTGGGGAACAACTACCCAGGATCTGTTAGGTGCTTAACATCCAGTACACCCCAATGACTACAGCAAACATTCCTCCCGCGAGACGAATGCCGTTAAAAAAGACCTCATTGTGAGTATTTTTGCTGATTGATGAGAGTTTGCCAATGATAAAGGCATAAGTGGTCATGGCGACCAGAATTCCAATTCCAAAACCCAGGACATAGGAGAGAGAGTCGAACCGGGTATCAAAAGCGAATACGGGAAGGAACAATAAAAAATGGGCGATTCCCGCAAACCCGTGTAGGATACCGATTGAAAAAGAAGCGAAATTATTCTGCTTTAAGTGTTTATTATGGGAATGCCTGTGGGTTTTATCCTTCTCGTGATAGTGCTCGTGTGAATGAAGAACCGGATTGTTTTCGGTATGTAGATGAAGGTGCCGGTGATGTTTTTTCTTTCTAAAGATCTTGAATAGTACCCACACCCCTATTCCCAACAGTACAACTCCCACCAGCTGCTCGCTATAAAGGGAGATCTCTTCTAACGGAATAAATTCTTTAAACAAAGTGAAGAGCACGCCAATTCCCAGCATCCCCACCAAATGCCCAATGCCCCACATTAGGCCAATCTTCCAGGCCTTTCGTTTAGATTCAATGGCAAAAGGAGTCACTGCCGCCAAATGATCGGGACCAGTGATTACATGAAGCATGGAAGCCAGTAAACCGGCTATTATGGGAAAAGCGTTTTCCAAAACCCTGAAACTGAAATTGTTCAATTAAATCTACAAAAAATAGGCACGCATATTCATGGGTATTTTTGGTAATTCTTTGAAGTATTTTTCAAGATGGAAAGATTGCCAATAGGTCTTCTAAAATGATATTTTTGGCAGGTATTGCTGCGGAAGATATTTTTAAATTCCCTTTTTAAGTATTAACAAAGGGCTGCTTCTGAAGTATTTTCTTACTTTTAATGAAACAAGTTGTAGAAGTGACTTTAGTAACGTGTGCCATAATAGAACATCATCAAAAAGTTCTTTGTGCACAGAGAAGTGAAAT
>JBAVJE010000159.1:0-3206 GCA_049687615.1 Salinimicrobium sp. | reverse complement strand
ATAGAATGATAACTGAAAGGCTCTGTCGGGATCTGAAAGTATGAATTTCACTTCTGTTTCCGGAAGTTTTAAATTACTTAAATCCAACTCTTCTTTTTCAAATTTTAAAGCTCCTTTGTACACAAAGCCTGTTTTCCCTTCTACACAAGATACGGTGATCATATCTCCATCTTTGATACTTTGGGTAGCAATATGGCTTCCCACTACAGCCGGCACTCCCAGTTCTCTGGCTACAATGGCCGCGTGACTGGTCCTTCCCCCACGGTCGGTCACTACTCCTGCAGTTCTTTTAAGGATTGGATCCCAATCTGGACTAGTGGTTTCGGTGATAAGAATGTCGCCTTCCTGCAATTTGTCTGCTTCCCTTGGAGAATCCAACACACGTGCCGGGCCTACGGCTACTTTTGTTCCAATAGCACTCCCCGAAACTAAAACCTCTCCTTTTTCCAGGATCCTGTATTCAAATTGCGAACGCTCGCCGCTCGCCCGGTGAACAGTTTCGGGACGGGCCTGGGTGATAAAAAGTTCTCCCGAAATACCATCTTTAGCCCATTCAATATCCATGGGTTTTTCATAGTGTTGTTCTATTTCTACCGCCCACTTCGCAAGCTTGGTGATCTCTTTATCTGAAAGTACAAACTCATCCTGTTTTGCGACCGGAGTTTCGATATTCACCGTGGCCGAATGCCCGTTGGACTCAGAATATACCATGGTCTTTTCTTTAGAACCAAGTTTCTTCTCTAAAATGGCATTTTTGTTGAGTTTTAAAGTTGGTTTAAAAATCAGGAATTCGTCGGGGTTGACACTTCCCTGAACAATATTTTCACCCAGTCCCCATACGCCACTGAGGTGCACCACATTGGTAAAACCTGATTCGGGTTCTATGGTGAAGCCCACCCCGGAACTTCCGCAATCTGAACGCACCATTTTTTGAACGCCAACAGAAAGGGCGACCTCTTCATGTTTGAATCCCTGATCTTCCCGGTATTTAATCGCCCTGTCGGTATACAAGGAGGCAAAGCATTTTTTCACCGCCTCCAGGAGAGCTTGTTTCCCTGTGATATTCAGGAAACTGTCGTGTTGTCCAGCAAAACTTGCCTGGGGCAGGTCCTCGGCAGTCGCGCTACTCCGCACCGCCACCGGAATTTCTTTACCCTCTCCCAGGTTGTTATAAAATTCTGCAATGGCTTGCGCAAAGTCTTCGGAAAAACTGGAATTTAAAATGAGATCCCGGGCCTTAGTGGCTTTTTCCCCGAGATTGGTATATTCTTTATGATCCAGCTCCTTCATGAGCTGCTGCAACTTTTCGTCGATTGTATTTTTCTTCAGAAAAAGTCTAAAAGCTTTTGAAGTGGTTGCAAAACCATCGGGCACCTGGACTCCTTCCGTAGAAAGTTCATTGAACATTTCTCCCAAAGAGGCATTTTTGCCACCTACCATTGGAACATCCTCTATATTTATTTCTGAAAAAGTTTTAATAAGATCTTTCATAACAATTATTTTTTGAGATCACAAGATTGCTGTTCTTCTCTGTAAGTTAGTATCTTATGAAGATATGCAACATGATAATTGTCATTCAAAAACCTGTCTTTTTCATTTAATTTTAAGCAAAGCCTTAAAATGTACAGCAAGCTCTTCAAAATCCTTTTTTTGATCCTTTTGATTTCGTGCAACAGAAGTGCCGAAAAGATTTACCCAAAGGTGACCGCAATTACAGAGTCTGTATATTCTTCGGTCACTGTGCAACCGGATAGTCTTTATCAGGCTTTCGCAGTTGTAAACGGGATTGTGGATGCAAACCTGGTAGAGGAAGGGGAGCAGGTGAGAAAGGGTGATGCTTTGGTGCAAATCGTTAACAGCAATCCAAAGCTTAACGAAGAGAATGCAAAAATAGCAGTTGAACTTGCCCGCCGTAACTTAGTAGGAGAAGCTGCCGTTCTGGGCGGATTGCAGGAAGAGCTTGAAGCGGCTAGATTAAAGTACCTCAATGACTCTATCAACTACTTTAGGCAAAAAAAACTTTGGGACCAGCAAATTGGATCAAAATCCAGTTTTGAAGGTAAACGGCTTGCTTTTGAAACATCACAGGCTATTCTTGAACAGCTGCGGAACAAGTATTCCAGAACCCGGCTCGAACTGCAATCACAGTTGCGGCAGGCAGAAAATAATTACAAAGTATCTACTACCAACGCCACAGATTTTACGGTAAAAAGTAAAATTAACGGAAAGGTTTATTCATTGCTGAAAAATCCGGGGGAAATTGTGACTACTAACCAGCCGTTGGCCTCAATTGGAAATGCCGACAAATTTGTTATTGAAATGCTGGTGGATGAGGTGGATATTGTGAAATTGAAGAAAGAACAGCAGGTCCTGCTAACTTTGGACGCTTATGGAGACAGGCTTTTTAAGGCGAAACTCAATAAAATATATCCTGAAAAAGATGAACGTAACCAAACCTTTCTTGTAGAAGCCCTTTTTGAGGAGCAACCAGAAGTACTTTACCCAGGCCTGTCGGGGGAAGCCAACATCATTGTTAGTCAAAAAGATTCTGCTTTGGTCATTCCGAAGAAATTTTTAATCAATGGGAACAGAGTGAAGACAGAGAATGGGGAGATCGAAGTGAAAACCGGCCTTGAAAATTTGGATTCCATAGAAATAGTATCAGGATTGACCCGTGAAATCGAGATATATAAACCTGATGAAGAATGAAAAGTTCGGTACTTCTCGAAATCGCCAGGACGCACTTGTTCAGTAAACTTAAACAAACAAGTATTGCTGCATTGGGGGTGACTTTTGGGATAGGTTCTTACATCACTCTGGTGAGTTTTATGACGGGTCTCAACCACATGTTGGATGATCTCATTCTCAACCAGACGCCGCACATTCACATTTATAACGAAATTCAGCCTTCTAAGGTGCAACCCGTTGACAGGTATAATGAACTGGTGAATTCAATGAAGATCGTACACTCTGTAAAGCCACGAAAAATTCAGAAAAAAATCCATAATGCCGCACCAATCATTAAATATTTGGAGCAGGATGAGCGGGTGAGAGGAGCGCTGCCGCAAATTAAAACCCAGATATTTTACATTTCTGGATCAATAGAGCTGGGAGGAAATCTTACGGGGGTCAATATTCTGCGCGAGGCAGACTTGTTCAACCTTAAGGACTACATAGTCAAAGGGTCGGCGGTTGAACTCCACAAT
>JBAVJE010000158.1:0-2254 GCA_049687615.1 Salinimicrobium sp. | reverse complement strand
AACTTCTTGCGCAAGCTGACTTACAGTTGCAGCCAATTTGGGATCTCGTTTTTTAAACATATTGCTGATGCGGGCAAAGTTGTTTTTGTATTGGACCAGCATCTGGTAATATTCCAATTGCTCCGGGTTAAGGCGCTCTACAATGTTCCGTTCAAAAGCAGCAGCCCGAAGATATTCTGAAAGGGAAATTCCTGCCCTTGCCGCTCTTCTTTTGAGCAGCTTCTTCTCGTAGATCGAGCAGCGGATCTGGATGTATTCCCTTTTCATTTTTTTTTTTAAGATTTTGCGACCTCCGGGAGTAAAGCAAGTTTTGTCATGACAATGACACATCTTGCTTTACTATTCCGGAGACCTTTTTACATGAATTACTAATTACCGTTTCCTTCATCTTTTTTTTGATTTTAACCTTATCGAAGGTGCGGAGGTAAGCCAAAATATTTTTAGTATTCGATAACCTGTAATTCAACTTTTCTTCTTTAAAGCTGAATTTAACCGGAACCATTTTTGGCTTACTTCCAAATCCGCTTTCCGGACGAACCTCTTTTTCCTAAGACGAAGCTTTTGCGCTGTCGTGGAAAATGTGGTGAGGACCTTCTTAGTAATTAAACTAAGGTCACTTATTCCCTCCAACTACTTCCTTCCCACTTGATGATATTGAACATTTCCGGTAATCGGTCTCCAATATGATTTCCATATCGGATTGCTATAGCCGATGGATTTTCATTCGTGGTTACAAAGGTTTTTAGTTTCCGGCGATGTCTTTCAAAAAGCAACTTTCCGATGAGCTCTTCCCGGTTATAAGCTTTGTCTTCTTTCCCCAGGTCGTCCAGGTATAATTTTCCGCGGTAGTAATTTTCGAGCTTAAAATTGCTTGCAGGATCTTTTTGAGCTTCATAGTACCTGGTAACCATATTGATCGTAGAGATGCGCGGGAACCAAAGCTGAGTATTCTGGGTACGAGTGACAATTTGCTTTCCTACCTCATGAATGATATCAAAAAGAGTGGATTTGCCTACTCCGTAGTCTCCATAGACCAACAGCCCTTTATCAAGGCTCGGTTTATTCTTGATTATTCCGCAGGCATTGAAATCCGGTTGGAGCAAAAAATAGCGGAAAATGGTAAATATTATTTTTTCATTTTCCGGCTTGATCTTAAAACCTGGGGCTAGATTGCGAAATAGCCTCCAAAAAAGTTGTTTACTGATCAGGCATTGGTTTATACCCGATTCTGTCGGAGGAACCAGTTGTGCTGAACGGATTTTTATCGGTGAATTAATCATAGCTTTTTATTTTTTGTCGGACCCTTTGATCCCTGTGTTCTGTTTGAAGCGGCTTTTTAGCCTGGGCGATCAGTTGGCCTATTTTCTGCCGAAGTTTTTTGGTGTCCAGGATAATTCCTTTCCAGAACTCATCCGGCCCGTTAAGCAGTTCATAGGCCAGCTGTAACTGGCTTTCTGAAACCCCATCTTTTTCTATCATCAGCCGAAGGGGCTTTACACAATCCTCGAAACTTGCCATTTCTGTTTTTTTTAGAGGCGCGCCTTTGTTTTTTAAGTTTTTCAGAAATAACTCCTGGAATTTTAGTGCCCACTGGTAATGGCCCAGGCAATTTTCAGGAATTTCATTTTTTTCAATTTTTAATAATGGCTTTTTAAAAAAGGTTTTATGGTTTATTGGTTTATGGTTTAATTGTTTATTTATACTAGCAATGCTCTGGACTTGCTTTGTACACTGCTGGGACATTGCCTTGTCCAATGCTTTGGATGGTGCTTTGGTATTTTTTACCAAAGCAATGACATTAGCAGTATACTGATTACTACTTCTTTCAATCCATCCAATAAATCCCCAGTCCACAAGATCTTGTAGCGCCCGGATGTAGGTTTTGTAATTTTTGATGCCCAGGGCTTCCATCGCCAGATCCGTTGGGAAACCAAATTCTTCTTTCCACCCCAGCCGATTGCAGCGTTCTATAGCAAAAAAATAAATAGCAGTATGGACCGGCTTTACCTTACCGGAATTCACAAAGCTGAAATCAAACCATATGCGGGAGAATTCATAGCCGTTCATAATCTTAAGATTTAGGATTTCTCAGGAGCCAGGCATTCAGCTTTGATCGCTCGAAATAGATCATCTTGCCACTGGGTTTAGAATGCGGTATTTTTTCTGCCGCAGTAAGCTTGTACATATAACCTCTTGAGATTCCGGTGTACTGGCAGGCTTCTTCCAGGGTGAGCACTTCCTTGTTTGCAGCGAT
>JBAVJE010000157.1:0-2568 GCA_049687615.1 Salinimicrobium sp. | reverse complement strand
TCCCAAAAGAGATGGTAGAAGTTATTAATATGGATAGTTTTTTAATAAGCCTCCTTGGAAATTATGGGGAAGCTGGTTTTATTAAGAATATTATGCCTTCTTTTTACAGGAGGCATACAGCTGGTATATGGTCTGGAAAAATGAAAGAGAGCAAATCCATATCTAAAATTCTTACCTATAAAAAATTGGAAGAATTTTATAAGCAGGACAATGACCTTAGTATGGTCAGACATTTTACCTCTTTAATCAAAAATATTAATAAGAGCCTTTTTCTTATCTACCTGAAAAAGAATCAGCCTTTAAAGGCATTTCGCCTCTTAAAGACTATATTATAAAATTTAATTTTTAAAAAAGGAGGTAATCCCTAAATAGAAAGTTTTTAAAAAAGCTTTAAAATAGATTGGTCTTATTTTAACGGCTCTTTTGTAATAACTTAATGCCAAAGCACTTTTTCCCCGACTTTCATAAAGAAAACCAACCTGGTATAATAGTCTGGAAAGTGATAAGCGGTCTTTTTTATACAAGTCGTTATGCTTACGAAGGAGTCTTAAGTTTGAGGAGGTTTTATTGAAATTAGTACTACTTGTCCTATCCGTACTGTTGATGCTATAAACCAGGAAAGGTTGATGAATGACTTTAGTCCTTAACCCCGGAAGATTCGAGATTCTGATTCCCAGCTCATAATTTTCTCCAAAGTTCATTTCCGGATCAAATCCACCTACTTTTAAAAGCAAATCTTTCTTATAACATATACTCCCGGCCAGAAAACTCGCGATAATATTGTTATAAATCTTCTCAAGCTTTTGCGGTTTCCACAAGGAAGGTTTGCCATCTATTATTTTAGAGACTTGCCAACATATGAGATCATAATTTTCAAACTTAATTTCATTCAGATTTGAAATAAGGTCGGGATAAAAATGGTCATCTGAATCAAGAAAAATGACGTAATCTCCACGACTCAGTTCGACACCTTTGTTTCTGGCAATCGAAACTCCAGAATTTTCCTGGAAATGATAATTGATCCTTTCTTTACCTAGGTATTCCTTTAAAATCTTCTGAGTATCATCTGTCGAGCCATCATCGACAATAACAAGTTCCCAGTTAGGAGCGGTCTGCTCCAAGACACTTTTTACAGCATATGGAAGACTATTAGCCCTATTAAAAGTAGGAATGATAATAGAAATGATATTATTCATACTTCCTTAATTCCCGTCTATTTAAAGTGTACATATTTAATGATTCAAAAGCATACTTTTCCTTACAGGTTTTGTAATGGCCAAGAATCATTTCAAGATCTTGAAGGTTTTTCTCAGGATTACCACCAAAATTGTGAGGATGCCACCAAAGATGATAAATTTCCCGGTTCTTTGCCGCTTTATTCATTTCAGACTGGATCCTTTGTAAGCGTTTTTTATCCAAAAACCTTTTACTGCTGTTTGGCCGCAGCAACCTACTGGCTTTTTGACCCCATAACCCGGGGATTAAATGAGGTATGTCTTTATAGGATTTGTTATTCCTACCAAGATATGCATCTCCGGTCCTAAAGATCTTCTGCTGAAGACTATCTTTCTGCGTATTCTTCCAATACCAGACTTCTGGATTTGTCCTTACCGTCTGTATACCAGTTTCCTTGCACACTTCCAAATAGCCTTTGTTATATTGATTCCTTGGAAAGACAAGGGATTTTAGATTAATATCCATTTTGTTTGCCATTTCCTTGGACCTCACCAGATCTGCTCTAAAGCTTTCTAGTGTTTGACCCGGCTCCAGACAGTAAAAGTGAGAATACGTATGTGTTCCAATTTCCTGACCCAACGTTTCTTTAATTTGCTTTATAAGATCAGGTGCGAAACATAGCTCTTCAGTTTCTTTACTTTTAATGGATGCTCCATAGCTATAAGCAGAAAGTTTCTTATTCTCATACTCCGGCAAGACCTCTGGAATATTCTGACTCCACTCCTCCCAGTTCTCATTAAATAACATTCCTACTGTAGCCCATGTACAGGAGATTTCATACTTTTCAAACAACTGAAGGATTTGAGGGATTACTTTTCTGGTATTCAGAAAATATTCCTTCTTCTCTATCCAATTCACCTTATCGAACACCCCCCATAGTAGTTCAAAATCCATGGATATTACTAATGCTCCATTCATCTTATTGTTATTTTGGGATTCGCAAATTAATTTGAAAGTCCTTTAATTACCTGTGATTAGAAATTTTAATTTTCCTCTGCATATTAACATACTCCCTATGCCATGCGTCTCTTAATCAAATAGAAGCTTCCATTTCTTTCCCCTTCATCTTTTGAAGATGCCTCAACCTAATGAACCTGTCATACTTCTTCTGAGCGAGATAATAGTAAATCACAAAGAACAGGAAATACATCACCATTGATTTTTGCCGCATAATAATTCCGAGGTTTGACATTACAAAGGCCATTGCAAGCGAAGCTAGGAAAAATGTGGTCAAGCTCATTTTTACGCTTATTGGAGACTTTTTGAGAAATTTCAAAAAATCCTTTTTGAGGATCTTGAAAAATAACAGAAGATAGAGCAGGTTTTCCACAG
>JBAVJE010000156.1:0-20868 GCA_049687615.1 Salinimicrobium sp. | reverse complement strand
TGTAGAGGCTGTCAAAGAAATGTTTGGACTGGCGCCACTGCATATTGTTGCCGTGTTTGCTGTGGTTACAGAAGGCTTTGGATTTACGGTTACTGTAATAAATTCACTATTCGTAACACATGATGTTTCAGTGCTGCTCTTTACCACAACCCTAACTTTATCACCATTATTTACATCACTTGTTGTGAAAGTCTGCCCTGCGGCATTTGAAATATTCAGTCCATTAATTTGCCATTGGTATAGAGGATTAACTCCACCAGTAAGATTGGCAGTAAAAGTAATTGAGTCCTCCGCACAAATAGTCGTACCTGAATTTGCAGTTACATCAACAGAAGTAGGACACTGCCCGTAACCCACTACAGTACTTAGAGTAAAGAGCCAGAAGATCGCGACTTTTAAGAGAAGTAGTTTTTTAACCATAATCAGCTGGTTTAATAATTGACTGTAGAGGGGGGAGTTTTAATGCTCTGGCCAGGAGACATCTAACAGTCTAATTTACAGCTATTTTATGACAGTTTTTCTTCTTATCGGTAAAATGAGGGTTATAACCTATTAAAAACCAGAATTATATTAAATTAATAAAAATTCACATTTTAGATGTCAGAATTATATGGCAAAAACCCCGGGTTTTATGTTAAATTTTTAGGGGATTTTGGGGTAATTTTCTAGTCCTGAATTTTTTTCTTACAAAAAAAATAAGACCGCCCTTTTGGGCGGTCTTATGTCATCATTTATGGGATTTTTTATTCTCCCAGGAATGGATATCTGTAATCTGTTGGAGTAACAAATGTCTCTTTGATGGTTCGTGGAGAAATCCAACGGTAAAGGTTCAAAATCGAACCTGCTTTGTCGTTGGTTCCGCTTCCCCTGGCACCTCCAAATGGTTGTTGCCCCACAACCGCTCCGGTAGGTTTGTCGTTGATATAGAAGTTCCCGGCTGCGTTTTGCAAAGCTTTAGTTGCTTCGGCGGCAGCATAACGATCTTGTGATAAAACAGCCCCTGTGAGAGCATATTCAGAATCGTCTACCAGTTTAAGGGTTTCATTCCATTGATCATCTTCGTAAACGTAAACGGTAAGTACCGGTCCAAAAAGTTCAGTACACATAGTGTTGTACTTAGGATTTGAAGTCAGAATTACGGTGGGTTCAATGAAGTAACCTTTGGACTTATCATAGTTTCCACCTGCTATAATTTCGGCATCACTATCGTTTTTGGCAGCGTCAATGTATTTAGCCAGCTTATCAAATGAAGCTTCATGAATTACAGCAGTAATAAAATTGCTCATGTCTTCGGGAGATCCCATTTTGAACGACTTTAAATCTTCTATCACGTAATTCTTCACTTCTTCCCACATGCTTTTAGGGATGTAGGCCCTGGAAGCAGCGCTGCATTTTTGTCCCTGGAATTCAAAAGCTCCGCGGGAAATGGCAGTCGCAACCTGTTTTGGTCTTGCACTTGGATGGGCGATGATGAAATCTTTCCCACCTGTTTCGCCTACAATTCGTGGATAAGATCTATAATTGTGAATATTATCTCCAATTTGTTTCCATAGATTTTTAAAAACAGTGGTGCTTCCCGTAAAATGAAGTCCTGCGAAATCACGATTTTCAAGGATAACATCTGTGATCATTTTTGGATCTCCCATGATCATATTAATCACACCATCTGGCAAACCGGCTTCTTTAAATACTTCCATGATCACTTGGGCAGAATACACCTGTGAGTCACTTGGTTTCCAAACCGCAACATTACCCATAAGAGCCGGGGCTGAAGGAAGGTTACCGGCAATCGCGGTAAAGTTAAACGGAGTCACCGCATAAATAAAACCTTCTAAGGGTCTATATTCCAATCTGTTCCATGCGTCGGCCGAAGATTCGGGTTGCTCCTCGTAAATACGGGTCATATATTCTACGTTGAAGCGCAGGAAGTCGATTAATTCACAGGCAGCATCAATTTCTGCCTGAAAAATATTTTTGGACTGACCTATCATGGTTGCCGCATTGATCTTGTATCGGTATGGCCCGGCGATCAAATCTGCCGCTTTTAAAAATACAGCTGCACGCTGCTCCCATTCCAAATTAGCCCACTTTTCACGGGCCTCCAAAGCGGTCTCAATCGCTTTTTCAACATGTTCTTTTGAGGCTTTATGATAAACTCCAAGCTGATGTTGATGATCATGAGGAGGGTTCATTGGAGCAGTGTCCCCGGTTTTTATCTCCTCACTCCCAATGTATAGCGGAACTTCTTTCTTAGAATTATATAATTCTTTATAAGCCTTTAGTACTGCCTCTCTTTCGGGACTTCCCGGGGCATAAGATTTCACCGGTTCATTAATAGCTGTTGGAACCTGAAAAACGCCTTTTCCCATAATTATTTGTATTTTTTTGGATTTAAAACTAATTCTTGTAAAGGTAAATAAATTAAAAGTATTTTGGATTCCCTAAATGTTACTGAACTTTAGGTAAAATTTCGGGAATTTTCTGCTGTTTCTTATGATTTTCATAATATGTGCACTGTAACTTTAACACCTCTTCCATATGATAAAAGAGGTTTCGTGATCACTTCCAACCGTGATGAGGCGCCGGGAAGGGAAACTTTGCCTCCAAAATTTTATCACGAAGAGGGTCAAAAAATGCTTTTTCCAAAGGATGTTCTTGCCGGAGGCACCTGGCTGGGATTGAGTGAGCAAAAGCGGGGGGTATGTCTCTTGAACGGCGGATTTAAAAAACATTTTCGAAAATCCCGGTATAGACTGAGCAGGGGAGTGGTGGTAAAACATCTTTTGGCTGCGGAAGATTTTCAAAAAGCAACAGAAGATTATGATTTTTCGGAAATTGAACCTTTTACCATCGTCGCTTTAGATTGGCAACAGGGGCTGATGTTCTTTGAGCTCGTATGGGATGGTGAAAAAAGCCATTTT
The DNA here is from genome assembly GCA_049687615.1 of Salinimicrobium sp. Taxonomy (GTDB): domain Bacteria; phylum Bacteroidota; class Bacteroidia; order Flavobacteriales; family Flavobacteriaceae; genus Salinimicrobium. The sequence continues at coordinate 17,947 of JBAVJE010000156.1, read as the reverse complement.
AGAAATCTGCCGCTTCAGCCGCACATATGGTCCTCATCGCCGTTGTATTCCGAAGAGATGAAACAACTTAGGGAAAGCTGGTTTTTAGACTTCAGAAGAAAAAACGAACTGCAGCCGGAAAATCTGCTGGAGTTTCATACTTCCGCAGGGATTGGTGATGAAAATCTGGATATCATTATGGACCGTGGGTTCGTGAAAACATTGAGTGTTTCACAAATAGTGCACTTTAAAGGAAAGATCAAATTTTACTATAAAAATTTGGTTACCGGAGAGGTGTCAAAAATGTCATTTTCCGAAGAAGTTTGGATGTGATTCAAAATAACTCAGGAAGGGATCTTCCAAATGATGATCAAAAAAGGCATTTTTGGAAGGTAATTATTGAACCTTTTCAAATCTTGCAGCAGAACATCGTATTAATTAAGGGCAAATGGGGCGCTTAATTTAAAGGAAGGAATGACTACCCTGAACTTACGGGTTGAAGTGAAATTGATCATGCTATAGAATCCGCTCATTGCCCCAAAAGGCGAGGTGAGCAGGCAGCCGCTTTTGTAGGTATGGGATTCTCCAGGTTTTATAACCGGTTTTTTGCCGATTACGCCTTCACCTTCAATAATCTCTGTGTGATTTAAAGCATCTTTAATTTTCCAGAAACGGGAAGTGAGTTGAACTGAATCCTTACTTTGATTTTCTATGGTAATCCTGTAGCCAAAGGCAAAATGCACTCTGTAATTCTTATAGAATGTGCCTTCGAAGTTGGTCTCTATTGAGATCTTTATGCCTCTGGTGACTTGTTGTATCATCTTTAATAAATCGCAAAGGACGCAAGCAATGAAAAAAAGGTTGCGACTATGGCTAAAGTAAAGAATATTATATTGATAATAATAAACTTTAAAATGGTTTTAACTCTCCCCTGTCCGTAAAATCTTCGGAAGGCCTTATAGAGATAAAACAAAAATACCAGCATAGAGAAGCCCTGTATCCATTCTGTTTGAAAGATCCAGTCCAGTAGTATAGCCGCTCCAAACACGACAAACCAGGTGGTTTGATTGTGAAAGGTAAAGATGAGGTGCTCCATATAGGTGAAAGGCCTGCGTAAATAGAGTAGCCATATGAACAGCGCGAATACCGGAAGGTAGAAAAAGATAATGAACGGTAATTTGCTCACAAAATAGCTTAGAAAGAGTCCGGGATTGTTTAAGAAAATGTGAATGTCTACCGTTTTTTTGTAAATCCAGTGATTTAAGGGGGTATTCTCGTACTTTAAACTATCAAGCGCCACATCGGGGTTTTCCATTTTTGTGGTCTCATAATGATCAAAAAAGATGATTCCTTTTTTCCCAAGCCTCTCAAAAAAAGACATGGTGTCTAATTGAGCCTCGGGTAAATAGACGTCCTTTTTTGTTTTGACAGTATCTCTGGTCAGGCTTTTTTCCACCAAATTAGCCGCAAGGGTGTTATTTTTTAGGAGGGAGTCGAATTCAGCATTGTTTACTCTTTCTGCTGTGATCACGGAATCCATCTCGGCCTTCTCTTCTTGGCTTTGTGGGCCAATCGTAGGAGTGTTTAGATTGTTGAAGTCTTGCGGGAAGTTCCACAATAGAAAGAATATGATCGAAGCGCTTAAATAAAATCGGTACGGATTCGCATAGCGCACTCTTTTACCTTCAATATAATCTTTGGAGATTTTACCCGGTTTAAAAAGTAATACCCCCAGGGTTCTATAGAATCTGGAATCATAGGAAAGAATACCGGCAAAGAACTCGTTGAAAAAGTCATTAAAAGCAAGCTTTTTTGTGCTGTTCAACTGCCCGCAGTTGGGACAGAATTCGTCACTTATATCCAGCGGGTGTTGGCAGTTAAGACAAACCGTGCTTCGATATTTGAGCTCGTGTCTCTCTTTTTTGATTTTGGGAAAAACGGTTAGTTTACCCTCAGGTTTTAATTTCTTATCCTGGTCCATGCGATAAAAATTTCACTCCTAAATATATTTTAATTCGAAATAGTACGGGAGTTTTGATTCCCTAGTCCTATGATCCTTGAGTACCGGGCACCCGGCGGATGGTAATAGATGAGAACGGTGTACTCATTTTCGGTGCTCACGAAATTTCCGCTGATAAAGCCTTCGTCAAGAATTCCGTCCTTCCGAAGAAAAACATATTTATAATCATAATAACCCTGCTTAAAAAGACGGGCGGTTTCATAAGCTCCTGTAGAAGGATTGAACTTCATCCTGGTGCTTTCATCAAGAATAAAATTGTTGAATTTGCCGTAAAGGTATACCTCACCACCATCAAGAGGTTCAGATGTTTCCAAAGCGAAATGAGTCCAGACATAACCGGCCTCGATAGCCGGATTATTACCTTGCATGGTTCTTACTACAAAATTCCCGTTGATGTCGGGGTTATAGGTATAGGGGTCAAATGCCCTTATATGATCGGCAAAGAGATAATGATGGTAGAGCTCCTCCACGTCGATATACTTTATTTTGACGGTAGCAGATCTAAGGTCTTTACTATCGAAATTGAGGTATTCATTTCCTGCCCAAAATGAAGTTTGCTGGTCGTATTTATAAACAAGAGTATTGCCAAGATTATACTGTGGCTGGATGTTATAAATGGCGGTTTTAAGATTATTGTTCTGAAGAATTACAGCCTGGACAGATTCTTCGGGTTTTCTAATGATAAAATCGGGGGAGCTTACTTCAAAGTTGACTACCTGTTTAGAGTGTATAAGCTTGACTTCCCTTGATTTCTTTACCACCACACTCACCTGGGTAAGTGGTTCATATATCATGAACTTGCGAGAAAAGACCAACTCTTTCTTCTCATTCCAAATCTTGAGCATATAATTGCCTGTCACCTTCAATGCTTGTGTGTCTTCATTGGGGATCTTGAGGATGTAATGAGAATACAGTTGCAGCGTATTGTAAGAGTTTGAATAATTGTTGATCCTGATGTTGTCAAAACCTTCCAGATATTCAGATTTTGCGAGTTGAGATGGTTGCCAGTTATAATCAAAATGCTCGATAGTATAATAGTAATTGGCCTCGTCTCCAATGATGTCATCAAATTCAAGTTTGAGGTTTTGGCCCAGGCGAATAATGGGCGTCTGGCTGTAGCCGCTGCCGTCGTTGAAGATAACGGTACGTATATAATTTGGCGGCGGCACTTCTACAATTGCCTGTGCCGCCATCTGGCCAAAAGAAAAAAAGATACAGAGGAGGGTAAAAATTGTCTTCATGCACTCAAATAAAATCTAAAGATACTCAAAAAGTGATTAGCGTCATGATTCGCCGTTTTTTAACAGGTAAAACGGGGAAATTAATTGTTCATTCGTTGGGAAGTGTCGGCCGAAAATGCATAAATTTGCACGATTTTAAACATATTTTAACACTCCATCCTATGTCAAACGACATTAGAATAAAAAGAGGAATAACTCTACGACTCAAAGGGGAGGCAGAAAAAACCCTGGTTGAAGCGCCTCGCTCTAAAACCTTCGCAATAAAACCGCCGGATTTTCACTCTGTGGTGCCGAAAATGGTGGTGAAGGAAGGGGCTAAAGTACAAGCCGGAGATGAAATTTTCTTCTCAAAATATACCGAATCTGTCAGGTTTACTTCTCCTGTAAGCGGTACGCTAAAAGAAATTAAACGCGCTGAAAAGCGCCGGATTATTGAGGTGATTATCGAGGCAGATGCCAATGATACTTACCGTGATTTCGGTGTTCTTGATCCGTTAAAATCTGAGGCTGACGCTGTAAAGGAGAAAATTCTCAGCAGTGGGGCATGGGCTTTTATTAACCAAAGGCCTTATGATATTGTCGCTGACCCTAAAGATACTCCAAAAGCTATCTTTGTGTCTGCGATGAACACCGCGCCGCTTTCTGCAGATGTTGAATTCATTCTGAAAGACAGGATGGATGCTTTCCAGGCAGGCTTGAATGCTTTGACAAAACTTACTGCGGGGAAAGTTCATCTTTCTTATGAAAAAGGAAGTTCGGCTTTTAGCGGTCTCAAAAATGTTGAATTGCATCAGGTTTCAGGGCCGCATCCCGCTTCAAATGTGGGCGTACAGATCCATCATATCGATCCTATTAATATAGGAGAGAGAGTTTGGGTGGTAAATCCTGAAGATGTGGCGACCATTGGCGAGCTTTTCCTTACCGGAAAATTCAATGCTGTTCGCACACTTATGGTGGCCGGGACTGAGGCAAAAGACCGAAAGTACTTCCGTACCAAAATAGGGGCAAATATTTCTGAGCTTATTGGGCAGGTTAACGACACTGACGTGCGTATTATTTCAGGAGATGTTTTGACCGGGCAAGAGCTAAGCAATGGACAATACATCGGGTTTTATCCCAATGAATTGACTTTGATTCCGGAAGGAAATAATTACCGAATGTTTGGTTGGATGCCGTTTTTCTATAACAATATTCCTTCTAATTCGCGTACTTCTTTGGCCTGGATGTTTCCGAAGAAAAAATACGATGTCAATACAAACCTGCACGGTGAGGAAAGAGCTCTTGTTGTAACAGGAGAAATGGAAGAAGTAATGCCGATGGATATTTTCCCTATGCAGTTATTAAAAGCCTGTATGGCGGGGGATATTGAAAAAATGGAAAATCTTGGAATCTACGAAGTAGCTCCCGAAGATTTTGCACTGATAGATTATGTGAATACTTCAAAACTTGAAGCTCAGGAAATAATTAGATTAGGCTTAGACTTAATGATCACAGAAGTTGGATAAACGGTTTACTATGGAATGGATTAGACAAAAATTAGATAAATTCAAAGAACCCTTTGGTAAAGGGAAGAAATATGAAAAGTATTCTCCTGCATTTAATGCGATCGATACTTTCTTGTTTACCCCAAATCATACTACCCGCAAAGGAGCCCATGTAAGGGATGCGGTAGACTTGAAAAGGGTAATGATCACGGTTGTGATCGCTTTGCTTCCAGTACTTTTATTTAGTATGTGGAACAATGGATACCAGTACCTGAGACAAATCAATCCCGGAGAGGCTGTTGATTTTTGGGAAGCATTTGGGCTAGGAGCTATGAAGATCCTCCCAATGATTGTAGTTTCCTATGCCGTAGGTTTGGGAATTGAATTCGCGTTTGCTGTTTTTAGAGGGCACGATGTGAATGAAGGATACCTTGTTACAGGTATTTTAATTCCTATGATTCTGCCTGTGACTATGCCTCTATGGATGGTTGCAATTTCTGTTGTTTTCGCTGTAATTATTGGAAAAGAAGCCTTTGGCGGAACAGGGATGAATATTTTGAATCCTGCGCTAACAGCTCGTGCATTTGCCTTTTTTGCCTACCCTACTTATATGTCTGGTAATGCGGTTTGGGTGATGAATGCGCCAAAACTGGATGCAGTTTCTGGGGAAACTATATTAAATACTTTGGCTGCCAATGAAAAAGTGGGGTACAGCACAATGGATATGTTCCTTGGTTTAATTCCGGGGTCTGTTTCTGAAACCTCAGCAGCATTAATTATTCTTGGAGCTTTATTCCTTATTTTCACGAAAGTGGGAAGCTGGAGAATCATGCTTAGCGCCGTTGTAGGAGCAGCAGTAATGGGACTTATCTTTAACGCTCTTCCTGCACTTGGAATAGAAGGAAATGGTTTGACAAATTTCGCCTGGTATAATCACCTTGTAGTTGGAGGTTTGATGTTTGGAATTGTGTTTATGGCGACCGATCCTGTGTCGGCTGCACAAACTTATAAAGGTAAATATATCTATGGATTCCTTATTGGATTCTTCTCCATCATGATTAGGGTTTTCAATCCTGCTTATCCTGAAGGAGTGATGTTAGCCATTCTTCTTATGAATGTTTTTGCACCAACTATTGATCACTATGTGATTCAAGGTAACGTCAAACGCAGACTAAAAAGAAAAAAAGAAGGAATCAATCCACAAGTTGAAACTGTAGTTTAGTTATGGAAGAGAAAACAGTAAATAGAACGAATTCAAACTCTTATACTTTCATTTTCGCCGCAGTTATGGTGATCGTGGTAGGAGTAGTGCTGGCCTTTACCGCCACTTCACTACAACCTATCCAAAATGAGAACGTGAGAAAAGAAAAGATGCAGAACATTTTGACTACGGTTGGAATTGATTCTGTTGATCAGGACGGGTCAAGAGTGCCGCTCACCAGAGACCTGGCTCCTCAATACTTTAAGGAATATATTACCGAAAGTATTACTCTTAGAGCAGATGGTAGCGTAGATGAAACTGTTGATGCCTTTAAGATCGATTTGTCAAAAGAACTTAGAAAACCCGCAGATGAGCAATTTTTCCCTCTATATATCGCCGATATACAGGGAGAAAAATATTACATTATTCCTCTTCGCGGGAAAGGTCTTTGGGATGCCATTTGGGGATATGTTTCTCTAAAAGATGATATCAATACCATAGAAGGGGCTGTTTTTGACCATAAAGGAGAAACACCAGGTCTTGGAGGTGAAATTACCCAGGATTGGTTCAGACACAGGTTCGATGATGAAAAAGTCTATGATGCTAACGGAAATTTTGTCGGAATTTCTATTGTAAAAGGAACCGCCGGTGAATCTAAGGATGACAGTAAAATCGATGCGATCTCTGGAGCGACCATTACTAGTGAAGGGGTTTCTGATATGATCTCCGAAAGATTACGCCATTATCTTCCTTACCTAGAAAAACAAACTGATGTTAACCTTGCAAATCGATAAGAATTATGGCACAGGAAATAAATAACAAACCTGAGCAATCTGCTGAGGTTTTAAAAGAAGAAAAAAAGAAGGCGATGGTGCTTTTTCTTTCAGATTCGGAAGAAAAAGAGGCTTTCTTTTCAAAAGCTAACAGGAAATTACTGTCTGATCCATTGAACGATGATAACCCTATTACCGTGCAGGTATTGGGTATTTGTTCTGCTTTAGCGATCACCGTACAGTTGGAGCCTGCCATAGTAATGGCTTTGGCCGTAATCGCAGTATTGGCATTTTCTAATATGATCGTTTCCCTGATACGTAATTTGATTCCTAACAGGATCAGGATCATCGTTCAACTTGTTATTGTTGCATCTCTCGTTATTCTGGTTGACCAGGTTCTTAAGGCTTATGCCTACGATGTGAGTAAGCAACTTTCAGTTTTCGTTGGTCTTATTATTACCAACTGTATCGTGATGGGACGTCTTGAAGCTTTTGCTTTAGGAAATGGAGTTTACAAGTCGTTGTTGGATGGTATTGGAAACGGTGCCGGATATGGACTTATTCTTATCATCGTGGCTTTCTTTAGAGAATTGCTCGGTTCCGGAAAATTATTCGGTTACGAAGTCTTGGGTCATAAAGCTGCAACCATTGCAGATTCTACAGGACTTTATTCGATTGGATATGAGAATAACGGTTTGATGCTTTTGTCACCTATGGCCCTTATTATCGTGGGGATCATTATTTGGGTACAAAGGTCAAGAAACCGTAAACTGATTGAAGCATAACAGCAAAAAAATTACTCATGGAATATTTAAATTTATTCGTACGAAGTATCTTCATAGAGAATATGATCTTTGCATATTTCCTTGGAATGTGCTCGTACCTTGCGGTATCTAAAACCGTAAAAACTGCCGTTGGTTTAGGTTCGGCTGTGATCTTCGTTTTGGCGATCACTGTGCCAATCAACTTCTTACTCGATAATTATCTTCTTCAACCGGGGGCTTTAAAGTGGCTGGGAGAAGAATACGCAACTATAGATCTTAGTTTCCTAAGTTTTATCATGTTCATCGCCGTAATTGCGGCCATGGTGCAGCTCGTTGAAATGGTGGTTGAGAAATTCGCGCCGGCCCTTTATGGTGCTCTGGGAATCTTTCTTCCGTTGATCGCGGTAAACTGTGCCATCCTTGGAGGTTCTCTTTTCATGCAACAAAAGAATTTTGGAGGAATTGGTGAAGCTGTTACCTATGGTCTTGGAAGTGGTGTTGGCTGGTTCTTAGCGATACTTGGAATTGCTGCCATCAGGGAAAAAATCACCTACTCAAATGTACCCGCTCCTTTAAAAGGTCTTGGGATTACATTTATCATCACAGGACTTATGGCCCTTGGGTTCATGAGTTTTATGGGAATCAAAATATAAAGAGAAGCAATGGAAATAATTATAGCAAGTGTCGTTGTATTTTTAATATTGATCTTACTGTTGGTGGCCATCCTGTTGACGGCAAAAGCCAAATTGGTCCCTTCGGGCCCGGTGAAAATCAATATTAACGGAGAAAAAGATTTGGAAGTTAGTTCCGGTGGAACCTTGCTTTCAACACTAGGAGAAAACAAGTTATTCCTTCCTTCTGCCTGTGGTGGAGGGGGAACCTGTATCCAGTGTAAGTGTATTGTTTCTGAAGGGGGTGGAAGTATCCTTCCTACTGAAGAACCAAACTTTACAAGAAAAGAGATTGCCGATGGCTGGCGTTTAGGTTGCCAGGTTAAGGTAAAGCAGGATATGAAGATCACCATTCCCGAAGAAGTATTTGGGATCAAGAAATGGGAAGCTACTGTAGTTAGTAACTACAACGTAGCATCCTTTATTAAGGAATTTGTGGTGGAACTTCCCGAAGATATGGACTACAAAGCAGGTGGTTATATCCAAATCGAGATTCCTAAATGTGAGGTGAAATATCAGGATATGGATATCACCGCGCATCCTGAAGAACACCCGGGAGAACCTGATAAATTTAAGCAGGAGTGGGATAATTTTAACCTTTGGCCTCTTGTGATGAAGAATCCTGAAGTGGTTGAAAGAGCATACTCTATGGCCTCTTATCCTGCCGAAGGAAGAAGGGTCATGCTGAACGTTCGTGTGGCTACTCCGCCATGGGACCGTGCTAAAAATGACTGGATGACTGTAAATCCTGGAATAGCTTCCTCATTTATCTTTAACTGTAAAGAAGGTGATAAAGTAGTTATTTCTGGGCCTTATGGAGAATTCTTTATCAACCACAGTGATGCCGAAATGATGTACGTAGGTGGTGGTGCCGGAATGGCTCCTATGCGTTCGCATCTTTATCACCTGTTCAGAACCCTTAAAACCGGAAGAAAAGTAACTTACTGGTACGGTGGTCGTTCTAAAAGAGAATTGTTCTACACCGAGCACTTTAGGGCTTTGGAAAGAGATTTCCCTAACTTTAAGTTCTACATTGCTCTTTCTGAACCTTTAGAAGAAGACAACTGGAAAGTAAAAGACGGAATTGAAGGAGAAGGAGATGGTTTTGTTGGTTTCATTCACCAGGTGGTGATCGATAATTATCTTTCTCATCATGATGCACCCGAGGATATAGAATTCTATTTCTGTGGACCTCCGTTGATGAACAAAGCGGTAGAGAAGATGACCGAAGATTTTGGTGTGCCACCAGAGAACGTTCGGTTTGACGACTTTGGAGGATAAAAATGCCTCTATAAAATATGAAAACAGCCATCCTTGAGATGGCTGTTTTTTTTGCCTTTTTTTAAAGGTGTAATAAATGTAACTTTACAGCATGGCCGATCTTACTTCACAGGAATTACACAATCTCGCGATGAATATCGTAGGAAAAGATCTCGAGGAACAGGGTTTTGAGTTTCTTGGAGTAAACAGTGAATTCAAAAAAGATCCGCAATTTGTGGCACTTAAAGATAAGAAGGTGCATTTCGTGATCGTTAGGGCAATTGAATATCCTCACGATCCCCGGGAAGTTGATATGATTTTCCTGGAGACCATCAAGCAACATGCGCAAACATTCGACGCCATCACTTATTACGCCGGTGTAGGGCTGGCCAATTCAAAAGATTATAAACTTCCGGTCAATTCTTCCGAAAATTATGTTGTCAATTATAATGGTTTACAAAAGATATAGTCTTCTCCTCTTTGTCATTTTTTCTTTCACCTTATTATCATGTGATTCGGGAGAGGAAACTGCCAAAAAGGTTGCAGGAAAAGCATTAGGGACTACTTATCATATTACTTATTTTTCCAAAAACGAGCTGGATTTAAAACCTGCCCTGGATTCCATTTTTGAGAGGGTAAACCAATCGATGAGTACTTACCGGGAAACTTCCGATATTTCCCGGCTCAATAGGGGTGAAGCCGTGATAGTTGATACGCTCTTTAGAAATGTCTTCCTTATTTCTGAAGAGGTGAATCGTAAAAGCGGCGGGTACTTTGATCCTACCGTTGGCAATCTTGTGAATTTCTACGGATTTGGTCCCGAAAAACCTTTAGTTGAAGTAGATACCAGTACCCTCGATTCCCTTATGCAGTATGTGGGCATTGATAAAATTAAAATTTCTTCGGAAGGAAGGGTAACTAAGACAACACCTAAAGTTTATCTCGACTTTAATGCAGTTGCCAAAGGTTATACCGTAGATCTTATAGGTCATTTTTTGGAATCCCGGAATGTCAAAAATTATCTTGTCGAAATAGGGGGTGAACTTTTAGCAAAGGGAAATAATCCTGAAAAAGAGGCCGCCTGGCTTGTAGGTATTGATGATCCTGGACAAACGAAAGCAGAGCGTACTTTAACGGCCGGCGTAAAGCTCCTGGACCGTGCAATGGCGACTTCGGGAAATTACCGCAAGAATAGAGTCGATGCCGAAACAGGAAAGATGTACGTTCATACTGTAAACCCTCTTACCGGGCATGCCGAGAAAAGTGATGTGCTTAGTGCTTCTGTGCTTGCCGAAAACTGTGCCCTGGCCGATGCCTATGCAACTACCTTCATGGCTATGGGGCTGGAAGCTTCCAAACAGCTGCTTGAAAACTTGGACGATGTAGATGTATTTTTTATATATGCTAAAGAAGACGGCAGCATGGGGAAATTCAGCACAAAAGGTTTTGAGGAAGTTCTTGTAGATCTCTAATTACTTTCGCCCTACCGGAATAATTTCTCCCTGTGAAAGTCGATATTTTTCGACTAAAGCAGGATCCATTGTTGAAGTGAGATCAACTTCCTCAACTTTAAATCCGATGTTTCTTAGTTTGTTAAAATAGTCTCTGCCGTAGACCCTTACATGGTCATATTGTCCGAAGATCTTTGCCCGCTCTTTTCGATCTGTAATAGAATCGTCTTCGAAAGTTTTTTCCCTTTTTAGATCCTGTGGAATCTGCAGAATAGCCGTCCCACCTGGAGTAAGAACGCGGTAAATTTCCTGCATGGCCTTTTCGTCATCGGGAATATGTTCCAAAACATGATTGCAAAGAATGAAATCAAAACTGTTGTCTTCAAACGGAAGGTCGCAAATATCTGCTTTCACATCGGCTAAAGGTGATTCCAGGTCGGTTGTGGTGTAATCGAGATGCTGCATTTTGCGAAAGCGTTTATAAAATGCCTGTTCCGGCGCGAAATGCAAGACTTTATGAGGCTTTGTCAGGAAACTGGTGTGTTCCTTCAGGTAGAGCCATAACAGCCGGTGGCGCTCAAGAGAAAGGGTGGAAGGAGATAGTACGTTTTCCCGCTGCTGCTCATAACCGTACGGCAGGAATTTCTTAAAGCTTTTTCCGTCTATAGGGTCTGTATATTTATTTCCGCGAAGCGCCAGCAATAAAAAAGGGCGTGCGAGATAACTCAGCCTTATCAATAATGGACGAGGCACCAGATTAAGAATAAATTTGAAGCTTTTCCTGATCATCTTTTGATCCCGCCTGAAAATTCTCTGAAATTCCCTCTCAAAAATGATGTTTTTGAGACCCCTTCTGTTAGAGATCTAGTCATTCAGGTCCAGGCTTTGTGCCCTGAATTCATCCTCTTCATCGCTTTCTATGCCGAGGGCTTCATAAATGTAGCTGAAGGTAGAAAGCAATTCGGGTTTCCCGTTTATCAAAGCAACGTCGTGTTCAAAATGTGCGCTGGGCTTGTTATCTGCCGTCAAAATGGTCCAGCCGTCTTTGAGCTGTTTGATATGTTGAGTGCCGGCATTGATCATAGGTTCTATGGCTACCACCATACCTTCAATGAACTTCTTCCCGCGGCCTCTTTTTCCGTAGTTGGGCATTTCGGGATCTTCGTGCATTTTCTCACCCAGGCCATGTCCTACCAGTTCACGTACCACTCCAAATCCATGTTTTTCGGTATACTTTTGAATAGCATAACCAACGTCCCCCACACGGTTTCCTAATTTGAATTCCCTGATGCCTACATAAAGAGATTCTTTGGTGATCTTAAGCAGTTTTTCGGTCTCAGGATCAATTTTTCCAACGGGAAAAGTATAAGCGTGATCCCCGTAAAAACCATTTTTGAAGGCACCGCAGTCTATTGATATGATATCTCCTTCTTCAAGAGGTTTGTCATTGGGGATACCGTGCACTACTTGCGCGTTCGGACTCATGCAAAGCGAATTCGGAAAATCATACATTCCAAGAAATCCCGGTTCTGCACCATGATCGCGAATAAATTCTTCAGCCATTTTATCGAGCTGCAGTGTACTTACTCCGGGCTTTACCTCAGAAGCGAGCATTCCCAGCGTCTTGGATACGATCAAGGCGCTTTCTCTCATCAATTCTATCTGTTCTCTTGTCTTTGGTATTATCATTCTAAAAAAGTTTGAATAGACCTTTCTTTTTCTCCTTCGGAAAAAGTTCGGTCTTGGTATGATCGCTCAATTGATGATAGATCTCGCCCCATGGTGGCAACCCGTTAATGTTTCGGTCGTCAATAAAAAAGTCAGCGAGAATTTTTCGGCTTAGGTCTTCCCCAAATTCCTCTTCGGGATAACTCTTATTGACCGCGTAAAATTTTATCCCCTTGCTTTCGCAAAACTCGACCGCTTCCTGTAATTTAATGCCGCTTCTATAGGTCCACAAAATGATTTGGTGGCCTTCATCCTGCAACTTCAGCAAGGTTTCAAAGGCGAACAGGATGGGTTTTCCTATCTCCGGATACCTGTTCTCAACAAGTGTTCCATCAAAATCTACAGCTATGGTTAACAGTTTAGGCATGGGGCAAAAATAAAAAGAATAACAGAAAATGCCCTTTTTGGAACCTGTTATTCATAGGAATTATGATATTCCTGTCCCGAAACTATTTTAGCGATGTCCTTTCCAAAGTCCTCTTGAGGATATTCCACAAAACGATTCACTTCTTTTCCATCCTTATAAAAAATGATCGTTGGTACATGGTGCACATTATATTCCTCTTGCAGGTCATCTGGAAGGGTTTTGTCGTGCCTTACGGCCTGCATCTCAATATTGTCCATGTCGTACCCGCTTTCCTCCAGTAGTTTATAAAGCTTGGGAACTTCGGCTTTGCTGTCGCCACACCAGGTGCCCATGAACACCATGATCTTGTAATCATTGATGTTGTTTTTCACCTTTTCCAAAACTTCTTCTGAAGGTTCATAAGACTTGAACATGGGGTCAAACCAGGAAGAATAAGGAGCCTGGGTCAGGTCTTCCTTAGTGATTTCCCCTACAAGAATATCCTGTTGTTCATTCACTTCGGAAATTGAGGTTGCAGGATCTGGGTTTTCAGTGTTTTCATCAGGATTTCCGCAATTAAGAGCAGACACCAAAAAGAGGAGGCTAATTAATATTTTCATTTAAAAAAGCGGTTTTTGAGTCATTAAATCAGGCTGTGGGATATGCATCAGCTTTAAGATTGTTGGCGCTATGTCACCAAGTTTACCCGATTGTATCTGTTTTACATCATTATCGACCAGAATAAAAGGTACAGGGTTAGTGGTATGCGCGGTATTCACACTACCATCTGCATTGATCATGGTTTCACTATTACCGTGGTCGGCGATCACGATGACAGAGTAGCCATTGTCTTCGGCGGCCTCTATGACTCTTTTAGAACAAACATCTACTGTTTCAACTGCTTTTACCGCTGCCTCAAAGACTCCGGTATGCCCAACCATGTCTGGATTCGCGAAATTGAGGCAGATGAAATCTGCAGATTTCTGGTTGATTTCGGGCACAATAGCATCGGTTAATTCGTAGGCGCTCATCTCCGGTTTCAGGTCATAAGTTGCCACTTTAGGAGAATTGATCATAATGCGTTTTTCACCTTCAAAAGGTTTTTCCCTTCCGCCGGAAAAGAAAAAGGTAACATGAGGATATTTTTCGGTCTCAGCGATCCTTATTTGAGTTTTTCCCGCTTTCTCGAGAACTTCACCTAAAGTTAGCTTGATATCTTCTTTGCTAAAGACCACGTGTATATTCTTAAAAGTTTCGTCGTAGCGAGTCAGGGTAACGAAGTACAACTTCAGTTTCTTCATATCCTGCTCGGGGAAATCTTTTTGCGATAATGCTTCGGTAAGTTGTCTTCCACGGTCTGTCCTGAAGTTGAAAAATATCACTACTTCATCTTCCTTAAGGGTGGCGACAGGATTTCCGTTGTCGTCGGTCATTACGATCGGCTTGATGAATTCATCAGTTACCTCGCTATCATAACTTTTTTGGATTGCCTGGAGAGCATCGGTTGTTTTTTCTCCTTTTCCGTTGACAATTAGATCATAAGCCAGTTTGGTTCTTTCCCAACGCTTGTCGCGGTCCATCGCATAATAACGCCCAACGATAGAGGCTAGTTCTCCATTGGTTTTTTCAAGATGCTGTTGCAGATCCTCTACAAAACCTTTTCCCGAAAATGGGTCCACATCCCGCCCGTCAGTAAAGGCGTGAACGTACTTTTGTTTTACTCCAAAGTCATCTGCAGCGCTTAAGAGTCCTTTAAGGTGCTTGATGTGTGAATGCACTCCGCCGTCGCTTAAAAGCCCCATAAAATGTACGGGTTTATTATTTTCTTTCGCATAGCGAAAAGCTTTCTCCAGCTCAGGTTCTTTGCGAAGCGTATTGTTATCTACAGCCATATTGATCTTGGCAAGGTCCTGATACACTATCCGGCCGGCACCAAGGTTCATATGACCTACCTCACTATTACCCATTTGCCCGTCGGGCAAGCCCACGTTCATACCATCGGTTCTTAAAGTGGAGTGAGGATATTTTTTGAAAAGGGAGTCTAAAAAGGGAGTATTTGCCTGTGCTACAGCCGAGACTTTTGCATCTTCGTTGATGCCCCAGCCGTCCAGGATCATTAGAATTACTTTCTTGTCCATGATACATTTTTTATTTGTGCAAAGATAAGAAATCTCCCTGTTGTGAGGCTGACACAGGCTTCTAATCTCATTGTAAAATCTAATTGTATACGATCTTAAAAATTTTAACACGTTAAGAAGGTATCCTTTACAATAATTTTATAATTTTCGAGTTATTGTTTTATGTCTTTTATAATGTTAAAAGCTTCATTTATACTGAATTATTGTGGTATTCGGTATTTTTGGTACGACCTTTGAAACATTATTGGCACTTAACCTTTTTAACATAACGATATGATAAACAAATTGCTGATAATGGCAGCTTTTTTAACTGTCTCTTTTGCTTTTACTACCAATAAACTCACCACTACACCGGCTCCCAAAGCTGAAACTATTAGCGAAAATATTTCCACGGTTCCCCTTACAGCCGAAGAAAAAATCGCTGAAACTTATAAAGATTTTTCCGCGTTAAATATGACCATGCCTTCAGAAACAGCATTTTCTAAGGGATTGACAGGTTATAATAAACTTAAAGAAGAAAACAGGATCGAGAATGAATTGCTCACCATAGTTGATTTTAGTCTTCCATCTACCCAAAAAAGAATGTGGATTCTCGATATGAACACTAAAAAAGTGCTTATTAACACCTATGTAGCGCATGGACAGGGCACAGGTGGTAAACTCGCGACCAAATTCTCTAATATTTCCAACTCTCACCAAAGTTCTCTCGGATTCTATGTGACCGGAGAAACCTACTATGGAAAAAATGGTCTTTCTCTTTTTATTGATGGGATGGAAAAAGGTTTTAACAGTAACGCCAGAAATCGCTATGTGGTTATTCACGGTGCCGATTATGCGACTGAAAAGTTCATTAAAAGAAGTGGGAGACTGGGAAGAAGTTACGGTTGTCCCGCGGTTCCTACCAAGTTGTCTAAAGAAATCATCAACGATATTAAAGGGAAATCCTGCCTGTTCATTTATGGTCAAAACCAGGATTACCTCAATAAATCAAAATACCTGAATCAGTCGGCGGTCTAATCCTCCAGTAGCTTAGTGTAGATTTTCTTATCGAGATCATACACATCGGGTGAAAAAACTGTTTTTCCACCGGTTCTCCAGGCAGTCCAGTAAAAGTGATGGACCTGGATGGGCCGGTGGATTTTTACTTTTGTAGTTTTCCCCGAATTGACCACTTCTTTCATTTTTTCCTCATTCCAGTCGTCCTGCGCGTTAACGACATAGGCTGCCAGATTCACAGCATTTTCCACTCTTACGCAACCATGGCTCGCTGCACGCTGATTTTTACTGAACAGCGATTGGGCGGGGGTATCATGTAAATAGATCAAATATTTATTGGGATAGATGATCTTCACCCTTCCCAACGGATTTGACGGCCCGGCAACCTGCACAAAATTGTAGTTTTTCACTGCAGATGAGGACCAGTCGATCTCTGAAGCCGCAATTCGGCTGCCGTTTGCGAATACCTGCATATTATGGCTGCTCAAATAATCAGGGTTTTTTGAAGCTTGTGGAATCACCTCCTGTCTCGCGATAGAAGATGGGATGTGCCATTGAGGATTGATGACAATATATTGCAGGGTATCGGTAAAAGTGGGTGTTTGGTTGTTAAGGGAGCCGGCGATCACTTTATGCTCTCTAATAGTATCGCCGTCTTTCACAACAGCCAGCCGGAAGTTTGCCACGTTAATTAGGATATAATGTGAACCCAGGTCGCGCGGGTACCAGCGCCAGCGCTCTAAATTCGCCAAAATTTGTTTATATCTGTCTGCCGGTGATATATTGAGTTCTTTTAGTGTGGAATTCCCTATGATTCCGTCGGTTTGAAGCCCTCTTTCCTTCTGAAATTCTTTAACAGCAGCCTGTATGCCTTCAGAATAAATGCTGTCGTTTTTTTGCATTTTTGGAAGTTCATATGCTTTCTCCTGTAGCCGCGCCGCAATGGCGAACATACGTGCATCTTTGTCTCCCGGTTTAATGAGTTTGCCTTCAGGAATTTTTCTTGATTTCAAGGTTTGATCCTTCTGCGGCTTATACTCTTGTAAAGCGGTTTTTAAGTCGTAGTAGATTTGATGTTGAGGTTTAAGTTCTTCCAGGCTCTCTGTGATTTTACCGCTCTCGAGCCCACCGGCCAGGAGGTTACCAAGATTTTTTTCCGGCCGCTTTACGCCCCACAATTCGTGGATTTTTTTTGGGTCAAGCTTGCCGTAGTAAAGGTCATGAGCATACTTTAAAAAAGCATCAGAAAGCAACAGGTCCAGTTCTGCCGAAGTGGTTTCTGTCAACTGCAGTCCCATTAGGCGGGTGATCTCTTCTTTATGATAATCTGATAACAATCCTTCGTCTTCCGAATGCCTCAGGGCTGAAATAAAACTTTTTCGTTGACCCTCATCTTTCCAGGCGGGTTCAAAATTTCTGTTTGTGTAAAAGCTTTGTAATTCTTCCTGCTGAAAAAGAGCATTTTTAGCATTTTTTTTCTCCAGAACTTCTCTTATTTCTTTTGGTGAGGAATGAAAGTTATCAGCATTTTCTGAAGTATTATCGATATCACTTACTTCTGGTACAGGCTCCTGTTCAGGGCTTTTGCCGGGATCTTTGGAATCTCCACAGGAATACTGTAGCAGGTTGGCCATTAGAAGTAATAAAAAAACAATTTTTCTCATTTTGTTGAGTTTATGTACCGAAATATCGAGAGCTAAGGACAGTTTTTTAGAATCATGAAAATAACGCGGAACAGGTTTTGTGGCCAATCTTTGCTTAGGATTTAATTGGAACCTGAACGGACAGAAAGGGAAAAATTTTGTTCAGATTTCCTTTTTTTCCGCGAGCAGTTCTTTGGAACCCAATCCTTTCCTTTTTACTGAAATTCCTCAGGCACAGCCATGCTCTGAAAC
>JBAVJE010000155.1:0-8231 GCA_049687615.1 Salinimicrobium sp. | reverse complement strand
CTTTTCTATGAGAGCAGCGGAAAAATTGAGGAAGCCCTTGATGCTTACAAAAAAGCCTTGAAGATTGACAGTTACAACAATTTGTCAAGAATGAATCTTGCCCTCTTACAGTACCAAAAAGGGAATATCAGAGAAGCTGAACAACTTTACCTGAGAGTGGTTAAACAGGAACCCCAGTTTGCTGAAGGCTATTATATGCTCGGCCTTCTATACAACGAAACGGGAAACCAACAAAAGGCCCGGGAATATCTTTCAAAGTCTTGTGGTTTGGAGGTGCCTAACATAAGAGCCTGTTATAATTATGCTTTGCTGCTTCAGCAGAATGAAGATTTTGAAACCTCTATTGAAGTGCTCAATAAAGCGCTCACACAATTTCCTGCTGAAGAAAGCCTACTTTACGTGAAGCTTGTCGCCGAAATAAATTTAGAATATTTCGACCGTGCCCGTATAACCCTCAATGAGCTCCTAAAAATTGCCCCTGAGAATCTTCAATATAAAGAGATCAAGAGGAAGATAAACTTGAATTAAGAAAGATAATTCGTTACTCTAAGGGAATCGTAACCTTAAAATTCAACTTGAGGAGCGAAGTATTCTCAGGTCGATTTTTCCCCTTTTTAGCGGTTTCTTCAGCTTTACCTTTAAAATAGTTTATTCTTCTCCAGACTGGGGTTTTAATTTGCTCTAAAATCAAATTTAGGTTATCTTAAGACACAATTTTTGCATATCTAACTTAAAACCATAAGTGTCATGAAAAGATATTTTACTCTTCTTTTACTTTTTTGTTTACATACCGTTTTTGCACAGCAGAACGTGCTGACGCCCGAAGATGTCGCCAAAATGGAGTTTGTAGCTAATGCCGTTATTTCTCCTAAGGGCGATAAAGTAGCCTATCAAAAAATAATTCCCGTTTCTCCCACTAAAGAGAACCAGCCTGCAAATGTTTACCTGTATGTCTATGACATGGGGTCAAAAAGCAGCCGGGCATTTGTTACGGGTTATAGTGCGAGCAATATAGCCTTCAGGCCCGGACATAATAGCATTACCTTCACTACCAGCAAGGAGAACGATAAATTTAAAGCCTTGTACGAGATAAACGTTGATGGCGGTGAAGCCCACAAAATTTATGAATTCGATGCCTCCATTTCGTCCTATGATTGGCACCCTGACGGCAATAAACTGGCCTTTGTATCAAATGAACCGGAGAAATCTACAGAGGAGACTCAACTTCCTTATCAGCCGGAAATCTATGAGACCGGGTTACACAATTCCCAAGCCTTTATAGTAACACCGGACAATCAAGATGCTCAAAAAATTAATATTGAAGGCCACATCACCGCACTACAGTGGAGCCCCGATGGGAATAAGTTGGCGGTAAGTGCAGCGCCTTCTTCTCTGGTAGATGACTATTATACCGGGCAGCGCATATATATCGTAGATGCCAATACAATGACCACTACTGCAACAATAGATCATCAGGCCAAATTGGGAACCTTTAAATGGAGTCCTGACGGAAAAAGAATCGCCTTCATTGCGGGAGAGGACAAACATGATCCTATAGACGGACGTATTTTCATAGCCGAAGCCACCGGTGGAAGTCCGAAGATTATGCAAAACAATTTCGAAGGAAAATTTGAAGATCTTACCTGGATGGATGACAATACCATTGTTTATCTGGCAAGCGAAGGAGTTTACAGCAGCCTGGGAACACTAAATCTCAACGGCAAAATGAATAAATTTTACGGTGAAAAAGACATAAATATTACCGGCTTTTCTAGTAGCAAAGATAAAAGCATCGCCTTTGTTGGGAATACGGCGCGGCATCCGGGAGAGCTGTTTCTATTGAATTCCCGAAATTCCACTGCAGAACGACTTACCAATTCCAATCCATGGTTGAAGGAGGAAACCTTTGGAAAGCAGCAAGTGATCTCCTATAAAGCCAAGGACGGTTTAGAGATTCAGGGAATTTTGATTCATCCGGTAGATAAATCGGCCAATATTCCTCTCATTACCGTAGTCCACGGTGGACCTGAGGCTCATTACAAAAATGGATGGCTTACCAGCTACAGTATGCCGGGCCAGATAGGTGCCGGAGAAGGATATGCAGTTTTCTATCCCAATTACCGCGGAAGCACCGGTCGCGGAGCAAAATTTGCGAAATCCAGCCAGGGAGATCCCGGCGGAAAAGAATTTGATGATATCATTGATGGGATTGACTACCTAATTGAAAATTACAACGTTGACAAGGATAAGGTTGGAGTCACCGGCGGATCCTATGGAGGTTATGCCACAGCCTGGATGTCTACCCGCCATTCTGAAAGGTTCGCAGCCGGGGTAATGTCTGTAGGAATTAGCGACAATATTTCTAAATGGGGTACTAGTGATATTCCTGAAGAAATGTTCCTGGTACACAGCAGGAAAAGGATCTGGGACGATTACCAATTCTTCCTGGAGCGCAGTCCTATATATTATGCAGATCAATCTCAAACCCCTCTTCTCATCATGCACGGCAAGGATGATACCAGGGTAAATCCGGGGCAATCTTTTGAATTATACCGCCATATTAAAACCAGGACAGATAATCCCGTAAGACTTGTACTGTACCCCGGGGAAGGACATGGCAACCGTAATTCTACCGCCAGGTACGACTTCAACTTACGTATGATGCGTTGGTTTGATACCTTTCTTAAAGACGATAACAAAGAAATGCCGGAAACGACGCTGGAACTGGAAGGTAAATAAAATACTCTTTTAACAAGCTAAAGCCCGCGGTCCTGGACGATCACGGGCTTTTTTAATTTTGAAAAAAGAAACTCTTTCGCAAAAGGTGGTCCTTATTGGTAGTTGCAGTAGTTTGGTGGTTATTCCCCACAATTCACCTGCGATTAATTTTTCGGTGAAAATTGGTAGTTGCAGGAGTTTGGTGGTTATTCCCCACTTACCCTCACTTTGGCACTTTTGATCTCGCTTTCCTTAATCTCCGGCAAAGTCTTATTGCCAATTTAAGCTCCCAGGCTTCAATCACTTAAATATTTTCAGAACTTAAATTCAGAAAAAATATCCTTCCTACCCTATCAGGGAATGAAAATATTTATTTACTTTGTAATTCAAAGTACTTTTAAAAATCAAACAAATGACCGGTGTTATGATGAAACAAAACAAAATATTAGGGTTAATTTTCTTTGTTGCTACAGGCTTATTGCTCCTCCCGCTCATCGCCATGCAGTTCACCGATGAAGTAAACTGGTCTGCATTTGATTTTTTGGTAATGGGTATCCTCCTGTTTGGTACAGGTTTGACTCTTGAGTTTGTGATGAAAAAAGTAAAAAGCAGCAAGATTAAATATTTAATCTACGGAATTATTTTACTGGCCTTCTTCCTGATTTGGGCCGAACTTGCCGTGGGTATTTTTGGCACTCCCTTCGCCGGTAGCTAGAACAGGATAAAGTGGCTGTGAAGAATTGGGGCCATCTTCCATACCCTTTCCTTTTGATGAGGAATTTTCTAAAGAATCGGGGTTTTTAGCATTTTTGAGGCACAATAATTTTTACCGAAACACATGCTTCAAAAAAGGGGTTTTGAGGTTGCCTCCTGGAATAACTAAAAGAAAAATTCCGGTCACCATTTAGAAATTGTTGGGCAAAAAAAACTGCCGTCCTGTTCTCCCATCTTTAACCCCTACGCAAAAAGTCGGAAATTTGGAGCAGCAGCTTTTTTCAGTCCACAAGAAATTATGGACGTAAAAGTTAGTAGCAAAAAGGACATCAATGTTACACTAAAAAACACTTTTTTTAGTTTTTATCTTTGACTGAATTATAAATCTGCCATCTTCAACAACTTAACCTTCTAAGAAAATTTCTATTTCTTCTTAAAAAAATCACTTCGAATTCTGTTACCGGGCCGATGTATGATGTGAAGATTAATTGGTACCAGGATGATAATTATCAGCAATCATCCAGAGTATTTAAAGGAATTACGAAGTACTCTCGCTATCTTACAATATTTACTTCAAATTTCATCATGCTTTCCTGCTGCGGAATATAACTCCTGAAACACTTGGCCAGCTTCGTTAAATAAAAAGGCCCTTCGACACAATTTTGAGGTCTGGCCTCGGAACTTTTTCAGATGATTTAATTTTCTTTTTTGAACCTCTCATAAAACATGTAGTATATTAGACTGAATTTTCCTGCGCAATCATTTTTGGGACTATCCCGGAGCGCGGCATAACTGCTTTACCATGTTAGGATCAATTCCCCGTACTTCAGAAAAAACCATCAAAAAATGTCATTTTAGAAGCCTCCTGTTTTTCCTCTTTTTGACGCTCAGCATTCCGCAGTATTCAACGGCGCAAATTCCCACACAGCCAACCGAAGTACAGGAAAACGAAGCCCTTCCCGAATGGCCTGAGGATCCTCTGGACCGACGTACCCCGCGTGGAACCGTTTCCGGTTTCATCAAGGCTGTAGCCGACAGGAATTTTGAAAAAGCCGGAGAATACCTCAACATGAAGCAGACTTCGGTAAACCTGAGTGCTGCACAAATGGCCGAAATTTTCGAAACTATACTGGATCGGGACGGACAAATTCTTCCCTACGCGCTCATGAGTAACGATTATTCAGGTAGAACCGATGATAATCTCACCAATCTGGATAAAATTGGATCTATTACAGTGGAAGGGGATGATATTGAACTTTTTGTCGAGCAAATGAAAGGCCCTGACGGAGGCCCAATCTGGCGCTTTTCTTCTGAAACGATTAAAAAAGTAAGCGCTTATCGGGATATGCAAGAGAGCAAATATTCGATCAATAGGCTTCTACCTTCTTTCCTGATAGAAAGGGAATGGAATGGTGTCCCAGTAGGGCACTGGCTTGCCATTATATTCCTTGCAATCCTTACTTATTCTTTTGTCTGGGCAATTATTAGACTCTTGCTTTATCTCCTTCCGAAGCTGTGGAAAAAAGCTGGAAGTGAACCAACAAAGGGTATACTTCAAGCTTTTGCTCTTCCAATAAGACTGTATGCGGCGGTTTGGTTTTTTGTGATCTTTTCGCAGGAAATAGGCATCTCGATCATTGTAAGACAGCGCTTCAGCCGCAGCACGGTCATTATTGGCCTGATCGCTTTTCTTCTCCTGTTGTGGCGTCTAAGTGAGTTCATCAGTCGCTTTACAAAAGATAAGATGCTGGCCCGAGGCAGAATTTCGGGTGCATCGGTCGTTCTTTTCCTCAACCGTGCGGCCAAATTTGCCATTCTTGTTTTTGGTGTTATTGCCATTTTGGGAATCTTTGGAGTTGATGTAACCACTGGGCTTGCCGCTCTTGGTCTGGGTGGTCTGGCCCTCGCCCTGGGAGCACAAAAAACTATTGAAAATCTTGTAGGCAGCGTCACCCTCATTACAGATCAACCTATACGTATAGGGGACTTCTGCAAGGTTGGAGATACCATGGGTACCGTAGAAAAAATAGGAATGCGCTCCACCCGTATTCGTACCCTCGATCGTACCGTGGTAACCATTCCAAATGGAGAATTTTCCTCCAGCAGAATTGAAAATTTTGCTTTCCGGGACCGTTTCTGGTTTCACCCCGTTTTTGGATTGCGCTACGAAACAACTCCGGAACAGATAAGGTACCTCTTGGTGGAGCTTCGGTCTTTACTGTATGCTCATCCCATGGTAACCGATGATCCGGCGCGGGTAAGGTTTATTGGGTTAGGAGCAGACAGCATTAACCTTGAAATCTTTACCTATATCCTCGCCGCCAACTATGACGAATATCTGGAGGTAAAGGAAGATTTGCTGCTGCGCATGATGGATATAGTGGGCGATAGCGGTACCGGTTTTGCATTCCCTTCTCAGACCGTATACTTCGGAAAAGATAGCGGACTGTCAAAAGAAAAATCCAAAGAAGCAGAAGACAAGGTTAAAAAATGGCGGGAAAAAGGAGAGCTGCAAATTCCGAAGTTTGATCCCGAAAAGGTCAAAGAACTCAAGGGAAAAGCAGACTATCCTCCGGAAGGTTCTTCCCTAAAAAAAAGCACGGGTACCGGAAAAATCCCCGGTCTATAGGCGTAACACAGTTCACTTCTACCACAGTTTTTTTGCTGATATTATGGACTAATACAACGATAACTAACCCGTAAATCAGAAAAGTGGAACATTTGATTTCTTAGATGATCTGCTTGAATAAACCTCAATAAAAAGAAAGTCATCTGTTTTCTTGATGCGTAATCCTCATAAAGTAATGATAATACACTTGGGATTCTTTAAACTATCTCTTAATTTTAAGAAGTAACCAATCAAAATCATAATGGATAGTAAGATCAAGAAAGTTGCACGAACAGGTTTTGTCGCCAAAGGAATTGTTTATGGAATTACCGGCATACTCACCTTTATGGCCGCCCTTGATATGGGTGGAAAAAAAGCAGGGCGCCTGCAGGTATTGGAATTTCTGGACAATCAAACCTTCGGAAATATTTTGCTCATCCTAATAGGGATTGGTCTGGCCTGCTATGCTACCTGGAGATTTATACAATCTATCTCTGACCCCGAAAATATAGGAGATGACTCCAAGGGAATAACAAAAAGGACAGCTTTCTTTTTAAGTGGATTGCTATATCTGGGGCTGGCTGTATTGGCCGTTCTAAGAGTGATCAATGCCGGCGGCGGTAGCGGAACCGGCAGCAGCGGATCAAAATCTGCTCAGCAAGCCTCCTTCCTGGCAAACGAAACCGGGCTGATAATCATAGGAATCGTGGGAGCAGGAATTGCCATTGCGGGAATTTTTCAGTTTGTAAAAGCTTACAAGAACGACTACTACAAAAAATTCGACCTTATGTCTCTCAACGAAGAAAAAAAGAGAGAGAGCATCAAAAAAACTGCAGAATTCGGTTTGAGTGCCAGAGGGGTGATCTTTTTGATCATCGGATTTTTTGCCTTAAAAGCTGCATTTAATTCTAATCCTTCTAAAATAAAATCCACAACAGAGGTTTTCTCTTTCATAGAGGATTCTTCCTATGGCGCCTGGCTTTTAGGAGTTGTAGCAGCAGGCTTTGTGGCCTACGCTATCTACATGTTCCTTATGGCCAAATACAGGAATTTCCGTGGATAACATGAAAACATTTTTGGGGGTTTTGCCCTATAGGCAAAGATCAATTTCCTTGTTATCTTTGAATAACCATTTGATAGAAACGCGTATTTATTAAAAGGTAAATTGTAAATTTTTATTTTTAGAGACTAAAGGAGAGAGATTGGGGGATCTCTCTCCTTTAATTTTATTTAGCCTTTAGTCGGGAACCCCAACTCTATCAAGAATAAAGTTTGCAGCCATTTGTGCATGAAGATGTGTGGTTTTTATAAGGGGCAGGTCAAAATCTTCCTGTCCAATAAGCAACGGAAGTTCTGTACAACCCAAAATAATTCCGTCGGCGCCATTTTCTTTTAGCAGTTGCATTTGATCGATGAAGAAGAAACGAGCAGTTTCGGTGAATTTACCCTGGGTAAGTTCCTTAGAAACGAACATATGTGCCTCATCCAGAAATTCACTATCGGGGATAATGACATCAATATTGTATTCCTCCTTTAATCTTTTCTGAAGGAAACCTCCTGTCATGGTAGGCCTATTCCCAAGCAATCCAAGCACCTTAAGAGATTTTCTTTTGGCTTCCATCCCTATGGCATCTGCAATGTGAAGAATAGGAATAGAAATTTGTGGCTGGACATATTCATAAACCTTGTGAGGGGTATTTGCGCAAATCAAGATGGCTTCTGCTCCGGCGGTCTGCAATTTTTTAGCGATATCGAGATAGGCTTCATTAATCTTATCCCAATTTTGCTCCCGCATCAGCTCTATATTCAGGCTGTAAATAATCAAAGGCGGATTCGACTGAGGTCCGATCTTTTTGCCAACCACTTCGTTGATCAGCCGATAGTAAACTATTGTGGAATGCCAGGAGGTTCCACCAATTAATCCGAGAGTGCGCATATCTTTGAACTTTTTTTAAAGATAAGGTCCCTAATTTTCAGGAACTGTGATAATTATCAGTTCCTCAACAAAAAAAGCACCTTGAAAAGGTGCTTTTTGTCAGTTTTTAAGAATATTTTAATGAACTATGATAGGATCTGCATTTCCGTCTGGATCGGAAATAACATTTCCGTCGGTTCCAAAATTACCTAATAGCAAAACTCCGGCTGCATGAGGTGAAGCCATTGAGGTTCCACTAATAGTATTATATCCACC
>JBAVJE010000154.1:0-2061 GCA_049687615.1 Salinimicrobium sp. | reverse complement strand
GAGATTGGTGAAAAGCTAAAAGAAGTCTATGAATTTGAACTTCCTGATGGTATAGAGAAAATTGGAAATAAAATCCTGTTAAAACCATTTTTATTCGCAGCGATAGAAGAAAATCCTTTTAAGGCTGATGAAAGAAGCTATCCAATTTTCTTTGATTACCCTTCCAGACAGGTTAAAGTGGTCAATATTCGTCTCCCTGAAGGTTTTAAGGTGGAAGCCATGCCCGAATCAACCATAACCAAGTTCAATAATGGAGCCTGTACTTACCAGTTTACCACTATGCAAAGCGGAAATTTTTTGAGGTTTGAATCTATTTTTGACCTAAAGACTACTGTTTATGGTCAACAGGATTATGCCATGTTAAAGGAATTTTTTGATCATATTGTAGAAAAGGAAACGGAAGTGATTATACTTTCAAAGATCTAAAAATGAGGCTTGGGATTTTTTCTTCGGAAGCTGTCATGACCTAAGCTATGCCTCATCCAATTTAATCTGGTGGCATGAGTTTATTCCTTATCCTCCCATTTCCCTTCCTCAAAAGGGAAGATGGTCAATTTGATAATCCTGAAAGCTTATGAAATAGAATTTTTTCCCGAAAGCATTGCCTTTAATTTGAACAATGCCGCAGGAACATATAAATTTGTCGCAGTACAGTACAGGATTTTTTTAAGAATCGAATTTTACTTCGATTTATAAAACTGACTTTACATCAAAGGATTATGCGGCTTTAAAGGCCTTTTTCGCCAATATGCCAATCAACATTATGAGGACCAGGTCCTTCAAAAAATATAAGTATGGAATTACAGCATGCACAAAAGGCCGTTGACGAGTGGATTAAGGAACACGGGGTGCGTTATTTCAATGAGTTGACTAATATGGCTCAGCTTACCGAAGAGGTAGGCGAAGTAGCGCGTATTATTGCCCGCCGCTATGGGGAGCAAAGCGAAAAGGAGAGCGATAAGGCCAAAGATCTTGGAGAAGAACTGGCAGATGTGGTTTTTGTGGTCCTCTGCCTGGCCAACCAAACAGGGATTGACCTCCAGGAAGCATTTGATAAAAAGCTTGATCTCAAAACCAAAAGAGATAAAGACAGGCATAAAAACAATGAAAAACTTCAATAATGCGAATTTTAGAGAATTTTAAAGATCCCGAGTTTTGGATAAAGGTGTTACAGCTGGCCATCATATTCTTTGTGATCTTCGTGGGCATATCTTTGATCATCTCACACTTTTCGGCCATTGTTTCAGGAGATTTTGCCCAGATTTACGAGGATGAATGGGCAAATGGGAAATGGGTGAATTACTTCCTTATTAAAATTGCCATTAGCCTTGTTTATGCAATTTATATGACCAGCAGGCGTAAAGAATACCAGAGACCTTAATGGAGTTACAACTTTCCAAGAATTCCCGGGCAGTTTCGGGTAACATTCGTGTTACCGGCTCAAAAAGTGAATCTAACCGTTTGCTTATTCTGCAGGCGCTATTTCCGCAGATAAAAATTTTTAATCTCTCCAATAGCGATGATACCCGGGTGTTACAAAAAGCTTTGGCTTCAAAAGAAGAAATAGTGGACGTGCATCATGCCGGAACGGCAATGCGCTTTCTCACCGCTTTTTTTGCAACCAGAGAGGGCAGGAGAGTTGTGCTTACCGGCAGTAACCGAATGCAGGAGCGCCCTGTTAAAATTCTTGTAGAGGCCTTGAGAGCTTTAGGTGCAGAGATCGAATATCTTAAGAATGACGGATATCCTCCCTTAAAGATCACGGGGAAAAAGTTATTAATAGAGGAGGTGAGCCTGCAGGCTACCGTAAGCAGTCAGTATATTTCTGCTTTGATGTTGATCGCTCCTTCACTGGCAAACGGGCTAAAGATTCACCTGCAGGGAAAAGCCACCTCGGTGCCGTATATTTTGATGACGCTAAAGCTGCTGGAGCGCTGCGGAATTGAAAGTCATTTTCAAAATAACCTGATTCAAATTTCGCCTGCCGAAGAAATTTCTTCCGTAGAACTCACTGTGGAGTCAGATTGGAGCTCGGCTTCCTATTTTTACAGTATTGCTGCC
>JBAVJE010000153.1:0-5308 GCA_049687615.1 Salinimicrobium sp. | reverse complement strand
GTGGCACACCGTCTCATTTATACTTATGACCGGAAGGATTTATATTTTGTACAGATAGGCCATTTTGACCGGGAAACCCCTAAACTTCAGAAAAAACTGCAGGAACTCAAGCTGGAAGAGCATTTCGCTTTTTACAATTTCATAGATGATGCTTCCAGTTATATGCCTGCGTTTGATGTTTTTGCCCTCACCTCTCAAAGCGAAGGGCTGCCAAATGTACTTTATGAAGCGGCTTATTATAAGGTTCCTATTGTCTCTACTAATGTGGGTGGCATATCTGAAATGCTGCAACATAATGAAAGCGCTTTTTTAGCCGAAGCTTTTAATCCCTTAGAACTGGCTGAACATATCATCTCCCTTCTGGAAAACAAGGAATTAGCCAAACAATTTACCGAAAGGGCGTACAACAACTTAATGAACAATTTCACTACAAAACAAATGGCCGAAAAAACCCTGGTCGAATATAAAACTATACTACATGGACAATTATAATCAGGAAATAAGCGAGGCGCTTAACGTACTTAAAAAAGGCGGAATCATTCTCTACCCTACAGATACAATTTGGGGAATTGGCTGTGATGCTACCAACGCCGACGCCATTGATAGAATCTATGCACTTAAAAAACGAAGCGAAACAAAGGCGATGATCTGCCTTGTTTCAGATTTTAAAATGCTCAACCAATATGTGGAGGAAGTTCCGGAAGTGGCTTATGATATTTTAAAATATGCCTCAAAACCTACTACCATAGTTTATGACAAACCTATAAGAATAGCTGAAAATTTAGTAGGGACAGAAGACACTCTTGGTATTAGAGTGACCAAAGATAAATTTTGTCAACCGCTCATTCGCAAGCTAAAGCGACCTTTGGTTTCTACCTCGGCCAATATAAGCGGTCAGCCAAGTCCCCAAACTTTTGCTGAAATAAGCCAGGAGATTTTAAAAGGAGTCGACTATGTAGTAAATTTGCAGCAGTCAAAAAAGGCGACCAAACCCTCGGCAATCATCAAACTGAGTAATGACGGGAAAGTGGAAGTCCTCAGAAAGTAAAAAAATTGCAGACCTCACAAAAATTAAAATAGGGAGGTCTTTTTAAAGTCTTGGGAAACCTGCATTTGCAGTTTCCAGGACCAAAAATAAAGAACCAAAGTGATCAATTATACCCAGGCCCTCTCAAACAATATATTTAAAGTCATATCCCTGGCTGCAGAAGAACTTCAGCTGGAAAGCTATGTGATTGGGGGTTTTGTTAGAGATTATATCCTCCAACGGGGAAGACATAAAGATATAGATGTTGTTGCCCTGGGCAGCGGCATTGAACTAGCTCAAAAAGTATCTCAACTGCTTCCGCATAAACCAAAAGTGCAGATCTTTAAGAATTACGGAACAGCCATGCTGCGAGCTTATGACATGGAAGTTGAATTCGTAGGTGCGAGAAAAGAAAGCTATTCAGAAGAAAGCCGTAATCCTGAGGTAGAAAGCGGGAGTCTTGAAGATGACCAGAACCGACGGGATTTCACCATAAATGCACTTGCACTAAGCCTGAATAAAGACAGCTTTGGGCAACTGGTGGACCCTTTCAACGGATTGGAAGACCTCAAAGAGCAGATTATAAGGACACCTCTTGATCCCGATATCACCTATTCTGATGATCCCCTTAGAATGTTAAGGGCAATAAGGTTCGCTTCACAGTTGCATTTCAAAATTGAAAGTAATTCGCTGGAGGCCATCCAAAAGAACAAAAACAGAATAAAAATTATTTCACGGGAGAGAATTGTTGACGAATTAAATAAGATCCTGCTTTCAGAGAAACCTTCCGAAGGATTTGCGCTGCTTCACAAGACCGGCCTTCTAAAACTCATCCTCCCCGAATTAACAGCACTCCAGGGAATTGATGAGATCGAAGGACAAAGACATAAGGACAATTTTTGGCATACGCTTGAGGTGGTTGACAATATCTCTGAATGGACCGATGACCTTTGGCTGCGATGGGCTGCCCTATTGCACGACATAGGAAAGGCCCCGACAAAGAGATTTGATGAGAAACTTGGGTGGACCTTCCATGGACATGAGTTCGTGGGTTCAAAAATGGTCTACAAACTATTCAAACGCCTTCGAATGCCACTGAACGAAAAAATGAAATTTGTTCAAAAAATGGTCCTCATGAGTTCCCGCCCCATTGTACTGGCACAGGACGTGACAGACTCGGCCGTACGAAGACTTATCTTTGACGCGGGAAATGAAATTGAGGGGCTGATGACGCTTTGCGAGGCAGATATTACCACAAAGAACCCTAAAAGGTTCAGAAAGTATCACAATAATTTCAAGGTCGTTCGGCAGAAGATAAAGGAAGTAGAAGAGCGTGATCATGTGAGGAATTTTGAGCCGCCGGTTTCGGGAGAAGAGATCATGCAAACCTTTGGCCTCAAACCTTCAAGAGAGATAGGCATCATAAAAGATGCTATTAAAGAAGCCATTTTAGAAGGAGAAATCCCCAATGAACATGAGGCCGCAAAACAATATATGCTCAAAAAAGGAAAACAAATTGGATTGTCACCTAAATAATTTCGGGCCAAAAGCCCATTTTTGAAACTTTATCCCCCATTCCCATGAAAGACAATAAAAAAGTGGTGTATTGGCTGTTTACCGGCTGCTTTCTCATCTTTAGTATGGTCGTCATTGGCGGAATCACCCGCCTTACGAATTCAGGATTATCTATTTCAGATTACAAATTGATCACCGGTACCATTCCGCCTATTACCGAGCAGGAGTGGCAGGAGGCTTTTGAACTTTATAAACAATACCCCGAGTATCAAAAACTACATTTTCATTTCAGCCTTGAAGACTTTAAAGGTATATATTTTTGGGAATGGCTGCACCGGTTGATAGGTCGCCTGATAGGTATAGTTTTTATTATTCCGTTCCTGTATTTCCTTTTCACCAAACAGTTAAGCAGGTCAACTATTAAAAAATCCCTGATCTTATTAACTCTTGGAGCCCTGCAGGGGTTCATTGGCTGGTTTATGGTGAAAAGCGGTCTTATAGACAGGCCCGACGTAAGTCACTACAGGCTTGCCCTGCACCTCTTTACCGCCTTTATAACTTTTGCCTACACTTTCTGGGTGGCACTGGACCTCATCTATGCTAATAAAAGGAAAGAGGCTAATAAAAAGATGCTCACTCCAATATGGATTGGCATGTTCTTCCTACTGCTACAAATCGTTTACGGGGCTTTTGTGGCCGGACTTGACGCAGGATTTATCCATAACTTCTGGCCCACCATGGCCGGCGGGGATTGGATACATGAAACCGTGTGGATAGAGCAAAATCCTGTGTGGAAAAATTTCGTGGAAGGTAAAAGTGGAGTGCAGTTTGTGCACCGTTACCTCGCCTATATTGTCGTAGCCATTATATTGTGGATCTGGTACCGAAGCAGAAGTTTTTCCCTTAGCAGCACGCAGAAAAATGGAATAAATTCCCTGCTATTGCTGGTTTTACTGCAATTCGCCCTGGGTGTCTTTACGCTTATCTATGCGGTGCCTTTATGGCTGGGAGTTGCACATCAAGTAGGCGCATTTTTCCTATTGACGGCGATGACTTTTACCCTCCATAGATTTACTAAATAGACCATAATTCTCATTCAAAAATGTATCTTTGCATTCCAAAAATTTAAAGCAATGCTATACAGATTTAGAGTGATACTTGATGCGGAAGAAGATGTGTTTCGGGACATAGAGATTATGGCCGATAATACCCTGGAAGATCTGCATAATGTTATTTTACAGTCTTTTGGTTTCGACGGGACCGAAATGGCCTCTTTTTACATTAGTGACGATAAATGGAATCAGGGCGAGGAGATTTCCCAATTTGATATGGAAGAAGGCGGAAGCTCAATTCGACTTATGAACGAAACCAGTCTTGATGACGTCGTGAATGAGGACCGTACAAAACTCATTTATGTTTATGATTTTCTGAATATGTGGACCTTCCTCGTGGAACTGGCCGAAATCGCCGAACCCGATCTACAGATGGATTACCCCAATCTGATGTTTGTTCACGGGCAACTTCCTGTAAGTGCCCCCGAAAAAGAATTTGAGGCAGAAGGAGACCCCGATCTCGATCTCGATGAAGATTTTGATATCGACGATTACGATGACCTTTCTTTTAACGAGAACTGGAACTAAGATCAACCTCAGTTTTTAGCAACAACTCAGTTTTCTTTTTAATATCTTGCCGCCCGGCCAAGGAAACTTGTGGCCTTTTCAAAGCAATTAATCCAACAGCCTTATGATCAACCTGTATAACGCTCACATTGAATCTCTTTCCATCCACAGGGTGGGAAATAAAAGCCGGAATGAAAACATTTTTCTTTCTTCTCAGCCCTTTGAGCTTAATGATGAGATCACGCCTCTAATCAAGGAATATTTCCTGAAACCTTTCCGCGAAAAAGAAGAGAATTACTTCCATTTTTCGAATGATGTTGATGTAGAATTCAATCCGTTGTTCGAGATCACCACCAGAATTTTTGACAATCCCAAGGTGGTGCATGAGCAATCGAAGAAGATCACCACTTTACTTTTCGAACAATCTTCGCATCCTCATATCAAGAGTGGGGAAGTTTATATTGTCTATTTTGACAACGTGATGTTGGACAATGAAAAGACCAGCGCCATAGGCATCTTTAAATCTGAATTAAAGCATGATTTCTTGCAGTTTCAGGAGAAAGAAAGTGTTCTGGAAATGATTATTCAGCAGGGCATCAACCTCAACAAACTCGATAAAGGCGCTTTGATCTTCAACAGGAACAAAGAAGAGGGTTACAAGATTCTTTCCGTAGACTCTAATAAGTATGACACGAAATATTGGCTGGAAAACTTTTTAGGAGTAGATGTTCTGGCCGATGAGAATTTTAATACTAAAAAATACCTCAAATTTTGCCAGAACTTCGCCAAAGACGTTGTTCTTCCTGCGGAAGACAAGAAGGAAGAAGTAATGTTCATGAACCGAAGCGTGGATTATTTTGCGAAAAATGATGATTTTGAGGAGACTGCTTTCCTGAATTCTGTGATCGACAATCCAAATCTCATTCCTGAATTCAAGAACT
Source organism: Salinimicrobium sp. (assembly GCA_049687615.1). Classification (GTDB taxonomy): domain Bacteria; phylum Bacteroidota; class Bacteroidia; order Flavobacteriales; family Flavobacteriaceae; genus Salinimicrobium. The sequence goes on along the minus strand of JBAVJE010000153.1, from coordinate 206 downwards.
ATAAAACCGAAAAGGCACCCAAATACAAAATCGAGGATCTTACGAATTTTCCTATTTCAAACACCGCGGTGAGCGCGGCGAGAAAATCGATGAAGAACACCATCAATCTGGACACGAACATTCAAATCAAATTGGACTTTATCAATCCCGAATCTGCCGAGAAATTTGTGGAAAAAGGTTGGGATGAAGAGAAACAAATGTATTAC
>JBAVJE010000152.1:0-1702 GCA_049687615.1 Salinimicrobium sp. | reverse complement strand
GGCTTCCCTTCCGGAGTAATTGGAAATCACCTTTGCAGCCCTTCCGGTAGGCGCTAAAAGCACACCGCTTTTTTTTACTTTCCAAAGGTTCTTCACCAGGGAACTTATAATTGTTGTTTTTCCTGTTCCGGCGAAGCCCTTCAGCAAAAAAAGTGAATCCTTTTTCTCTTCAACCACAAAAGCAGCCAGTTGTTGCAAAGCAATATCCTGTTTAACTTTTGCCTCAAATTTCAGATCTTCAAGCAACAAGCGATAAAAAGATGAGACGTTCAATTCTTCCATGGTTCGAATTCGTGAAACCCAAAGATAGCAAGGTTTTTTTCGCAAGAAACTTTTGCGAATAAAAAAAAATTGTAGATTTGCGGGGAACACTTATAACACTTAAACTGCAACGCATGAGACTTGTCATTCAGTTAGTTCTTTGGATCGTGATTATCGTCTTGGGATACCTGGTATTTAATTCTGTCTATGAACCTATCAAATTTAACGAAGTAAAGCAAAAGCGCTATGCTAAGGTTATTGAAAACCTTAAAGACGTTCGTGATGCCGAACTTGCTCACCGAACCGTTACCGGAAAATTTGAAGGTGACTGGGACAAATTAGTTCGTTTTATTGATACTGCTCAATATACCCTTACCCAGCGTAGAGATACTACTGTAATGGATGAGGAATACCGCAAAACTTACGGAGTTGATAGAAGAAAAGAAATTGTCGTAATCGATACCCTTGGATACAAAGCTGTAAAAGATTCACTTTTTGGAGGAACAGACAGATACAAGACCATGATGAATATTCCCATTAAAGGAGTAGACGGTAAGATTGATCTTAAAGCCGGTACTGTTGACAAGAACGGAACTCAAATTCCGGTTTTTGAAGCTAAAGTAGCTAAGGAAACTATTCTATATGATCAGGATAACGATTTGATTCTTCAGGAGAACGACGTAATTTCGGTTGATAATGTGAACGGGCGCTACATAAGCGTTGGTTCTATGCAAGATGTCAACACCAGTGGAAACTGGCCAAAAACATATGGTGACGCCGAATAAAAACCTAAATACTAAAAACATAAAGTTGTCCATTCAGGTTAGCCTGAATGGACTTTCTTTTTGTGCCCTGTCTCAGGAGGAAAAACGGATGCTTTTCTTCAGGGATATTGTATTTCAGAAAAAACTCAATCCCATTCAGGTCCTGCAACAAATTGAAAAAATATATGAGCAGGAAGATTTTTTGCAGCGTAGAGACCTGGAGGTAATGGTGCTGTTCTCAAATGATCTCTACAGCCTGGTTCCCGAAAAGTTGTTCAGGGAGGAGAATGCTTCAGATTACCTGAAGTTCAATACCAGAATTCTGGAGAACGATTTTGTGGCGCAGGATCATCTTGAAGACCTGGGAATTGTCAATGTTTACATTCCGTATACCAACATCAACAATTTCTTTTTCGAGAAGTACGGGGAGTTTGAGTACCGGCATTGTGTAAGTATTTTAGCCGAAGAATTTCTGAAGCAGAACAGAAACTCGGTTGAAGGCACAAAAGCATATCTCAACTGTTACCCCGGAGGCTATGACCTGGTCGTGATCCAAAAGAATGAATTACTACTGGCAAATTCCTTTAAATGCAAAACCAAGGAAGATTTTATCTATTATCTTCTTTTTACTGCGGAACAGCTGGAAATGGATACTTCAGAATTTGAACTTATTCTTC
>JBAVJE010000151.1:0-5471 GCA_049687615.1 Salinimicrobium sp. | reverse complement strand
ACCTTCGGGATGTGCGATGGCATTTAAAAAATAGGAATATCCAGGATCAATAATCAGGATCTCGTATTCCAGGCTGTCATTGGCAATCCGAACCGTGTCCCCTTCGGCCACGGGTGTTCCATTATTTATTTGCTTGTTTCGGGTCGAGGAACAGCTGTAAATGAACAAACCCAGCAGCAGTACGTAAAATAGCTTTTTCATCTTATTTTCTTATTAACCCTTGAAGAATCCCCCAAGGCCTTTTGATTTCCCTTTTCCGCCAAATAGTTTTCCTGCTACATCACCGGCTATATCTTTTCCTTTGTCTGAATTCATAAGGGTTTCAAGGAAAGACTGGTCGTGAGAAGAATTGCTTCCCAAAACCGAACCAACGAGGTCAGAGATTCCGCCTTGGCCAACATTATCTTTGCGCTTTTGTCTTCCAAGAATTCCCATAACCACAGGAGCAGCCATCTTGAGCAGTTTTCCCACTTTTGAAGCGTCCATTCCCGTCGCTGAACTAACGGCAGTTTCTATTTTTGACTGACTGCTGCCAAGTACATGCCCTAAAATATCGGAACCTTCTCCCAGCAAGTTACTTACACCCAACCCGCCGAGCTTATCTAAGATAGAGCCGTCATGCTTTTCTTTTTCCAGTTCGCGGTTCAAATTTTCGACACCTTCAGGTTCTTTGGTGTTTTTCTTGATTGCTCCCATAATCATTGGGAGCGCCATTCCTAAAACAGATTTTACCTTGTCGGGAGATTCATCTACCTCTTTACTTGATTTTTGAATAAAATCCTTTCCTGTTGCAGTATCTAAGAAATCTAATATTGATGCCATCTTTTTTGTTTTAAATTACAAAAAATTCCTGCTTTAAAAGAATTGCGGAAATTCTTTCACATAAAAAAATGCTTCCTTTAACAGAAGCATTAAATTTTTAAAATGTTTCAAAAAGCTTATTTTTGGAGCGCCTTAATTACCTGTTCTGCAAGTTCAAGACCAATTCGATCCTGGGCTTCATTTGTAGCCGCCCCAATATGCGGACTCAAAGAAACTTTGCCGTTCATAAGAACCTTGATTGCGGGAGAAGGCTCCTGCTCAAAAGTATCAAGTCCGGCAAAGGCCACTTTCCCACTTTCAAGTGCCTCAACCAGCGCAACTTCATCGATGATACCCCCGCGAGCAGCATTGATAATTCCCACGCCGTCTTTCATATTTTTGATCTCTTCCCTGCCAATTACAGGCTCCTTTTGGGCAGGTATATGTAAAGTGATAAAATCTGAATGTTTGATGAGCTTTTCAACGGGTTCTGTCTTTATAGGAATTTTGATCTCCTGGTGATTGTAAAATTCCAGGGTGATCTCTGTTTCGCCTTCCTCACGGTCACTTGCTATAACCTTCATTCCAATTCCTAAGGCGATCTTAGCCACCTCGCGGCCAATTCTTCCAAATCCAATTATTCCGATGGTTTTGCCACGTAATTCCCGGCCTCCCGCATAATTTTTCTTTAATTCCTTAAAATGAGAATCGCCTTCAAGCGGCATATTGCGGTTAGCATCGTGCAGGTATCGCACTCCGCCAAAAAGATGCGCGAAAACAAGTTCGGCTACAGAGCTGGAGGAAGCAGCAGGTGTATTGAATACATGCAGGCCCTTCTTGCGGGCATATTCCACATCAATGTTATCCATACCAACGCCTCCACGGCCAATCACTTTAAGATTTGGACACTCATCGATAAGATCTTTTCGAACCTTGGTCGCACTGCGAACCAAAATGGCATCTATTTTATTTTCGTTGAGATAACTCTTTAACTGTTCCTGAGCCACCTTTGTGGTGATCACTTCAAAACCGGCATTTTCCAACGCTTTTTTTCCGCTTGGTGAAATACCATCGTTTGCTAAAACTTTCATTCTTGTTTTTTCTTGATTTTTATGCTTTTCTCTCAAGTTCGCTCATTACATCTACAAGCACCTGTACGCTTTCCAGCGGCAGCGCATTGTACATGGAAGCGCGATAGCCACCAACGCTTCTGTGACCGTTAAGACCGTTAATACCGGCTTCTTTCCACATCTTATCAAAGTCCTCTTTAAGGTTATCGTTTAAAAGGTTAAAAGTGGCATTCATAGTAGAACGATCCTCTTTATTCGCGTAACCTTCAAAAAGCGGATTTATATCAATCTCTGAATAAAGCAGGTTGGATTTCTTCTCATTCTGCTCCTCGATACCTTTAATGCCGCCTTTGGATTTCAACCAACGCAGGGTGAGCATGGAAACATAAACCGCATAGACCGCAGGAGTATTGAACATGCTGGCTTTGTTGAGATGCACTTTGTAATCCATCATTGACGGAATAGAACGCTCAACTTTTCCAAGAATATCTTCTTTTAATATGACTAGAGTCGCACCCGCTGGACCCATGTTTTTTTGGGCGCCGGCATAAATGAGATCAAACTGTGAAAAATCCATTTCGCGCGAAAAAATGTCGCTGCTCATATCGCAGATCATAGGTCTCGGGGTCTTCGGAAATTCTTTTAACTGAGTTCCGTAGATCGTATTATTACTGGTGCAGTGAAAATAATCTACATCTGAAGGTATGAAATAGCCTTTAGGAATGTAATTGAAGTTTTTGTCAGCAGAAGAAGCAATTTCATTTACTTCCCCAAAGAATTTCGCTTCTTTAACGGCTTTTGTACTCCAGGTCCCGGTGTTAAGGTAAGCAGCCTTTGTCTTTAAAAGATTATAGGCTACCATAAGGAACTGCATGCTGGCTCCTCCCTGAAGAAATAACGCTTTATAGCCTTTTCCTTCCAGGCCAAGCAGTTCCAGCGACAGATTCCTGGCCTCTTCCATAACATCTACAAAATCTTTGCTGCGATGGGAGATTTCCAGAATCGATAGTCCTGATTTATTGAAGTCTAATATAGCCTGTGAAGCCTCTTGAAAGACTTCCTGCGGAAGAATGCAAGGTCCCGCACTAAAGTTGTGTTTTTTCATATGGTCTCTTTAACAGTTACAAATATGGGAAAAACGAAGCGGAATACTTGTTATTAAAATGATAATTTAGGAGGAAAAGTGGCCAAAAATTGAAGTTTTTACACCTTTTTCGTCAGGAATTCAAGGGTGTCTACATTATCTGCATAATCCCATAAACCAGGTTGCTGTGTCTTTCCAAAATTCACCTCATTTTCAAAAAGATTGTTGCTCACAATACACTGAATTTGATCTTTTTGAGATTGTAATTCCTGCTTTAACGATTTAAGGTCCCTATAATGCTCATAGAATAATGTAGCAATTGGAGAACCGAAAGATTTGTCTTCCTTGAGTATAAGAAAACCGTTCTCAAGCAACTTAAACATGCTCATAAGATAAACGGCCTTATTATAATCGTAGTTATTGGCATACTTCGCCTGGTTCACGATTGAATGCCATGAGTATATGGCCTTGAAAAAAGCGTCAAAATCATAATTTTCGGGCACGTAGAGTTTGGAAACATTCCTGCAGCCAAGACCATAATACCTGAATATATCCTCGGCCAGGGAATTTAGCTCCTCTTCGGTTTCATTACCCGTAATAATGGCTACCGAATTTCTGTTTTTTCTAATGATGGATGGCTTTTCTTTGAAATAATATTCAAAATACCTTGCCGTGTTATTGCTGCCTGTAGCTATAACCGCATCAAAGTCTTCCATTCTTTGACCTTTATCTTCAAGAAATTCAACCGCGTTTTTCCACTCGGGGGCTATCGCGGTAAGATAACCGGCTATTGCAGGAAGCAGCAGGCGATCGTTGGAAGAAAGTTTGACAAGAGCTTTATGGCCGCTCACTAAGACCGATAAGAAATCGTGGAAACCTACGAGCGGGATATTGCCCGCCATTATAATTCCAACTGTTTTAGGATTTACCTGTTCAAGCTCATAAGAGGAGAGCCATTTATCAAGATTTTCCGGAGTGAGGGCCTTGCTCCACTGATGCATCGCAAAAAGCACATTCTCCAGGTTGAACCAGCCGTTATGATGGACGGCAGCTTCTACTTTTTCTTTTACCAGTTCAAAATAGGGATCATTGTGGGGAATGTTCTTCTTTTTTTCTATTCCTGAAGTGGAAAACTGGCCTAGAAATTCTCCGAGGCTTATCAACTTTTCTTTACGCTCCTGAATGGTCATTTGTTTTAGAACTGATTTGGCTTTAAATTTGTCTGCAAATTTAGAATAAAAATAAGCTATGGCAATTATTATAACCGACGAATGCATAAACTGTGGTGCCTGTGAGCCCGAATGTCCCAATACTGCTATCTATGAAGGTGCAGATGACTGGCGTTATGCAGACGGGACCGATCTAAATGGAGATGTGATCCTGCCAAACGGCAAAAAAGCCAATGCAGGAGAAGCCCGGGAGCCGTTAAGTGATGAAATCTACTACATTGTTCCCGATAAATGTACCGAGTGCAAAGGCTTTCATGATGAGCCTCAATGTGCTGCCGTTTGTCCCGTAGATTGTTGTGTGCCCGATCCTGCTAACGAAGAAACAGAGGAGGAGTTACTGGCGAAACAGCGCTTTATGCACGAAGATGAATAGGCGCCAATAAGATCTCAAAAACAAAAAACCCTGCAGAGAAAATAAATCTGCAGGGTTTTTTTATGCTTTTTAAAAAGCCTCTTATTTGATCTCTACTACTTCAAGATCAAAAATAAGGTCTTTTCCTGCAAGAGGGTGGTTTCCGTCAACTACGATGCTGTCTTCTTTTACCTCTCTTACTACAAGATTCATTTCACGACCATCGGGGCTTTTTGAAACAAGTCCCATTCCAACTTCAGGCTTGATCTCTTCTGGAAGCTGGTTTTTGTCCACTTCCTGGATCAACTCCTGTCTTGGCTCTCCATAAGCTTCTTCAGAAGGAATATTAATCGTTTTCTTTTCATTTACCTCCATATCCAGCAGGCCTTTTTCAAACCCGGGAATAAGTTGTCCCTGACCCATAGTGAATTCGAGAGGTTCTCTTTCCAAAGAACTGTCGAAAACCTGCCCGTCAGCTAGTTTACCCGTGTAATGTACTCTTACTGTGTCATTGTTTTTTACCTGACTCATGTCTAAATTGTTTATCAATTAAAAAATATATGAAATGGAAATAAAACAGAAAATAAAAAGGAGAGACCTTAACAGCGCTGGATATCATCCCACATTTCGGTCGGCAAAGGTAAGATTTAATTTAGGGAAACCCAAGCCCGGGGGTAAATGATTAATGGTCAGCCTGTTCAGCTTTTTTCTCAGGCCGGGTAAAATAAAGTCTCAAAAATACTGTTTTCAGGTATTCTGTTTTGAGCACTACTTTCTTAAAGGAGGGTTAATAGTGCTTAATTAATTCTGGAAGCTTAAAAAATTTAGTAAGTTAGAATTAATGTCCCTTAAAATGATAAATAAAATATTACTCATCCCATTCTTTTTCCTTTATGGCACCTGGAGTTGTAAGGACTCAGCACCAAAAATTGATT
>JBAVJE010000150.1:0-11046 GCA_049687615.1 Salinimicrobium sp. | reverse complement strand
GTTTTCTTCGGAATTTTTACGATGCTTTATTCTTTGCCTGTCTTAAGTAAAAGAAAAAATTTAAGGAGCGTATCGGGTGTCAAGATATTTATAATCGCTTTGGTCTGGGCGGGGGTGACCGTAATTTTGCCTGTTGCATCGGCAAACCTGAAGTTGGATATTTTTATTCTAGTGGAGTTTTTGCAACGGTTTCTGCTGGTACTGGTGCTCATTCTTCCTTTTGAAATAAGGGATCTTAAGTATGACCTTCAGGAACTCGGTACCATTCCTCAAAAAGTGGGTGTCACCAAAACGAAAATACTTGGATATTTCTTTTTACTGCTTATGCTTGTGCTGGAATCTTTCAAACAAAATACCTCCCGAACCTCCTGGGTGGCATTTTTATTAATGGTTCTCACTGCAGCTCTGTTCACATGGAGATCTAAAGAAAGGCAGTCAAAATACTACGCTTCTTTTTGGGTGGAAGGAATTCCTATTTTATGGTTATTAATTTTGATGACTCTTAAAAGCCTCTGACTTTTCCTGCAATTTGTGTTTTAAAGCTTCTTTTTCCAGTGGAGAATAGGTTTGCAGCTTACTCTTTCTAAGCAAATCTGTGAGTCGTTTGTTGCCGTTATAGTAGTTTTGGCAAGTCTTGCAAAAGAATAGATGAAGCTTTAAAGTGAGCTTTTCCTTTGCACTGGCTTCATTGTATTCTGTTTTTTCGCAGAGATTTGCTGCTTCTGCACAATTTAATCCTGAAATGCTCTGTATGTTCATTTTAAAACCAATTTTTCTCCAAACATTTGGCCAGGGAAATTCTGGCCCGGTGAATAATCACCCATAGATTAGACGGAGTAATATTAAATTCATTACAAATAGCTTCAGTTTCCATGCCTTCAAGTGTCTTTTTTTTGAAGATCTCGGCTTGTTTTTCGGTGAGCTGCTCCAGACATTCCAAAATCGCCAGCCCCAGTTCCTCGTTCTCCATATTGTCTTCAGCAGTTCGATCTGTCAAATCAGCGACTTTTTCCTCCAGCCATTCTCCCTCATTATCGCTGCCCGGTAGGCTCACTTTGATCTCCGCCTGTCCTTTAAGGGAGTTAGTTCTTCTGTAATAGTCAACGATTTTGCGTTTCAGAATAGAAATCAACCAGGTTCTTTCTTTGGCTTCACCCTTGAAATTTTTCATCGATTTCAAGCCGGCTAAAAAAGTTTCAGAAATGATATCATTCGCCACTTCCCGGTCATTGACCCGCACAATGGTATAATTGAACAGGTAATCTGCATACCTGTCAATCCATTTATCTGGATTGAGCACATTTTCAATCATCACTAATCTCTTCTACGTTAAAATTAAGAAAAGATTCAGCCAAATGACTGAGCATTAAGATGTGGTTTAACAGTTGTACGATTAAGGCTTCAAAAATGAGATGTTTAGCTATTTCTTCGGAAGTAATCCTGCCCTTCGAAGTAAAGCATCCGGAGCGGCTTCTTTTCCGCGGAAACGTTTGTACAAGGTTAGCGGGTGATCTGTGCCTCCCTGGGAAAGTATGGTTTCCCTAAACTTGTTTGCGGTTTCCCTGTCAAAAATGCCATTTTCTGAAAAGAATTCGAAAGCATCGGCATCCAGAACTTCGGCCCATTTATAAGAGTAGTATCCGGCTGCGTATCCTCCCTGAAAAATGTGGGAAAATGAGGTGCTCATGCAGTTTTCCTTAACTTCCGGAAACAATCGTGTGGGTTCAAAAGCCTTTTCTTCATGATCTTTAACGTCTCTTATGCCCGAAGGGTCAATGCTGTGCCAGCTCATATCCAGCATTCCAAAGCTCAACTGGCGCAAAGTGGCCATTCCCTCATGAAAAGTGGAGGATTTTTTAATCTTTTGAATGAGTTCATCGGGAATGATCTCGCCGGTCTCATAATGTTTGGCAAAAAGTTTCAAAGCTTCTTTTTCGTAACACCAATTTTCAAGGACCTGGCTTGGCAGCTCTACAAAATCCCAAAAAACACTGGTTCCCGAAATGCTTGGGTAGACGGTATTGGCCAACATGCCGTGCAGGGCATGTCCAAATTCATGAAAAAGTGTAGTTACCTCATTGAACGTGAGTAGGGAAGGCTCATCTTCTGTAGGTTTTGTAAAGTTGCAGACAATAGAAATATGCGGGCGTTCCTCCTTTTCGTCTTTTCGGTACTGAGGCTTGTAAACCGTCATCCAGGCGCCGCCTCTTTTTCCTTCCCGTGGGTGAAAGTCGGCATAGAAAAGGGAAATTTCCTTTTCGTTTTCATCGGTCACGCGATAAGTCCTCACTTCGGGATGATAAGTGTCAACATCAAAGACCTCCTTGAATTTTAAACCATAAAGTCGTTCGGCTACCATGAAGACTCCGTTGATAACATTATTCAGTTCAAAGTAGGGTTTTAGCTGTTCATCATCCAGATCGAATAATTTCTGTTTCAGTTTTTCACCGAAATAAGCCGAATCCCATTTTTCCAATTGTTCTATTCCTTCGGCTTCTCTCGCGAACTCTTGCAGCTCATTAAATTCTTTTTCGGCAGCAGGCTTAGCCTTTTCCAGCAGTTCTTCCATGAAAGAATTCACTTTTTCGGGAGTTTCGGCCATTCTTTCTTCCAGTTTAAAATGGGCATAGGTAGGATAGCCTAAAAGATTGGATTTTTGATGCCTAAGTTTTACGATTTGCAGCACATTCTCACGGTTATCCAGCTCATCACCGTGAAAACCTTTGGCTCCAAAGGCAATTGCCAGTTTTTTGCGCAGTTCCCTGTTCTTCGCATATTTCATAAAAGGAAGGTAACTTGGGTAATGCAGATTAAAGATCCACCCTTCCTTATTTTTAGATGTGGCTAGCATTTTAGCAGCGCTGCGGGCGCCTTTTGGAAGTCCTTCGAGATCTTTCTCTTCTGTGATGTGCAATTCGTACCGGTTTGTTTCGGCCAATACATTTTCCCCAAAATTGAGACTTAATGCGGCCAGTTTTTTATCCAGTTCCCGTAGTTGTTTTTTTTCTTCAGGATTGAGGTTAGCGCCGTTTCGAGTAAACATTTTATATTTCTTATCCAACAGGGTACTTTGCTCCACCGTTAGCTTAAGCTCATCTTTTTGATCGTAAACTGCTTTTACCCTTTTAAATAATTCAGGATCCTGAATAATGTCATTTTTAAAATCCGTTAGAATAGGAGAAACCTCCTGTGCCAGCTTCTGGATCTCATCGTTTGTCTCTGCAGAATTCAGGTTGAAGAAAATGCTGGTAACCCTGTCGAGTTTATTTCCCGAATACTCCAGCGCCTCCACGGTATTTATAAAGGTAGGCGTGACCGGTGAAGAAGTGATCTTTTCGATTTCCATTTTGGCCATTCTTATAGCTTCTTCTATGGCCGGCTTAAAATGCGCCGTCTTGATAGATGAAAAAGGAGCGGTTTCGAAAGAGTCTAAAAGGGGATTTGTTGGGATCATTGTTTTAATTTTTATTGGCCTGAAAAAAAGATTTAACCGAATTTTCTGAATAAGCTGGTTTAATTATGAAAATTTTACCAACTTTAAATCTTCAATGGAACAGATAATGATTTAAATAAAAGTAGCTTTTAGGTTTTTGATTAATATATTTAGAATGGTTAATAAATAATATTAGGACAAAAAAAGCTACTTAAAGCCACGTGAAAACGTGGCTTTATTTTTTTAAACTTTTGGCGCTGTCAATAACCTTTTGTTTTAGGCCTTCCTTATAGTCCAGAATCTTTTGGCGAACTACTTCGTTAGATGAGCCTATGATTTGTGCGGCCAGAATTCCTGCATTTTTGGCGCCATTAAGGGCTACGGTTGCTACGGGTACACCTCCCGGCATTTGTAAGATAGATAAAATGGAATCCCAGCCCTCAATAGAATTGCTCGATTTGACAGGTACTCCTATCACCGGGAGCGGGGATAGCGATGCGACCATTCCCGGCAAGTGTGCAGCGCCACCGGCACCTGCAATGATCACCTGGATGTCACGCGTGTGGGCATTCTTTCCATAATCAAAAAGTTTTTCAGGAGTACGGTGCGCCGAAACTATATCGACCTCTATTTCTATTTGCAGGCTTTCTAAAATATCAATTGCCTCCTGCATTACCGGCATATCGCTGGTGCTGCCCATAATGATCCCTACTTTGCTCATAATCTATATTTTTTGAGATCCGGTTACCCGAATGCTTGACTTTACTTTTTCTGCGATCTTTCGCGCTTCAGAAAGATCTTCATTGACAATAGTTACATGTCCCATTTTCCGGAAGGGACGGGTAATCTTTTTTCCGTAGATATGTGGCGTTACTCCTTTGAGTTTCATAATATCTCCAATATGCTCGTAATTCACATTTCCGGTATAGCCTTCTTCGCCAACCAAATTGACCATCACACCACCTACTTTACTTTCAGTATTTCCCAGCGGAAGGTTGAGAATTGCCCTTAAGTGCTGTTCAAATTGGTTGGTAAACGAGGCTTCAATGCTGTAATGACCACTGTTGTGTGGTCTGGGCGCAACTTCATTTACCAGGATCTCATCATCTGCTGTCTGAAACAATTCTACTGCTAAAAGTCCTACATGTTCATAGGCTTCGGAAACTTTTGTGGCTACTTTTCTTGCTTTTTCGGCCACATGAGCTGCTATCCTGGCCGGGCAGATCACATATTCCACCTGGTTGGCTTGGGGATGGAATTCCATTTCCACTACCGGATATGTTTGTACTTCTCCCGAAGGATTTCGTGCAACGATCACAGCCAGTTCATTCTTAAATGGAATCAATTCCTCGGCAATACAGGCCGTATCTTCAATTTGATTAAGGGCTTCCTCGCTTTTAATTACTGCCACACCTTTACCGTCATATCCACCGGTCGTGCTTTTCCAAACGAAGGGCAGTGCTATTTCCCCTTTTTCAATACCTCCCAAAAGTGACATTTTTGACGAGTATTTTTTATAAGCTGCGGTGGGAATAGAATGGGCTTCAAAAAAGTCTTTTTGAATGCCTTTATCCTGGATCTTTCTTAAGGTATTCGAAGACGGGTAGACTTTTTTTCCTTCGGCCTCCAGCTGTTCGAGGGCTTCAACATTTACGCCTTCAATCTCGAATGTGACCACATCTGCTTTTCTTCCGAAGTTTAAAACCGTTTGGTAATCCATAAGATCGCCTTCAAAAAAACCGTCACAGGAGATGCGGCAAGGAGCTTCATGGTTGGGGTCGAGCACCAAAGTACGCACATCAAATTTACGGGTTTCGTAGAGCAGCATTTTTCCGAGTTGGCCTCCGCCAAGAATTCCGAGGGTATATTCTGAAGAAAAATAGTTGGTCATGAAGAAAGGTGTTTCAGCAAAAATAATTTTTAAAATCTGAACAGCAACAAGATTGATCTATAAATGCATGCTCTTGAAGCTTTAAGAGTTCGGCGGAATATGTATCTTTGCTTCCCAAAAATAAATTGCTTTGGTACAACTACACGAACTAAAATTTAATCCTTTTATTTCAGAAGCCGAAATCAATACAGGTATTGAAAAGGTGGCTGCAGAAATTAACGCCGAGTTTGAAGGGGAAACTCCTATTTTCCTGGGTGTTCTAAATGGCGCTTTTCTTTTTGCTGCGGAATTGATCAAAAGATTTAAGGGAGATTGCGAGGTCAATTTTGTGAAACTTAGCTCTTATGAAGGAGTGAAATCTACAGGGAGTGTAAATTCCCTTATGGGGCTAACGCAACCCTTAGAAGGCCGGAATGTGGTGGTGATTGAGGATATTATTGATACCGGCAACACGCTCGAGAAGATTGATAAAATCCTGCGCAGGGAAAAAGTTAAAAAGTATAAGATCGCAACTCTTTTCTATAAACCCAAGGCTTATAAAAAATCTCTTCCCATTGATTTTGTGGGAATTGAGATCTCCAATGATTTTATCGTTGGTTATGGACTTGACTATAACGGGTTAGGCAGAAACCTGACCCAGGTATATAAACTTAAAGAAAATAAGATGACCAACATTGTGCTGTTTGGCCCTCCCGGTGCCGGTAAAGGAACCCAGGCGACTATTCTGAAAGATTATTACAATTTAAGACACATTTCCACCGGTGATGTTTTTAGATATAATATCAAAAATGAAACTGAACTGGGAAAAATGGCAAAATCCTACATGGATAAAGGTCAACTCGTGCCCGACCAGATAACTATTGATATGCTGAAGGCTGAGGTGAAGAACGACCTTGACGGAAATGGATTCATCTTTGACGGATTTCCGCGTACGGTTGCCCAGGCTGAAGCCCTGGAAGAGTACCTAAATGAAGAAGGAACAGCGGTAAGCGCAATGATAGCTTTGGAAGTGGAAGACGACTTGCTCGTACAACGCTTGTTGGAGAGAGGTAAAACTTCTGGGCGTCCAGATGATGCAAATGAAGAAGTTATTAGAAAAAGGATCAAAGTTTACTACGAAGAAACTGCTATTTTAAAACAGTTTTATACAAAAGAGGAAAAATACTACGGCGTTAACGGTGTAGGAAGTATTGCTGAAATAACTGACAGGTTAAAAGAAGTGATTGACGTACTCGTTGAAGGGCCGAAAAACTAAACAGTTTAGAAAAGAAGAGGAATAATGACTGAAGGGAATTTTGTTGATTACGTAAAGATACATTTGGCCTCGGGTAAGGGCGGAAAAGGTTCTGCGCATTTACACCGGGAAAAATATGTTGCCAAAGGCGGGCCTGACGGAGGAGACGGCGGCCGTGGCGGCCATGTGATCTTACGAGGTAATAAAAATCTCTGGACGCTGTTCCATCTCAAATTCAAGAGGCATGTGAAAGCCGGGCATGGCGAAAACGGGGGGAAACAACGCAGCAGCGGAGGCGATGGAGAAGACCAGGTGATCGAAGTGCCGTTGGGAACCGTGATTCGTGATACCGAAACTCAAAATATTCTACACGAGATCACCGAGGATGGGCAGGAAATCACCATCGCCGAAGGTGGAAAAGGAGGGCAGGGAAACTGGCATTTTAAATCCTCTACCAACCAGACGCCACGATACGCCCAACCCGGAATCCCCGGGGAGGAAAAAGACATTACTCTTGAACTTAAAGTTCTTGCCGATGTTGGTTTGGTTGGCTTTCCAAATGCCGGAAAATCTACTTTACTTTCTGTAATTACTGCTGCCAAGCCAAAGATTGCCGACTATGAGTTCACGACTTTAAAACCCAATCTTGGGATCGTGGAGTACCGGGATTTTAAAACCTTTGTGGTTGCAGATATTCCGGGTATTATTGAAGGAGCTGCGGAAGGCCGGGGGATAGGCCATAGGTTTTTGAGGCATATTGAAAGAAATTCGACTTTGCTCTTCCTTATCCCCGCAGATGCCAAAGACATTGCAAAACAGTATGAGATCCTGGTCGATGAGCTAAGGCGCTATAATCCTGAAATGCTCGACAAAGATAGATTAATCGCGATCTCAAAAAGCGATATGCTGGATAGTGAACTCAAAACAGAACTCACCACCGAACTGGATAAGGCTTTTGACGTTCCATATCTATTCATCTCATCAGTTGCTCAACAAGGACTTACAGAGCTTAAAGATAAGCTATGGGAAATGCTCAATCGTGACCCCGAATAATTCTTAGTCCCAGATGTACATGTTTTTCTTATTTTTAAGGAAAACATGTGCTTATGAAACTTCTCAAGATATTACCCATTTTCCTGTTTCTTTATGCTTGTAGTACTACCCAGGTGGCCTATGATTATGATGAACAGGCCAATTTTAGCCAGTATACCACTTACAGCATTTATTCCCAAATGGATTCTGGGCTGAGTCCTTTAGATGAAAAGCGGATGGTGCAGAGTC
The DNA here is from genome assembly GCA_049687615.1 of Salinimicrobium sp. GTDB lineage: Bacteria > Bacteroidota > Bacteroidia > Flavobacteriales > Flavobacteriaceae > Salinimicrobium. The sequence goes on along the minus strand of JBAVJE010000150.1, from coordinate 3,207 downwards.
TGGAAAAAGGTCTGCAGAATGCTAACCTATCACAAGCCGAAAATCCCAATCTTTATATTAACTATTACACCGAGGAATATCAACAGGATAACCGGGAGCGATTGGGAATAGGTATTGGAGGAGGCGGAGGCAATGTGGGAGTAGGCGTGAGTGGCGGCATTCCCATTGGAGCACCAGATGATTTCTTACGAATTACCTTTGATCTTATTGATGCCAAGACTAAGGCTTTGGTATGGCAGGCAGTAGTAGATACCAAGTTTAACAGAAATGCAAGTCCCAAGGCACGGCAGGAAAAGTTTGATGTCGTCGTTGAGAAAGCTTTAAAAAAATACCCTCCAAAAAACTGATTTTTATGAGGTCCTGAAAATGTCATTTTAGGCACCTCTCATGTTGTAATCTTTAAAAACAAAAAGGCCCTGATTTCTCAGGGCCTTTTCTGGTTAGTTGGTTGGTTAGAAGTTTATTTTTCGTCTTCTTGTTTTTCAGCTTCAGGTTGATCCTGTATTTTAGGATTACTTCCTGTAACCTCGGTGAACTCACTTCTTCTGTTCTTGGCGTACTGCTCTTCCGAACACATTTTAGGACGGGTACAGTCGTTCAAAGGAACTTCTTCACCATATCCTTTTGGAGTCAATCTTTCTCTTTCAATTCCGTGGTTAACGAGATATTCAAGAGTAGACTCGGCACGTCTTTGAGAAAGGTCCATGTTGTACTTATTGCTTCCGCGGGCATCAGCGTGGGAACCAATCTCGATTTTCAACATTGGATAGTTCTTCATGATGGTGACAACGCGGTCTAAAGTAGATTCAGATTCAGGCTTTATGGTAGCCTTGTCAAAATCAAAATAGATGTTACCAACACCGGCGATTTGTCTTCTTCCGGTTTCAGGATTGATCTCCATCTCTTCTTTTGGAAGTACCGGCGGAGTGTACTCTTCTCTGGAGAAAGCATAAAGGTTATCAGATCCTCTTCGGTTAGAGGCAAGGTATCCTTTGTCTTCTCCTTCTTTTAATACAAACGCGAAATCATCAAATTCACTGTTCAAGGTATTACCAAGGTTTTGTGCTTCTGAAAAAGTTCCATTTTGTGCTTCAGCTTTAAAAATATCAAGGTTTCCGAAGCCAACACGGCCGTCTGTAGCAAAATAAAGCGCACCATCATTAGCGATATACGGGAATTGCTCTCTGTTAGCAGTGTTTACATTAGAACCTAAATTTACAGGTTCTCCAAAAGTACCATCTTCATTCACGCTTACGCTGTAGATGTCGAAAGATCCCATAGACCCTGGCATATCACTTGCAAAATAAAGAGTTTTCCCATCCTGGCTTAAAGTTGGATGCTCTGTGGAGTATTGGTCGCTTGTAAAAGGCAGTTCTTTAATATTTGTCCACTCTCCGTCTTTTTTCTCTGCTTTGTAGATACGAATTGTCGCAACAGGCACATCAGACCATTCAGTTTTCACTCTTCGATCGTTTGTGCGATCAAAATACATTGTATTTCCGTCATCAGAAAAAGCAGCTGAACTTTCGTGAGTATCTGTATTAATATCCTCTCCAAAAAGGTCAATATTGCTCAACTTTCCATCTTCAGAAATATCTGCAACGTAAAGGTCAAGATAAGGTTTCTTGTTCCACTTGTAAATAGGGCGATCCTGATTTCTTGTGGAAGCGAAAACTACTTTATCACCCATAAAGGTAATTCCGAAGTCTGAAGAAGCAGCGTTCTGCATCACCTGGTTAGTGGTGTAGGTATGAGAAACAGCGGTATCCATTTTAGTGGTCCATTCATCCCAGTTGATCTCTTTTCCAAGATAATCACCCAGATATTTAGCGGCTTCATCATTTTTCCCAACAGCTCTCAAGGCATGAGAAAAGCGGAATTTATAGATAGGATCAATATTCTGGTATTTCAGAAATAAATTTCTATAGGTTTCTTCAGCATTGGCCATACGGTTGGTGAAGAAGTAGGAATTTCCAAGTTTTTCAAGAACTTCCTGATCTTTGTCTGCTACCAAACGATATTGGTCAGAAGCATCCATGTATGCCCGTTGAAGGTAAAGCTTATTCGCTTTTTTTACCTGCGAACTCTGTGCGAAAGCGCCGAATCCAACAAGTAAAATAAAAAGTGTGCTATAAAGGTTTTTCATGTGTCTCTGGTTTTAGAAGAATCTTGGGGATACGTTATAACCTTTTGAAAGGCCTAATAGGTCAAGGTCAAACAACACCATGATCTCATGCGTTCCATCATTGAAGTCGCTAAGATTACCTGTTGTATAGTCGTAGGCATAGCCAATTCTCAATTCAGGAGTTACTCTGAAGTTGACAAGACCACTTACTGTTTCATCAAACCTGTAAGCAATACCGGCTTCAAAACGGTTGTACAGAAGCACGTTTGCAGTCACGTCTACAGAAAGGGGTGCGCTTTCTACGGCACGGACCATAAATGCAGGTTTTAGCTTTACATTCTCAGTAAGATCGAAAACATAACCTCCAGTAAGGAAGTAATGGATATTTTCTTCTCCTAAACGAGCAAGCCCGGTTTCATTTTCAAGGTGTTTTGCATTGAAAAGGTTAGGGGCAGAAAGTCCTACATAATAGTTGTCGCCAAACCAGTAGGCACCTACCCCAAAATTTGGAAAGGTCTCACTGATATTCTGCGCGGCAGGATCTGTGACATTATTACCTGTTTCCAGGTTAGTCAGGTTAGCATCGAAAAAGGTTAAACCTGCCTTAACACCGAAAGATAACTTTGAATTTTCGGTAACAGGAAGAACATAATTGATATCGGCATAAAGGTTGTTTTCCTTTACGATTTCTCCAATTTCATCGTGTACTATTGAGAGACCACCTTCCAGCCTGTCGGTAAAACCGGTGTGGGCAAAGAAATTGACGGTTTCGGGTGCGCCATCCATACCGGCCCATTGGTTCCTGTACAGACCTCCTACGTTTAGTATACCCAAGTCATCTATTGCATATGCGGGGTTGATCACGCTCATGTTGTACATGTACTGGGTGTACATTGGATCTTGTTGCGCACTACCCTTTAGTGAAAAAAGGGCAATGCAAGCAACGGTAAAAATTTTTATGAATGAATTCCTCATATGATTCTTATGTTTCAAAATTATCTGCTTAAGTATACTCTACCTTGAGTTGGTGGGGTTGTTCCATCATTGTAGTACAGAATGTAGAAATATACACCTGCAGGCAG
>JBAVJE010000149.1:0-2061 GCA_049687615.1 Salinimicrobium sp. | reverse complement strand
TCACCCTGAATTTATTTAAGGGTTCTTTTTTTCGGAAGTAGACTATGCTGAAACAATTGCTATAACTATCGGAACAGCATGACGTGAAACCCAACCTCACCCTGAATTTATTTAAGGGTTCTTTTTTTCGGAAGTAGACGATGCTTAAACAATTTCGATAACTATTGGAACAGGATGACGTGAAACCCAACGTCACCCTGAATTTATTTCAGGGTCCTTTTTTTGGGAAGTAGACTATGCTGAAACAATTTCGATAACTATTGGAACAGCATGACGTGAATCCCAGCGTCACCCTGAATTTATTTCAGGGTCTTTTTCTTCGGAAGGAGAGAATGAAAATAACTTTCAGAATTGATCCAATGCCAAATCTTCAAATCCTTATCACAAAATCTTCTTTTTCCTGTTCTTTTCTGAAGAAGACAAAGCCCCAGAAGAAGGTATCTATTGTCACCCGTACCTCGGGCTGCGCTTTGATCTCATTCCATGCTGCTTCCATTTCTTTTGACCAGTGAATGTCATCAAAGATCCACACGCTGTTGTTGTGAATTGTGGGAAGCAATTTTTGAAAATATTTCACCGTGGCTTCTTTCTGATGATTTCCGTCGAAATAGATGAGGTCAAATTTCGGTGGTTCTTTGGAAGAAGAATTTCCTGAAAGCATTTCTTCAAGAACTTCATCAAATTCCCCTTTTTTGAGGGTGACGTTACTGCAACCAAACTTGTCAAACAGTTGTTCTGCTATCTCTGCGGTTTTTGGGCAGCCTTCGATAGTGGTGATCTGCACATTATTTCCTGCCGAAATGGCTGCTGTTCCTGCTCCAACAGATGTTCCCAGTTCCAGGGCATTTTTTATCCCCAGGTAGGGGACCAGCCGGTTGATCAACCTTGCCCGCTTAGGACTTATCCCCGCGTTTAAAGCAATCTCGGAGATCCTCCTTTTTCCGGACCCAAAAACTTTGCTCCCCGCGCCAAAATCTGTGACTTCAATATGCTCTTTTTTATACTGTAGCTCCTTTTGGAATGCGCTTATGAGCTCGTAAGATGGATACTCCTTCTTGTCGTAAAAACATTTCGTGACCAGGTCGAACACAAAAGGGGAATGTACCCCGTGCTGATTTTTGGAGCGAAAAAGGAATTTTATGTAGGCTATTATTTGATGCAACTGTCGGAAATTTCTCTAAGGTCGAAAAAAAAATCTGTTCAGTAAAAAGACTTTAAATTTAGAAATATTATTTATGATTCTGCTTTGTCTCCCAATTCAAACCACCTTACTGTCTTCAATTCAATATCGTTCTCGATCTGTTTAAGTTTCAAGGAGGTTTTATTGATCTCTTCTCCGCTCATTTCCTCCAGAAATTTTTTCTGCACTTCTTCCTTATTTTTCTCCAGATTGAAGATCTCCCGCTCCAGCTTTTGATATTCTTTTTTCTCGTTATAGGTGAGTCCCGAAGAGATTTTTTTCTTCTCTTCTTTTTTTTCTGAAACTGCCTCAGGTTTGGCATTCACCGGGGTTGCGCTGGCTTCATATTCCCTATAGTCGGTGTAATTCCCCGGGAAATCTTCAATCTCGGTATTACCTTTAAATACAAAAAGGTGATCCACAATCTTATCCATAAAGTAACGGTCGTGAGAGACCACGATGAGACAGCCGGGAAAATCCAGCAGGAAATTCTCCAGCACGTTAAGCGTCACAATGTCCAGGTCATTTGTTGGCTCATCCAGGATTAAAAAATTGGGATTTTGAATAAGTACCGTACATAGATAAAGTCGTTTTCTTTCGCCACCGCTCAATTTTTCGACATAATCGTATTGTTTTTTCCGGTCAAAAAGGAAACGTTCGAGCAGCTGCTGGGCAGAGATCTGTCTGCCTTTCTTCAGGGGAATGTAATCTCCAAACTCCCTTATCACGTCAATTACCTTTTGACCTTCCTTCACCTCAATACCCCGCTGGGTGTAATAACCAAATTTGATGGTCTCGCCAATCACTATCTTCCCCGAATCTGGTGGGACAGCACCTGTAAGTATGTTTAGAAAAGTAGATTTTCCGGTTCCATTCTTACC
>JBAVJE010000148.1:0-7137 GCA_049687615.1 Salinimicrobium sp. | reverse complement strand
AAAATAGCATTTGATGCTTTAGACAGATCAGGGTTAAGGGCATTAAGTTCAAAAGAACTTAATCGTGTTGAAAGTCCGGTATAGGTAAAATCCGGTGTTCTGATAGAAAAATCAGACAGAACTCCTCCATTTTCAGCGACATCCCCCAGATCGACTCCATTAATAGGCTGATCAAAAACAAATTTTATTGGAATAGGATTCTGTTGTGTAGGACTCGTAACAGTACTGGTAATAGTAACTCCGTTCTGTCCAAAAGAATACTCAAAAGAAAAAAGAAAAACTAGAAGTAAGAGACCTTTCGTACTCCCCAAACCAAAAAAAAGCCATGTTGATACGGCTGTTGAATTGTTGGTGTGTTTTAAGCGGAGCATCCTCATTCAGTGCAGGTTAAGCGACAAATATAAGTATTGTAAAACGAAGCTCCTTAAAAGATATTGTTAACATACAAGTACAAAGCATTATCACAAACCTGCAGGTTTGCAATAATGCTTTAATAGAAACTGAAAATTATATGTTAGCTTTGAGCTTCTTCTTTATTTCTTATAACAAGTCTAAAGCCTTCCCCGTGGATGTTTAAAATTTCCACATTCTCATCTTTTTTCAGGTATTTTCTCAATTTGGCGATATACACGTCCATACTTCGGGAAGTAAAGTAGTTGTCATCTCTCCAAATCTTGGTTAAAGCCAGTTCTCTTGGCATCAGGTCATTTTCATGAAGGGCCAAAAGTCTCAATAATTCGTTTTCTTTTGGTGAAAGTTTTGTTGGTTCCTCATCCCTGAAAGTGAGAAATCTCAACTTGGAATTCAGGTGGAAGCCTCCAATCTGGAATTCGAATTGTTTACTGTCGGCTACACTATCTGTAGCTTTACGTTGCATGATCGCCTTAATCTTCATCAACAGCACTTCACTGTCAAAGGGTTTATTCAGGTAATCATCGGCTCCAACCTTGTAACCTTTCAGCACATCTTCTTTCATGGCTTTTGCAGTTAGGAAGATGATAGGAACTTCCTCATTTTTCTCACGGATTTCTTTGGCGAGGGTAAATCCATCCTTGTAAGGCATCATGACGTCCAGGATACAAAGATCAAAGTCGTCTTTTTTGAACTTCTCAAATCCTTCCATTCCGTTTTTCGCGTGAGTGACCTCATAGTCGTTCATCGCCAGGTAATCTTTTAGTACTGTTCCAAAGTTTGGATCGTCTTCAACAAGTAAAATTTTCTTATTTTCAGTTTCCATAAATTAAGATATTAGTGGTAGTTTGATTATAAATGTACTTCCTTTTCCCTTCTCACTTTCCACGCTAATTGAACCGTGGTGGTCATCAAGGATCCGTTTAACGTAGGCTAATCCAAGTCCGTGACCTTTCACATTATGGATGTCGCCTGTATGTTCCCGATAGAATTTTTCAAAGACCTTTTTTTGAACAGGACGACTCATCCCGCTTCCCTGGTCCCGAACCTTCATCACAATATAGTTTTTTACATTTTCTGTATAAATGTCAATCTTGGGCTCATCTTTAGAATATTTGATCCCGTTATCTAGAATATTGACAATTACATTGGTGAAATGGGTTTGATTTGCAAGAATAGAGGTATTAAGCGCGCCAAAATGCGTCTTTACATATCCTCCACGATCCTCGACTATTAGTTCGATATGAGTAATGGCTTCCTCCACCAACTCGTGTAGATCCAGACGTTCCTTCTTTAGATCCAGTTCGTTCTTTTCTAAGCGTGAAATCCGGAGCACATTCTCCACCTGTGCATGCATCCTCTTATTTTCATCACGTATCATCTTGTGATAATGTGCAACCTTATCTGGATTATTCATGATCTTGGGATTTCGAATAGCATCCAAAGCCAGGTTGATAGTAGCAATAGGAGTTTTAAACTCGTGGGTCATGTTATTGATGAAATCTGTTTTGATTTCAGAGATTTGTCGTTGTCTTATCAACTGTGAAAGTGCGCTCGAATAAGCAATCACGATGATGAGAGTAAATATTATGGAGAGGGCTGCCATAAGGGTTATGGAAGAGAGGACCACTTGTTTTTTCTCCGTAAAACTCACGAATAACTGATAATTATTAAGGTTATCTCCATTTGCCCAAAGCGGGACTCTATAGGTGGTCTTGGCGTTGAGCTCAAAATCTTCTGAGCGAACTTTGGTGGCCAGTCCATTCCCATATATTCCATATTCAAAAGAAGTATTTAGCCCCCTGTTCTTCAATTCTTTTCGAATTAATTCTTCCAGGACCTGCTCGGAAACTCTTTTATGTATGGGCAACTTGCTTGTATACTCGTTTACTGTAGAACGAATAAACTCCTTTTCCACATCTTTCATCCTGAAAATGCGGTTAATCCTATTGGGGGTGGAGAGCGAATTATCGTTCAGGCTATCGTTTTTGACCAGTTTAGATACCTTTGTGTTGATCAATTTTTTAAAATGAATCGTATCTATAGAGGCATCTAAAAATGCGGTTGTTAGCTTATAATCTTCCTCCAGTATTCCTTGAGAATAAACGTAGATATCATTCGAAAATTCATCCCTTTCTACCTTAAAGACTTCATTCATAATGGATTTATCGGGCTGTATACCCAAACTATCCACTAAATCCTGCATGGCGAAATAGTAGTTTTCAAGCTCGTTATTCTCTACTTCATTTGCTACTCTACGCAATATTTGTTTTGCATTGAAAGAAAACTGTTCTTCCTTGCTTTCAACCGTATTTTTAATCCAAAAACCCTGAACAAATATGATTCCTATTAACGACAGACTCATGAGAACCACCAAAAGAAAAAATATCTTTTTGTTCATAGCCCAAAAGTATGATTTTAACATTTACGTAAATACCCATTTAACCAAAAGTTAACATTAGAATCCTATATTTTACGCGCTATTAAGTAATTTTCGATGAATGCTGAGCACCTCTTCCCTGGTCCTTGAAATATCGATATTTTCTATAACAAAATCGGCTAATTTTGCTTTCCTCTCGTCCGGCCATTGGTTATTCATGCGGGCTTCAATCTCTTCAATTGTAGAGTTATCCCGTTTTTGCAGCCGGTGGATCTTACGTTCACTCGGTGCTGTAATCATTAAGTTTAGATCGCATTTTTTGTAGCCCCCCTTTTCAAAAAGAATAGCGGCTTCGTAGACCACATATGCCGATTTTTGTTCCAGCTTCCATTGCTCAAAATGTTTGCCTACCGCAGGGTGTACGATAGCATTAAGCTTTTCCAGTTTTTCTTTGTCATTAAAGACCTGTGAAGCGATCCACTTCCTGTTAAGCCTATTTTCTTTGTAAGCTTTTTCTCCAAAAAGGTCAATTATAGCGGTCTTTAGCTGTGGCTCAGCATTCATTAAAACCTTTGCTTCGTCATCTGCAATGTAAACAGGCACACCCAGATCCCTAAAGAAGCCTGCTACAGTGGTTTTTCCACTGCCAATCCCTCCCGTGAGCCCAAGTATTTTCATTTCTTGATGATAAACTGAATTTTCTTTTCGTTCAACCTTAGATTAGCCGTGAAATCAGGCTGCTTTACAATATTGGCAATCAGGAAATTTTGATTATCCCTCACTTCAGTAAAATCAACCACCACTCTAAAATCGGCTGCCGTGATCTTGCTGTAGTCCTTTAGGTTTACCTGGTAAAAAAGCAAAGTTTCCTTCGGAAAGATTACCACATCCAATCCCTGGGGCACATTGATCAATTCAATAGGCACAGTCACACTACCTTCGGTAAATTTTTCGATCTCTGCCGAATATTGTACCCTGTTGGTATAAAGCGTTAGCCCTTTATATTTTGATGTGTCTATGGAAACGGTTCCCGAAATGTTATTTTTCACCTTCTTCAGTTTCAGCTTTACTGTCTGAAGCGCTGAGATCGTATCCAAAAGCGCATCGGGCCCCGTTACCTTAACCGAATCTGGTGTTAGTTTTATGGCTTCCGAAGCCGAGTATCCCGCCGCATATTCCACTTCAATTTGGGAGTACACGGGTAGCTTCTTCTCTGACTTCTGCTGAAAATGGATCTTAATCACCTCCTTTACAAAACGGCTATCTTCAAAATTAATATTGAGCTGCGAAACAATGTCACTTCGGTTATCGTCAATAATATAGAGCAAATCTCCGTTAGAAGGCACAGTTTTGCTGATATCGATTTGCAAAGTGGGCGGAAACAGCGATTTCCAGGCGATCCTGAAACCATTCTCTTCCATTCGCAGTTTCAGGTTGCTCGGATTTTCGTTGGTGATCAACTTATCTGGCGGAACATTTACATATTCCACCGGGATATTGATGATCTCATTGTACTGTTTGGAGAACTGCACAAAGATCCAGATGATCACCGCAAAAAACAGGAAAAACAGGAATGAATTAAAGTTGGTACGTTTAAACCGTGTTCGAGTGACTGTTTTGATTTGCTTAAGCATGTTTAAAAAATAGCTTCGGAAACCTCTTTTTTGGATCCTCTTTGAATATCCTAATATAGCAGGTTGACTTGCAGAAACCAAGTCCATAGCCTACAAATTGCACCAGCGTGGCCCAAACTGAAAAAATGGCGATCTTGAAGCTCTTGTTTAGCAACAAGGAATGCAGGAAAAGCAACAGTATGTAAAACACGTAGGCGTACAATGGCCACCAAAAGTCAAAAATCAATAAAATCAACGCCAGCATGAAGCCAAAAGTGAACAATGTAGGAAACCAAAAAGTAAGCTTTGCAGACTGTGGATGCCACCTATTCAAGATTGGGCGTACGAGCCCGAATTTGTTCACCTGTTTATAAAATTTGTCCCAGTCTATCCTGCGTTTATGATAGACAAAAGCTTCAGGAAATAAACGTGTCTCAAATCCACTTTTTTGAAGTCTTAAAGCCAGATCGGGATCTTCGCCGGGATGAATACTTCCAAAACCTTTCGATTCTTCAAAAGCAGGTTTCGATAAGCCCATATTGAAGCTGCGCGGTTGGAATTTGCCCAGGCTCTTCTTTCCTCCGCGAATTCCGCCGGTAGTTAAAAAAGAAGTCATCGCGTAATTTATGGCCTTTTGAACAGGGGTAAAACCTACGTGTGCGGCATCGGGTCCACCAAAACAGTGAATAAAGTTCTGCTGTAATTCACGGTCCACTTCGGTTAAATAGTTCACCGGCAAGAGTACATCAGAATCTAAAATGAGAAAATAGTTTCCTTTTGCCTTTCTCATTCCGAAGTTTCGCGAATCTCCCGGGCCCGAATTGAGTTTTTCATAGTAGCTTATCTGTAGATCTTCAGCAAAATCGCCAACGACCTCTTTAGAAGATAAAGTGGAACCATCCTCTACGATCACCACCTCAAAGGGACGATCGAATTTAAGCTCCCGCATGCTGCAAAGGAGTTCTTGAATCTCGGTAGGCCTGTTGAAAACGGGAACTATAAAGGAATAGCTAGTCTGCATACCACAAATGTATTAAAGTTTCTCGATCAACACCCACAAAAAAAGAGGTCTCAAAAATATCATTTTTGAGACCTCCTTCATATAAAGGTTTGAATTAGCCTATTTTTTATCCTTACCGCTAATAAAAGCTTCCATTACCTGCTGGCTTACTCCCATATTGGAGAAACCACCGTCATTATAAAGATTTTGTAGTGTTACTCTTTTGGTAAGGTCAGAGAAAAGGCTGATAATATAATTCGCGCAGTCCATCCCTGTAGCGTTTCCAAGTGGTGACATCTCATCGGCATAAGCGATGAAACCGTCAAAACCTTTCACTCCCGTACCGGCAGTTGTTGGGGTTGGAGATTGAGAAATGGTATTTACACGCACATTTTTCTCTTTTCCGAAGAAATATCCAAAGCTGCGGGCAATAGATTCGAGATATGCCTTATTGTCGGCCATATCATTATAATCGGGAAATACTTTTTGAGCAGCGATATAAGACAAGGCCATAATGCTTCCCCACTCGTTCATCGCATCCTTTTTGTACAGACTTTGCATGGTCTTGTGAAACGAAACTGCCGATACGTCCCAACCTTTGGTAGTGTAATCGTAGTTCATATTGGTATAGTGGTTCCCTTTTCTCACGTTCACAGACATTCCAATGGAATGCAGCACAAAATCCAGTTTTCCACCCAGGATCTCCATGGCCTTTTCTACCAGATTGTCAAGATCTTCTACGCTGGTAGCATCGGCAGGAATGATTTGAGAATTTGTTTTTTCGGCAAGTTCTTTTATATTCCCCATTCTCATTGCGATTGGCGCATTGGTAAGGACAAATTCACCTCCTTCTTCGTGCACGCGCTGAGCGGTTTTCCAGGCGATTGAATTCTCATCTAAGGCACCAAAAATGATCCCTTTTTTTCCTTTTAGTAGATTATAAGACATGGTTTATTGTTTTCGATTGTATTAAGCGTGTAAATATAAAAAACTTTTTAATTAAGCAGTGCTTTTGCGTGAGCCACGGCCGATTCACTAATATTCTTTCCTCCCAGCATCATAGCCAGTTCCTCTACCCGGTCGTCATCCTCGAGCTTCCTGATGTTTGTAATTGTGCTGTTCACAGCATCCTCTTTATAAATCTTGAAGTGGGTATCGCCCTTTCCGGCAATTTGTGGAAGATGCGTGATAGCGATAACCTGCATCATTTTTCCCATTTTTTGAAGGATAGTGGCCATTTTTTGTGCGATATCTCCCGAAACTCCGGTATCTATCTCATCAAAAATAATTGTAGGTAAATTGCTATAGGTTGCCAGAATACTTTTAACGGCAAGCATGATTCTGGATAATTCTCCTCCCGAAGCTGCTTTCTTAATATCATTATAGCTCCCGCCTTTATTAGCCGAAAGTAACCAGTTCATCTTATCGTGCCCGTTAGGGAAAAACTCATTTTGCGGCTGCAGCTCGATCTTTAACGTGGCGTTAGGCATTCCAAGGTCTGCAAGAATACCTTCGCTCTCTTTAATAAACTTCGGAATAATACTTTTACGAGATTCGTGCAGCTGGGAAGCCATTTTCCTCAGGCTTTCCTGTTGTGACGAGATCTTTTTTTCTACTTCGGAAATAGCTTCATCGGCATTTTCGGAAACTGAAACCTTTTTTGCCAGCTCCTCACTAATTTCCATCAATTCGGCAACTGTTGAAGCCATATGCTTTTTCTGAAGGTTATATAG
>JBAVJE010000147.1:0-4319 GCA_049687615.1 Salinimicrobium sp. | reverse complement strand
TAAAGGTTTCGGGATATTTTATGGCAGCGTAAAAAGAAGTAAGCCCCCCAAGAGAGGAACCCATTATGGCTGTATTTTCGGCATCTGGCAACGTACGGTATGTAGCATCTATATGGGGTTTGAGGGTAATCATAAGAAAATTGACATAAGCATCGGCCTTACCCCCGCCGTATTTTTCATTGGGATAAGGGGTGAGCTCTTCAATGCGTTTGTCGTTACCGTGTTCAATGCCCACAACAATAACTTGAGGAGTTTTTAGGGAGTCAAGCACCTCATCTACTTTCCATTCTCCAGAGTAGGATGTTGCAGCATCAAATAAATTTTGTGCATCATGCATATAAAGCACCGGGTAAGATTCTTCGGAAGTCTCATAATTTTCGGGGAGGTACACCCAAATTTTCCGGATCGTATCCAGCTGCGGTGCTGCAATTTCGAAAGTAGAGACATTGGGAGAAGCTGTACTTTGGGCAAAGACGGAAAAATTCAGCAGAAAGAGGGCCCAAAAAAGGCATTTTTGAAGGTTCATATATTAGAGGTTTCTTAAGATCCAAAAGCTGATTACCAGCAAGAGCACGAAAAGTATGGCTTTTCTTCCGAAGAAAAAATTTCGCCAGCGCATGGCCTTTTCAGATACCGGAACAAGCTCAAAGGCATAGCCGGCAGCGACATAAGGCATAGAAAGCAGCAGTAAAGGATTTTGCTGAAAAGCCGCGGCTAACTCCAGGTTGAGTAAATGATGTAGCGCTCTCTGGGAACCACAGCCGGGACAAAGCAAGCCGGTAAAGGAATGAAAAGGACAGGCCGGAAAATATGCGGACAGGGTAGGATCATACCGCCCATAAAGGAACAGCAGACCCAGCGCCAGTAAAAGGAGGCCGAGGCGTGTGATTATTTTATAATTGATCGAAAGCAATGACAATAGCTAAAAATAAAAGATAGACTACTATAAACCCAATGGCTAACCAGAACCCGATTTTCGTCCATTTTCCGGCTTCCTCAGAACTGCGCCTTGCCCCTTCATAATCTCCGGCATTGAACTTTGTCTCCACCCTGGAAGCATTTACAATACCGGCAATCCCAAAAGGCATACAGCAAAGAAAAGTTACGAGTATAGATTCGACCAGCCATGACTTTGGAGGTCTTTGATCATAAGCAGCGGGTGCAGTAGCAGTTTGAAACGGTTGGGACATTAGGGGGGGCTCATTTACAAATAGCACCTGCAATTCGGGTATTTGTTCTGCAGGAATCCACTTTTCCATGGGATGTGCCCAAACCATGGTATTTCTGGTTATCTTTTTTGCCTTAAGCTCATCAAGGGAAAAAGGACCGTATTTCCTTAAACCATCTGAAAAATAATATTGATCTAAAACGTACATATTATCCAGAGTAAAGTTTTTTCCCGGTAACTTAATCTCTCTCCCGGTTAGCGGTAATAATTAGTTAACAGCCTCTCAAAAATACTAAAACCCTGAGAAAAAGTGAACGCAGAAATGCTTTTATCCGCTAAATATTTTTATCACTGCCCTCAAACAGATGATGTTTTGGTACACAATCATCATTAGAAGTAATTCTGAAGCTGTGTTTTTATTTTTAAAAAGCATCACATTCAGCCAATGATAAAAGGGAAACTTTTTGAGCCATCTTAACCTCCTACCAATCTACGGCAAGGGTGAATTTTATAAAAAAAGGGAGACCTCCCCGGCCTCCCCTATACTACTCCTCAACTGTTTCCGTTTTTGGAAGCATTCGTTTCCTTTGCCTGTTTATCTTCACCTGGAGTAATAGCGTCATTGCACCAAATGATACCCCGGTTATAAGCAACAATATTTTTATCTCGGGCAATATTGACGCGAGGTCACCCCCGTAAAAAGCTATTTTTCTGAACCCTTTTAAATACGAGGTTACAGGAATAAAATTTCCGAAGTTATTAATGGCATCGGGAATGGCAAGGCTGGGCCAGGTAAATCCACTCAAAATGAAAGCAGGAGTTGAAATAACCATTAATAATTCAGTGGCTTTCAACTGGTTGGGAATTAGAATCGAAAAAAGCATTCCTACTCCCATACTTGCAAAAGTCAGGAAGGTCGTTAAAATCAAAATAGGCAGATTAAATAAAGCTACTTCAACCCTAAAAAACACGAGGAATTGACTTACAATGAACCACAGGAAAGGCATCATCAAAAGAAAGGGGGTCGTTTTAAGCAGCACAAGATATGCAGACGATTTACTCTCTTTTACCAGTTCGCTGAAATAGCCATCTTCAAAATCCCTGGCAAAAACCAGTGCCATAGCCAGAAATATCACCTGTTGCATGATCGCGGCAAGCAGGCCGGGCAACATAAAAGAAAGATAATTCCCGGTGGAGTTATACAGTTTATTAAAATTGATCTTGAAACTTTCATAGGATGCCTGCGCCTGGGAGGTGGGCATCCCCTGTTTTTCAAGTCCCTGGATTTCAATTCCCGCATTCATGGTCATTAAAACAGACTGTATGTTTTTGCTGGCGATATTCGCATTGAGGATATTGGCCATATTGAGGTCAACCCGAATTTCCGGATGTCTTTTTTGCAAAATATCAGCTTCAAAGTCTTTTGGCAGGGTAACTACCGCGGCATACCGTTTAAAAGGCATCTCCCCGGCAAGATCACCCGGAACATATCTCACATCGCTAACCAGCAAAGCTTCGTTATCCTCAAAAGCATCAATAATTTTATCGGAAATCGGGCTGTGATCCTGGTCAACAATAACCAGAGGAAGATCTACTACTTTTGCCTGTTGATACACATATCCAAACAATAATCCGTACAAAATGGGAGCTCCAAAAAAGATAGCCAGCAGCACGTTATTGGAAAAAATGCGCCCGAATTCAACGCGTAATAATTCAAAAAACTTCTTCATTATCTACTCTTTTATCAGCATTGTGGCATTCGCATAAAAAGTCTCCGCTGCAGGATCTGCTTCCGGAACGACTTTTAACTCATAAATTGCTTCCGACAACTCATACAAAGGTGCGGTACTGGTAATATCTGCATATTGAGCCAGTTGTTTTATGGCTATGATCTTCGATTTTATCTCTTTTTTGGTGTAGGGGTTTACAACGGTTATTGACTCTCCCACTTTGAAATTGTAGATCTCAGATTCGGGAATCGTAAAGCGGAAATACATGTCCTCCTTTTTATATCCGTTAAATAAACTAAAGCCGGGTGTGAGCAATTCTCCTTCATTAAGGCTAATGGTTTCAATTGACATATCTGCGGGAGCGAGGAGATACTTCTCCTTTTCTGCGCTCAGGACTTCTTCTTTAGCCCCCCTTGCCCTGTCCAGTTGACCCTGAGCCTGCACAAGTTGTTCTCTTCGGGCACCATTTTGAACTTCATCGCGTTTAGCTTCCAAAGCATTCACCTGCGCCTGCGCCATCTCCATTTTCATTTTCACTTCGTCAAATTGCTGCCTGCTCACCAGGGAATCCTGATACATGGCCTGTAGTCTTTTATAAGATTCCTTCGCGAAATTTAATTGGGCTTTGCCGGCTTCAAGTTTTCCTTCAATCTGGTTGAGTTGTTCTTTAGTGGCTCCATTATAAGCCATATCCAATTGCCCTTTGGCAGAAGTTATCGCGCCTTCGGCCTGGGCCATTTTGGCATTCACTTCGGGAATATCAATTATTGCCAAAGTATCTCCTTTTTTGACCTCCTGTCCTTCCTGTACAAAGAGTTCCTGTATCCTGCCACCAAGCTTACTGCTCACAGAAATGGTTTCGAACTTTACCTTTCCTCTATGAGTGGTGATTTCCTTTTCATTGCTGCACGAATTCAGAAATAAAAGTGTTGACAAGGCTAAAACAAAATATTTTATAGATTTCATCAATGCTGTTTTTTAGTAAGTAAGTATTCCTTTTGCATGCAGTAATTGGGTTACTGCTCTTCTTTGGTTGAAATAAGATTCCTGAAGTTTAAAATTGGCTTTTTCAAGATCGGTAAGGGCATCCAGAACATCGTTTATGGAGGCCAGATCGTTCCTATACTGCTTATCTACCATAGTGTAGGTAGCGCTTGCCAGTTCGATCTCCTTTTGAACCATCTCCAGGTTTTGCAAAGCGGCCTCATAACCCAGCCTGGCTTTGGTTACACTAAGGGCTATCATTTCTTCAGCTTCTTCCTTTTTCTCATTAAATTTCCGGCTTTCAAGAACAGCTTTTTTGCTCTTGAGGTGCGACTGGGTTCCGTCAAATACGTTCCATTTTACGCCCACACCTGCATACCATACGGGGTCTAAAAGTGACAGGTCATCTTCCAGTAACTCATAATGTCCTTTTAATG
>JBAVJE010000146.1:0-1925 GCA_049687615.1 Salinimicrobium sp. | reverse complement strand
GTCTTGAAGATGCCAATCCTCAATGCTACGACGAGAATTCGCCTACACTTAGAGTAGGTGGCGCGGTGACCAAAAACTTCGCGACTGTTGAGCACGAGCACCGCATGTATTCTCTGGATAATTCTTATTCAAAAGAAGACCTGGAAAATTTGGAGAACAGGATCAGGAAACAGGTAGATGGGAAAGTTACCTACACTTGTGAACTTAAGTATGACGGGGCCTCTATTAGTATTACCTACGAAAATGGGAAGCTTTTAAGAGCGGTAACCCGTGGTGACGGCTATAGGGGGGATGATGTGACCAATAACGTGAGGACCATTCGCACTGTACCTTTGACACTTAAAGGCGATTATCCGGAAAAATTTGAAATTGGGGGAGAGATCGTATTGCCATATGAAGGTTTTGCACATCTTAATGCCGCGAGAGTAGAGGCAGGGGAAGAACCTTATGCCAATCCAAGAAATACTGCTTCGGGGAGTCTTAAGCTTCAGGATAGCGCCGAAGTGGCAAAAAGGCCACTGGATTGCCTTTTATATAATTTAAAGGGGAATGATCTTCCTGTCAAAACACAGTTTGAAAGCCTGGAGAAGGCCCGGGAATGGGGGTTTAAGGTTCCCAATGAGGCTATTCTTGCCAAAGATCTTGATGAAGTTCTAAAGTATGTGAATTACTGGGATGTACACAGGCACGACCTGCCGTATGAAACAGATGGGGTAGTGGTGAAAGTGAATAACCTGCATCAACAGGACGAGCTGGGTTATACTTCCAAATCTCCGCGTTGGGCCATGGCGTATAAATTTAAGGCTGAACAGGCTACGACACATTTGAACAAGATTACTTATCAGGTGGGAAGAACCGGGGCCATTACCCCGGTTGCAAACCTGGAGCCCGTACAACTAGGTGGTACCATTGTTAAAAGAGCTTCTCTCCACAATGCCGATCAGATCGAAAAACTTGATATTAGGGAAGGCGATGACGTCTACGTTGAAAAAGGAGGGGAGATTATTCCCAAGATCGTTGGCGTGGATTTTACCAGGCGGGATCCTGGATCTAAACCTACAACCTATATTACCCGATGTCCCGAATGTGATACAGAACTGGTTCGCGGTGAAGGCGAGGCACAGCATTACTGTCCAAATGCCACCGGCTGTCCACCGCAGGTGATTGGACGCATTCAACATTTCATCTCCAGGAAAGCCATGGATATTGAAGGTTTGGGAGGGGAAACCGTTGCTTTGTTCGTGAACGAAGGTCTCATAGGTAACTATGCCGATCTTTACGAGCTTAAAAAGGACCAAATCCTGCCATTGGAGCGAATGGCAGAAAAATCTGCAGATAATCTCATCACCGGGATAGAAAAATCAAAAGAGATTCCATTTGAAAGGGTTTTGTTTGCACTGGGAATTCGCTACGTTGGCGAAACGGTTGCCAAAAAACTGGCAAAAAACTTCAAGAGTATTGATGCTCTAGGAGCTGCTTCCCAAGAAGAGCTGGAAGGTGTGGAGGAAATAGGAGAACGCATCGCCGAGAGTGTGGTAGAATTTTTTGCACAGCCAGAGAATCAAAAAACAGTGGAAAGGCTTAAACAGTATGGATTGCAACTTCAAATCTCTGCGGAAGAACTTGCAGGCCGCACAGATAAACTGGAAGGGCAAACCTTCGTGGTTTCGGGGGTCTTCTCTATGTCTAGAAATGAGCTGAAAAAACTTATTGAAGACAACGGCGGAAAAGTTTCGGGTTCCATTTCAGGAAAAACCACCTATGTGGTGGCAGGGGAGAACATGGGGCCAAGTAAGCATGCAAAAGCTGAGAGCCTTGGTGTTCCTATTATAAGTGAGGAAGATTTTCTGAAAATGATAAAATAGAGCAGGCTCAAAAATGCCATTTTTGAGGTCGTTTATAAAAAAACCTCACCGATCGGTGAG
>JBAVJE010000145.1:0-2477 GCA_049687615.1 Salinimicrobium sp. | reverse complement strand
ATATTCAATTTCTTCTCCATGTTTATTCCAGACTTTACCGCTTTTTAGCTTCCCTTTTTTGTAATTGTCGTGTCTTCGCCTGCTTCCATCTTTCCAAAAAGCAACCAATTCTCCATGCCGTTCACCTTTTTTGTAGTGTTGAGAATAGAACAATTGTCCATTTTCATACCAAAATTTCCATAATCCTGTGGGAACTAACTTGTCCTTTTTTTCTAAATATGGTGTTTCAGATTTTATTTGGCCGTCCCGCCAATAGGTCTTTCTAATAAGGTCTTGATCTCCAGTAGTTTCACGATCATCAATTCTATAGTAAATAGCCTCTTTCGGGTTGGTTTCCTTATACTTTTCGTCAAGATAGATGGTATCCTGCGCCTGAACAAATGAGACGCTTATCAAAAGGAGTAAATAAAATCTATTTTTCATAAAGTTCGAAATTTTTAAAGACATGCGTCCCAAAGCGGATCTTTTGGAGGTGGGGCAATGATCTGCAATTTTTCTTTTTTTACGGGATGTATGAAGACCAGTTTCCTTGCATGAAGATGAATGCTGGCATCCTTATTACTTCTATCAAAACCATACTTGAGATCTCCCTTGATTGGGCAACCAATGGCTGATAACTGGCTTCTTATCTGGTGGTGCCTTCCGGTTTGCAGGTCAATCTCCAACAGGTAATAGTTGTCAAGCTTCTTAAGCATACGGTACTCTAAAATGGCCTTTTTGGAATCGGGGACTTCTTTAAGGTGGGCGTAGGACTTATTTTGCTTTTGATTTCTTTTCATATAATGAACCAGGGTATCCTCTTGCTTTGGGGGAGCGTTCTTAACGATCGCCCAGTAGGTCTTTTTTGCGTCCTTATCCTTAAAAAGTTTGTTGAGGCGTGGTAGTGCTTTCGAAGTTTTGGCGAAGACCACAATCCCGCTGGTGGGCCTGTCAAGGCGGTGAACAACGCCCAGGTACACATTACCGGGTTTGTTGTATTTGATCTTCAAATATTCCTTTACCACTTCGCTAAGAGGCGTATCTCCGGTTTTGTCACCCTGTACGATATCTCCCGGCCGTTTGTTGACGATGATCAAATGATTGTCTTCGTGAAGTACCTGCAGGTTCAGCGGAGTGGAAAGAATATTATCTGCCAAAAATGTGTTTTTTAAGAGGTTTTAGGGGAGTAACCAATGAATGGATTATTTTCTACTTTCAAAGCTCCAAGGACCTTGAGGAAGTCAGTTCTGGATTCGTCTTCAATAAGTTCGGTGTTGATGCTAAGCTTTTCTTCGGAAGTAAAGAGTTTGATCTTTCCGGGAAATGATTGAATTTTAATGATATCGTTAAGTACGACCGAATTTCTTCTCAAATTGTTTTTGGTTAGAATGCCGTTATCAATGCTAAGAAACTGAAACCGTTTTTTGTAAAGGTATACACCTAAAATAAATAGTCCCAGGAAAAGCTGAAGGTAGTAAATCCAGGGGTTGTCCGGATGATTCAACAACCTCAGGAAAGCGAGTACAGCAAACATTCCTCCGATTAAAAGATCGGATAAAAGTCGCTTTTTAGAATACCTTATCTTCATGCTAACAAAACTTCCAAGCTATAACTTCTTATTTTTTAGTATTGCTCCTCGTCTGTCGGGAAATTTTTATTTTTAACATCATCCCGGTAATTTTGAAAGGCTTTTGTCATTTCCTCATGAAGGTCTAAATACCTTCTTAGGAAGCGCGGATTAAACTCGTGGGTCATTCCAATCATGTCATGAACAACCAGGACCTGCCCGTCGACTCCGTTTCCAGCCCCAATTCCGATAACCGGGATAGTGAGGCTTGCTGCCACTACTTTTGCCAGTTTAGCGGGCACTTTTTCCAGTACGATTGCAAAGCAGCCTGCTTTTTCCAGCATCAAAGCATCTGTCTTTAGTTTTTCAGCCTCGGCATCTTCCTTTGCCCTTACGGTGTAAGATCCGAACTTGTAGATGGACTGTGGAGTCAATCCCAGATGGCCCATTACAGGAATCCCGGCGTTCAGGATTCGTTTTACAGAATCTTTAATTTCTTTACCACCTTCCAGCTTCACTGCATGTCCACCGCTTTCTTTCATGATCCTGATGGCTGAGCGTAAGGCTTCTTTTGGATCACTCTGGTAACTTCCGAAGGGAAGATCTACTACTACAAGGGCTCTGTCAACCGCACGCACCACACTGGCCGCGTGGTAGATCATCTGGTCAAGGGTAATGGGAAGGGTGGTTTCATGACCGGCCATTACGTTACTGGCAGAATCACCCACAAGGATTACATCTATGCCTGCCCCGTCAATGATCTTAGCCATAGAATAATCGTAGGCTGTTAACATGGAGATTTTTTCTCCCTGAGATTTCATCTCTACCACTGTTTTTGTGGTTACCTTTTTATATTCTTTTTTCGCGACTGACATGTAGGATTTTTTAAGATTCCGGTAAAAGTACTAAATTCGGCTACTACATTCAAAAC
>JBAVJE010000144.1:0-3524 GCA_049687615.1 Salinimicrobium sp. | reverse complement strand
GCTCATGCCTGTATTATTGATGGGGTGAGACTACATCTTGGTCAGCGATTTACCTATAAACATAACGATCTTGAGAGCCTGGAAAAAAATATCCAACGTGCTCAAAAGATCGCAGAGCATACCGGCGGCGGAATTCTGGTTATTTCTGAAGGTGTTTTCGGAATGCGTGGAGAGCAAGGAAAGTTAAAAGAGATTGTTGCTTTAAAAAAGAAATACGATTTCAGATTTTTGGTTGATGATGCGCATGGGTTTGGAACTCTTGGTGCTACAGGAGCCGGAGCAGGTGAGGAGCAAGGCGTACAGGACGGAATCGATGTGTATTTTGCCACTTTCGCAAAATCACTTGCCAGCACAGGAGCATTTATAGCTGCCGACCAGGAGATCATCGATTATTTGAAGTATAACCTGCGTTCGCAGATGTTTGCTAAGTCTTTACAGATGCAACTTGTTGTAGGAGCATTAAAACGTCTTGACATGCTTCGAACAATGCCTGAACTAAAAACCAAGCTTTGGGAGAACGTAAATGCTCTGCAAAACGGACTTAAGGACAATGGGTTTGACATTGGAACTACTCAAAGTTGTGTGACTCCCGTATATCTCAAAGGAAGTATTCCTGAAGCAATGGCACTGGTTAAAGATCTGAGAGAGAACCACGGAATTTTTTGCTCTATTGTTGTTTATCCGGTTATCCCAAAAGGATTGATCTTATTGAGAATGATCCCTACGGCTACACATACTTTAGAAGATATCGACGAAACTTTGAAAGCTTTTTCGGCTATCAGGGAGCGTCTTGAAAACGGTACCTATAAAAAACTTTCTGCAGCTGTTGCCGCAGCAATGGAAAAATAAAAAGCTTCAAAAAATTGAATTTTTAAAGTCCCCTTTTGGGGACTTTTTTTATGGATCATTATGAAGGAATTGTAGAAGTTTATAAATAGTTTAATAAAAAAAGGTCTTAAAAATGCTATTTTAAGGAAGAATATAAATAAATCCTCAAAGTTAGCAGCAATGAAAGATCTTAAACTGGCAATAATTTACTACAGTTCTACGGGAACAAACTATCAACTCTCCAAATGGGCCGAAGAAGCGGCAAAAGAAGCAGGAGTAGGTGAAGTAAGGTTACGTAAAGTAAAAGAACTGGCACCCAAAGAAGCGATTGAAGCGAATGAGGAATGGAAACAGCATTTGGAGGAGACCAAAGATGTACCCGAGGCAAAAATGGATGATCTGGAGTGGGCAGATGCCTATATTTTTAGTGCTCCCACGAGATATGGCAATTTACCTTCCCAGTTAAAACAATTTCTTGACATGACCGGCGGACTTTGGTTTAGCGGAAAACTTGTAAACAAAGTCGTGAGCGGAATGACAAGTGCGCAGAATGTCCACGGCGGGCAGGAGACTACTCTGTTATCACTTTACAAAACCATGTTTCACTGGGGAGCAATTGTAGCGGCCCCGGGATATACTGGCAAGGCGATATTTGCGGCCGGAGGTAACCCTTACGGCGTAAGCGTTGCAACAGCAAAAGATGAGCTAAATCAAAATACAAAAGCCGCAGTTGCCCACCAGGTGAAGAGAACCCTGGAAATCGCCGGACGTATAAAGAAGTAGGTTTATTACTTTTCTGCGATACCTGATAACCTGTTGAGCTTCAGTTCTGCGATAACAGGTCAGGAGGAATTGGTGTAAAATTAACTGATATAGTTCCAGATGTTTTTTTGCTTTACCAGACGGGAATAAGTGAACCTCACTACTTTATTTTTTTCCAGTTCCAGGTTGGGATCCTCCTTGAGCAGCTGCAAGGCACGAAAACGGGCTTCCTTAAGAATGTCATTGTCTTTAACAATATCGGCAATCTTTAAATTTAGGATCCCACTTTGTTGAGTTCCCATCAGGTCTCCCGGGCCCCTTAGCTTCAGGTCAACTTCGGCGATCTCAAAACCATCCCCGGTACTTACCATGGTTTCCAGTCTTGTTTTACTGTCTGAGGATAATTTGTGCCCCGTCATAAGAATGCAAAAACTTTGTTCGGCACCGCGACCCACCCGTCCACGCAGCTGGTGCAACTGGGAAAGGCCAAATCTTTCGGCACTCTCGATGATCATTACGCTGGCATTGGGTACATTAACACCAACTTCAATCACTGTAGTGGCAACCATGATTTGGGTTTCTCCTCTAACAAACCTCTCCATTTCATAATCCTTGTCGGCAGGTTTCATTTGGCCGTGAACAATGGAGATCTGGAATTCGGGCATTGGGAATTCTCTGGCTATACTTTCGTAGCCATCCATAAGGTCTTTGTAATCCATTTTTTCAGACTCCTGGATCAACGGGTAAACAACATATACCTGTCTGCCTTTTTTGACTTCGTCCTTAATGAACCTGAATACTTTTAGCCGGTTAGAATCGTATCTATGGACGGTTTTAATCTCTTTACGTCCGGGAGGTAATTCGTCGATGACAGATACATCCAGGTCTCCGTACAGGCTCATGGCCAGCGTGCGTGGAATGGGCGTTGCGGTCATTACCAAAATATGTGGCGGCAGTTCGTTCTTTTTCCAGAGCCTGGCCCGTTGTGCCACTCCAAACCTATGCTGTTCATCTATAACGGCAAGGCCTAAATTTTTGAACTGCACTTTTTCCTCTAAAAGAGCATGGGTGCCAATGATCAAGTGTAGCTCGCCCGACTCCAGTTCTTCATGTATGATTCTTCTTGCAGCTGCTTTGGTGGAACCCGTGAGTAGTCTCACATTGATACCCAAATTTGCAACAAGTTCGCTAATGCCGTTGAAATGCTGAATAGCAAGAATTTCAGTAGGGGCCATGAGACAGGCCTGGAAACCATTATCCAGCGCTAAAAGAACGCTCATTAGCGCAACAATTGTCTTTCCTGAACCCACGTCTCCTTGCAGCAAACGGTTCATTTGAGCGCCGCTGCCCAGATCTTGTCTAATCTCTTTTATCACCCTTTTTTGAGCTCCCGTAAGGTCAAATGGGAGGTGGTTCTGGTAAAAATCACTAAAATGGTTTCCTACCGCTTCAAAAACAAAGCCTTTGATCTTCTTTTTCCGAAGCATGTTTTTCATGAGCAGCTGCAGCTGAATGTAGAACAATTCCTCAAATTTCAGTCTGAACTGTGCCTTTGCCAACAGTTCCTGGCTTTTTGGAAAGTGGGCATTGAAAACAGCTTCTGCTTTGGGCAATAAATGCAGCTCCTCCCGCAAGTCGGCGGGGAGAGGGTCAAAAAAAGCATTTTTGCTTTCTATAAAGAGTTGCTGCATGCACCGGCTGAAAACCCGGTTCGTGATGCCCGATTTTGCCAGTTTTTCTGTCGAAGGATAAACCGGTTGCATAGCCGTTCGCAGGTTTTTCTTGTAATCTTCGACCAATTCCAATTCGGGGTGAGCCATACTGAAAAGACCGTTATACCAGTTGGTTTTCCCAAAAATCACATAGGGTGTATTGAGCTTTAGGTTTTCCCTAATCCATTTATGGCCACGAAACCAAACCAGCTCCATCTTACC
>JBAVJE010000143.1:0-4128 GCA_049687615.1 Salinimicrobium sp. | reverse complement strand
GGAGTGCGCCTTTTTTTAAAATGTTCGTGTAAGAAATGCACAAAATGCAGGATTAAAAAATTCATTTTTATAATTGAGACACTTTAAACCTTGATATGCCTTTATCGTTATTTCCTGAGCGAAATAGTTAATAATATCATTCTGTATTATGAGTATTTAACATTTTAATTAAACCAAAATGTAATAATTATTTTGAAAATTCCATGAAAGCCATATTTTTGCTGTTATATGTTTGTTAAATACTTGTTATAAAAGTGTAAAAAGCAGGATTGTTATCCCAAATGGGGAAAGATAGAAAAGAAATTGGATTACTTGTAAGGCAGCTCAGGAGAGGTAATGAAAAGGCTTTTGAGAAACTCTATGAAAAGTATAGAGATGACATCTTTACCTACAGCAAAGCATTAGTCCGATCCCAATATGCTGCTGAGGAGATAATGCAGGAAGTCTTTCTGAAATTATGGTTAAACGCCGAAAATCTTGCGCCCGAGCTTAGTCTCAGATCATATCTCTTTACCATTTGCAGAAATCTTTCTTTTGATTTTCTTAGAAAGGCGGCTAATAACCGTAAGCTGCAGCAGGAGATCTTTTTTAGTGTAGAAAGGACTCAAGTCCCGCAAGAATTGCTAAATCAGGAATATGATCTATTGAAAAAAAGAGCGATTTCAGAGCTCCCTCCCAAAAGACGACGTATTTTTGAAATGTCCCGTAATGAGGGAAAAACTTATAGCGATATTAGTGATGAACTCGGCATCTCTGTCAGCACCGTCAAAACCCAAATGAGTGAAGCTCTTCAGTTTCTAAAAAAATACCTACAACTACACACCGATCTGACCTTTTTACTTGTCTTAATCATTGAATTTTCAGGTAATTCTTTTTAAGAAAAATCCTTCTTCTACTTCCAATTCTATAAGGTAAGTCCAATTCAATGTATTTGGATGGAAAAGATTCCTATGGCTTTATGGGATACTTCTTTTATCTGCTCCATTGAAAAAAGAAAAAAGCTTCTTCCCTTTTTTTAGGTACATAAATTTCAGCTATTCAATTTTCTTTCCAAAAAATAAGTTAAAATTTTTTAGAATTCAATGGATTCGTAATCAGGTTTATACGTGTTTATTGAGAGGACGATTTAAAAAAAGGCAACATTTGATTAGTACAGAAGGCAAGTCTAAACGTATAATAAGTGTAAACCCAGGTCATCAATGCATCCAGATATTAAGAGTCTACTAGAAAAATATGTTCGCCAGGAGTGTACCCCTGAAGAAATCAAAGAAATAGTGCGTTTTTTTCAGCAAACCAATGGGTTTGATCCGGAGATCCTTCCAAGTGGGGAAGAGGTACTTAAGATGCTCGATCAGAAGCAGCATGTAGATGAAAAATCGGCTGCAAGAATATACCAGAATATTATGACCTGCTCCCGTAAGGTAGAGTCAAAAAGATTTTCCCTCAGAAATTCAACTCGGGCCTTTGCGGCAGCCGCCATCTTAGTGGTACTTCTTGGTAGCAGCTTTTTGCTAAAACAATATTTTGTTCAGGAAGCAACCTCTCTAAATGCACAAGGGGAATATGTTACCATAGAACTGGAGAACGGCCAGAAAAAAATCCTCAAGATGGACTCTCTGAAAATTGCAGATGAATTAGGTCATGTGGTGGGAGTTCAGAAAGGAGAAAGATTAGTGTATGCTTCGGAAGAAGAGATTACCTCCCTTCGTTACAATACCATTAATGTGCCTTATGGCAAACGTTTTGAATTGAGCCTCTCCGATGGCAGCCGGGTTTATCTCAACGCGGGTACCTCGATAAAATTCCCTATAGGTTTTGTAAAAGGCATGAAAAGGGAGGTTTTTCTTACCGGAGAAGCATTTTTTGATGTTGCCAAAGACAAGAAGCATCCTTTTATTGTAAACACCGGAAGCCTTGCCGTGGAAGTCCTGGGGACGGAATTCAATGTGGAAGCCTATGGTGAAAATATCACTCAGAAGATCGTACTGGTCGAGGGGAGTGTAAAAGTGAATAACAATAATGGAGAGGAAATGCTGATGGCTCCCAACCAGATGGTGAGCTCTAGAAATGGACTTATGACCAGGTCGGCCGTAACTGCGTCGGAATTCACCTCCTGGAAGGAGGGTTATTTCACTCTTAAAAGGACTTCTATGAAGGAAACCATAACGCTACTGGAGCGGTATTATCATATAAAGATTTACAGTAGAGGTCAGGAGGATCTTAATCAAACTGTTGGAGGTAAAATATACCTTTCCGATGATGTGGAAAACGTCATTACAACGCTTTCTCTGTTGACTCGCAATCAATACACTTTTGAACATGTAAGCGCTACAAAAACCAAGAATTAAACCATAATTAACCTAGAGCTGCCCCCTAATAATGAAAAGATCAAAAAAAGACGGGAACGTCATTAGTAGAATAAAGAAATCAGTGCTGGCAGTAGCCTTTGCTACCTTATGCTGTTCCGCCTTACCTGCTAAGGCTTATGGCCAAACAAACAATTTCTCCCTACACCTAGAGGGTGTGGGCCTTGATACCATAATTGAAGAAATAGAAAGATCATCGGAATACGTATTTATATTTCCTGAAGACATTCTTAAAAAGGTGGAAAGACAGGAAAGTATAAACGTATCCAACGTAACAATTGATGTTCTTCTGGAGGAGCTTTTTAAGGACCTGGGGCTGCAATATAGGCTGTTGGATAAACAGATTGTGGTTTTTGAAGGAAACACAGTAAGTGTTCGGCACGATTTCAGCGAGCGCTCTCAGGAAAAACATCCTGTAAAAGGGGTGGTGCGCAACAACAATGGAGAACCTATTATTGGTGCTACTGTCCTTGTAAAGGGAACCAGGAAAGGAACAATTACTGATTTTGATGGCAACTTTAGTTTCGAAGATGTTTCAGAAGAAGCCGTCCTGATCTTTTCGTTTTTGGGGTACGAAAATAAGGAGGTACCTGTCAATGGACGCAACACCTTAGAGGTTATCCTGCAGGAAAACATAGAAGCACTGGAAGAGGTAGTCGTTACCAGTTCCTATGGTACAGCTCAAAAAAAGGAAAATCTCGTGAGTAGCGTCTACGAGGTGAAATCAGAGACCATTAAGAATATGCCGGCACAGAGAGTAGATCAATTGCTGGAAGGTCTGGTTCCTGGACTGGTGTTTAATCCGCAAAGTGATGATGCCAGCAGTTCCCGGCCACGATATTCTGTGACCATTCGCGGTGAGGCTTCAATGTCTGCTTCTAATGAACCGCTATGGATAATTGACGGTACTCCGCTTTACACTGGGGACAGAACCAATATGATCTCCGGAATGCAGACAAGTGTTAGTCCTCTTTCCTACCTCAATCCTGAGGATATTGAATCAATAACTGTACTTAAAGACGCCTCTGCCACCTCCTTGTATGGTGCCGATGGAGCTAACGGAGTAATCCTTATTACCACAAAAAGGGGAAAGGCAGGTAAAATGCGGCTAACTGCCACAGCACAGGTGGGGGTCACCCAGATTAACCGGAACACCCGGTTCAATGTCCTTAGTGGAGATGAGTACCGTATTCTTGCCAGGGAGTCTTATGAGAATGCGGGGCTACCTATGAACTTGTTCCCCTTTACAGACAATCCTATGAACAATTACAGTGAAATATCGGTCAACTGGTATGACATATTCTATGACAGGGGAAGTAATGCTCAAGTGAATCTATCGGCTTCTGGAGGATCTGAGGAAGCCAAATACTATGTCTCAGGATCCTATTACACAAACAAAGCCACTTTAACAGGAAATGACCAGGAACGATTCACCCTTAGATCCAATAATACCCTGAACCTTAATGAAAGGTTGAGCATGCAGCTGAGCTTGGGGGGATCCTACAATACCAACAGCTTGTTCACCCCTGGGCATGAATATTACGAGAACCTCCCTATCCTTTCACCATATAATGAGGATGGGAGTTACCGTTTGTATTATCGCATTATTGAAGGTATGGGTCCTGACGGCGAACCTAAATGGATCGACCGAAGGTATTTCAATGCTTTAGCAGAAAGGGAGCAGAATGATAACGAACAGCGCACTTTTTCCCTTCAGGGAAGTTACAGGCTGATTTATGAGCTTTTGAATGGATTAACCTAT
>JBAVJE010000142.1:0-3075 GCA_049687615.1 Salinimicrobium sp. | reverse complement strand
GCCCTGCAATAATGAAGGTGAAGATGCAAGGCTGTATGAGGCAGTGCAGGGAGTTTCAGATTTTGCCATTTCTCTGGGCATCAATATTCCAACGGGGAAAGATTCACTTTCCATGAAGCAGCGATATAAAGACGGAAATGTTTTAGCGCCGGGCACCGTGATCATTTCGGCTGCAGGACACTGTGAGGATGTGAAAAAAGTAGTCGAACCTGTACTTCAAAAAAAGGGCGGCGACATCTATTACATCAACTTTTCGGGAGATGATTTTAAACTGGGAGGCTCCTCCTTCGGGCAGATCGTCAACAGGATAGGCAAACAAACGCCAACCGTAAAAGATGACAAAAAATTTAGCGAAGCTTTCAATACTATTCAGGAACTGATAAAGCAGGACCTTATTTTGGCCGGTCACGACATTGCTTCGGGCGGGTTAATCACCACCCTCCTGGAAATGTGTTTTGCAGATGTAGATCTTTCGGCTGAGCTGGATCTTTCTGCACTTGGAGAAGAAGACATCATAAAATTGCTTTTTTCAGAGAACTGCGGAATTATCTTCCAGGCGAAAAATGCTTCCGTAGAAGACATTTTAGAGCAGAAAGGAATCGGCTTTTTCAAAATTGGGAAAGTCACTGAAGGGAATCTGCTCAAAATCAAAAATGGGAAAGATAGTTTTGAATTTGATATTCCAAAGCTGCGAGATACCTGGTCAAAAACTTCATTTTTGCTGGACGAAAAACAGAGCGGCATAGACAGCGCCACCGAGCGCTATCGCAATTATGCAGAACAGCCGCTGCATTTTAGATTTCCTGAAAATTTCGACGGAAAAATCCCTACTATTCCGACTTCAGAAAAAAGAATAAAAGCAGCGATCATCAGAGAAAAAGGTTCCAATTCTGAAAGGGAGATGGCTTATGCGATGGATCTGGCCGGTTTTGATGTCAAAGACGTACACATGACCGACCTCATTAGCGGGCGGGAAACCCTTGAAGATATTCAGTTTATTGCTGCGGTAGGAGGTTTCTCAAATTCTGATGTACTAGGAAGCGCCAAGGGATGGGCCGGGGCTTTTCTTTATAACAAAAAGGCTAAGACCGCCCTCGATAACTTCTTTGCAAGGGAAGATACCCTCTCGCTTGGAGTATGTAATGGTTGTCAGCTATTCATGGAGCTGGGGCTTTTGCATCCTGAGCATGAGGAAAAACCTAAAATGCTGCACAACGAGTCTCATAAGTTCGAATGTAACTTTACCTCTGTAGAGCTAGCCGAAAATGACTCGGTGATGCTACATTCGCTTTCGGGCACCAGGCTGGGCATTTGGGCAGCTCACGGGGAAGGAAAATTTAGTTTCCCTTATGAAGAAGAGCGATACAAGATCATTGGAAAATACGGTTACGAGGGCTATCCTGCAAACCCCAATGGTTCGCATTACAACACGGCTATAATTGCAAGTGACAACGGCAGGCATCTCGCTATGATGCCTCACCTGGAACGTTCTACTTTTCCCTGGAACTGGGCATATTATCCTAAGGACAGAAAAGACGAGGTTTCTCCATGGATCGAAGCTTTTGTAAACGCCAGAAAATGGCTGGAAAAGCAAAAATAATAAGGTCTCAAAAATGGTATTTTTGAAGAGGCTCCCTATTTGGGAGCTTTTTTTCTACCGGAACCTTCTCTCATGTACCCAAAAATCTCTCAAATACCGGAGTAAGGAAACCATCTTTAGCTTCACAAAAAATGTGTTTTTGCGTCATAGCACTGGCAGAAGGCCAATGGACGAATGGTTAATGGCGGTATTATTAGAAACAGGATCTAAATCGGAAGTGCCGTTAGTTATCACCATCACAACCAAATCTTAGATGTCTATAATCTATATATTCGTCTCCATCAAAATTGTTCCTAACGTCTTCCCTGCTAAGTCTTCCTGATATACTCATTTCGGGAGCATCATACACTCCTTCCCAGTCAAGCAGGTTCACTGTGAATTCCAAATATTCTTCCTCGTCAGCATATTCGGGTAAATCAGGCAGATGTAAACATAAAGGTTCTGCAAACCAGTCACCATCTTCATTGGTTCCAGTAGTATTGATCGCCTCGGTTATGACAGGTTCTCCATCAATGCTTATATCAACCGAATATCGTGCAGGGTAATGACGCCCATCTTCATTGCAATAATTAGCAAAGAAGCAGTATTCAAAAGTTTTTGTCTTATTTATATGGTCCTCATCAGACAAAACAATATCCCCATATTGATTAACATTACGATCATCAAAACAAAGAACAGAAACCGGAACATATTTCTTTACTCCGGCTCCCAGACTAATATCATACGGAAGGGACTTATCTAAAAACATGGAAAGCACACTACCTTCCATTGGAGCAATCCAGATGATATCTCCAGCTACGTTATGTACGGTAAAAAAAACGAGCGAATAATCTCCAGGATCCAATTGAAGTTCCATAACATCCTGAGTGAATAATTGCCCGGCAACGAGGTCTACTCTGAATGGTTTACTCATAGAGCCCACCATTTCTGTATCTCCTTGCATGAGAATGATCTCAATATAAGAGGGGCTGTCATCAGAGCAAACGGGGAGATCTTCGATATTTGATTGCCTGGTCCCAGATTTTTCTGCCAGGTTTTGTACTAGGGTACTAAAAGACAAAGTAGCCTTATCCCTATGCGGGTTGATTAACTCCTCCTCTTCATTACAGGAACAAAATAAAATTGCAAGTATCATAAGGAAGGTTAGATGGAGTTTCATTTTTCTCATAATTAAAGGTTTTTGATCAATATAAATGAATGGCTAATTACCTCTCAAAGGCCCAAAAGCAGGAAGAACTCCCTTAAATGGTAAGTGTAGTAGATTTTTGGGCAGTATAATTTACCAAATATCAGCCAAAAAAAATATGGGTGAAAACCCTCAATTTAAGAAGAATCTAAAATGACATTTTTGAAACCCTCTTTAAAAAAGGCATTTTTGAGGCATCTCTTTCTGAGAACATTATAAAAAAAATCCACAGCTTAAACTTCGGATTTTTTCCTTTCTCACGGCCGGGCTTTTTCTTATTGTGTAAGAT
>JBAVJE010000141.1:0-1832 GCA_049687615.1 Salinimicrobium sp. | reverse complement strand
AATTAACTGATTTCAGGACATTATCGTAAAAAGCATTTTTTCAAGCGTATTCGGCTTCCGCAGTTACTTTTATAATTTTTAATTTCCTTATATTTAAAGGAACACAGGATTTGATCCTTCAGAAATTTCAGAAAATATATGGAATTTATTGACTATTATAAGATCCTGGGCCTGGATAAGAGCGCCTCTAAAAGTGACATTAAAAAGGCCTATCGCAAACTTGCCCGGAAATATCACCCAGACCTCAATCCAAATGATAAGGAAGCTCAAAAGAAATTTCAGCAGGTCAATGAGGCCCATGAAGTACTTATAGATCCCGAAAAAAGGAAGAAATACGACCAATATGGGAAGGATTGGGAACATGCTGAAGAATTTGAAAAAGCAAGATCACAGCAACAGTACCAACGTCAATATTCGGGTGGTGCCGGCGGATTTGGAGGAGCGGGATTTGAAGGAGGCGATTTTTCAGAATTTTTCGAATCTATGTTCGGAGGAGCAAGGGCCGGTGGCGGCAGAAGAACAACCCGCTTTAGAGGACAGGATTTCAATGCCGAACTGCAGCTTAAGCTTACCGATGTTTACAAATCTGAAAAACATACGCTTACCGTTAATGGCAAGAACATAAGACTTACTATTCCTGCAGGAGTGGAGAATGGGCAAACCATCAAGATAAAAGGTTACGGGGCACAAGGTATGAACGGGGGCCCTAACGGCGATCTTTTCATCACCTTTGCTATCCACAACAACACTTCCTTCAAACGCGAAGGAAAAAACCTTTATAAAGATATTGATTTGGATATTTTCACCGCGGCCCTTGGCGGACAAATCACTGTAGACACTTTCGACGGAAAGGTTAAACTCACCATCACGCCCGAAACTCAAAACGCAACAACGGTAAAACTCAAAGGAAAAGGTTTTCCGGTATACAAAAAAGAAGGGCAGTTTGGCGACCTCTACATCACGTACAATTTGAAAATCCCTACAGGATTAACTGCCCGTGAAAAAGAATTGTTACAGGAATTACAAAAACTGAGAAAACATGGATCCTAAAGAATTTGTGCTAATTTCTGAATTTTGCGATCGTTACGAGATACAATACTCATTTATTGATTCTTTAAATGAATTTGGCCTGCTTGAGGTCACTGTCATTGAGGAAAATGAATATGTAGCACCCGACCAGGTGCGGGAGCTCGAAAAGATGATGCGTTTACACTATGATCTTGACATCAATATGCAAGGTATAGATGTCATTAACAATCTACTGAACAAGGTGTCTGAGCTGCAGGACAAGGTAAAGCTGCTTGAAAACAGGCTTCGAAGGTTTGAAGGTTAGGAAGTAATTTTACCGCTAATTTTTTCCGAGATTTAGGAAAGCTATGCGGTTCTAACTCCCGGGTCTGTAAATCTTTTTATATTTAATAAAAATGCTAATCAAAAGAACCAACTATGAAAGTCTTATTAAATGCAGCAGGTTTGTTTCTATTCTTCTTTACGGCAACCTGCAGCAGTACTACTCAAACAGATCATTTGGAAGTAACCGGGACCATTGAAAAACAGGGAATCACCTCCTATCAATATGGCACTCACAGCCTTACTAATGATGAGACATTTTATGCCCTCAAGAGTGATAAAGTAGACCTGGATGAGTACGTGGACCAGAGAGTGACCATTATTGCTGAAAAGATCTCCGGCTATCCGGTTGATGGCGGCCCCGAATATCTTATGGTTCTTGAAGTAAAATAACCAACGTTTAAAATATTTTCCCCGAATACAATTAAAAAAGGAGCTTTCTCAAAGAAGGCTCCTTTTTACATTTTTTGACACCCTATGGC
>JBAVJE010000140.1:0-4153 GCA_049687615.1 Salinimicrobium sp. | reverse complement strand
TCCCTCAAGTTTTGGAAAGACAAAATAACCTTCTGCCTGTTCCGCCCATTTTCCCAAGGGTCCTTTATCCCTGTATATCTTGTCAAATAAATCTGCCATTTTATATTTTTTTTAACTACTGCAAAAGTATGAAATAAAAAGAAACCGCATAATATTTGCCACCTTAAACCAACTGAGAAACACCGGTTTCGGAAACATTATTAATTAAGCTGCTGCAGCTACTGCTGTTGCGGAAATATTGAAATCAAAAGAAATTTCTTTTAACAAAAAGACTTCTAAAAGAAATTTCTTAAGGAATATGGTTAATTATTTTATGAACTCTACCTGGTTAGCTGCTTTTTCATTTTTGCTATCGAAAAAGCCCTGTTCATTCATCCAATCATCGCTATAGATTTTACTCATATAACGGCTACCGTGGTCAGGAAAAATAATGACAACCTTACTATTCTCATCAAATTCTCCTTCTTCAGCCAATTGTTTAACTCCCTGAAGGGCTGCTCCACTGGTATATCCAACGAATAAACCTTCAGTTCTGGCCAGTTCACGGGCTGTATGGGCACTATCCTCATCGGTCACCTTGACAAACTTATCTATGCTGTCAAAATCTGTCGCGGTTGGAATAAGGTTTTTCCCAAGTCCTTCAATGCGGTAAGGATAAATTTCTGAAGGGTCGAATTCTTTGGTCTCATGGTACTTTTTTAATACAGAGCCATAAGCATCAATACCAATAACACGAACTTCCGGATTTTGCTCCTTCAGATATTTTGCGGTACCAGAAATAGTTCCGCCGGTTCCGCTACAGGCTATCAGGTGAGTGACCTTTCCTTCTGTCTGTTTCCAAATCTCAGGACCGGTTGATAAATAGTGTGCTTCTATATTGAGTTCATTAAAGTACTGGTTAATATAAACCGAGCCTTTGATCTCATCATGCATGCGCTTTGCGACCTGGTAGTAAGAACGTGGATCATCGGCCGAAACGTTAGCCGGACACACATAAACTTTTGCACCCATTGCTCGCAACATGTCGATCTTATCTCCGGAGGATTTTGAACTAACCGCCAGAATACATTCGTAGCCTTTTATAATGCTAACCATTGCAATACTAAAACCGGTATTCCCGGAGGTTGTTTCAATTATAGTGTCTCCCGGCTTAAGGATGCCTTTTTCCTCAGCTTTTTCTATAATATGAAGCGCAATCCTGTCTTTGGTCGAATGACCGGGATTAAAAGCTTCTACCTTTGCTAAAAATTCTCCTTTAAAGTCTTGTGTGATCCTATTCAGGTGGATTAGAGGGGTATTACCAACAAGTTGTAATACATTATCGAAAACCTGTAAATCTTCTCTCATAAATTGAAGTTATTTACAATAATCATGTCTTGAAAATTCCTACAAAACATAATTACAAAACGATGCAAATTTAAGTCAAATATTTTAATTATTGGGGAATTCCCTCTAAATCCAGAAGAAAAGCATACTCTTCAGCTACTTCCCGTAAGGCCTCGAACCTTCCCGATGCACCTCCGTGCCCTGCTTCCATATTTGTATGAAAAAGAAGGATATTATTGTCCGTTTTGAGCTCTCTTAGCTTCGCCACCCATTTTGCCGGCTCCCAATATTGCACCTGTGAATCATGCAACCCGGTAGTCACCAACATGTTAGGGTAATCCTGCGGCACAACATTGTCATAAGGAGAATAGGACTTCATATAATCATAAAATTCTTTTTTATTCGGGTTCCCCCACTCATCGTATTCTCCCGTAGTTAGCGGAATGCTCTCATCAAGCATGGTGGTTACCACATCTACAAAAGGTACAGAGGCAATAATCCCGTTATAAAACTGCGGCGCCATGTTAGCCACAGCCCCCATAAGCAAACCACCGGCAGAGCCGCCGCTGGCATACAAATGGTCGGCAGAAGTGTAACCTTCGGCGATTATATGTTTTGAACAGGCTATGAAATCTGTGAAAGTATTTCTTTTTTTCAATAGCTTACCATCCTCGTACCACTGTCTTCCCAGGTATTCCCCGCCACGAATATGTGCAATTACAAAAATGAATCCGCGGTCAAGCAGGCTTAGCCTTACGGTAGAGAAATAGGGATCAATGGTAGAGCCGTAGGAACCGTAAGCATATTGTAACACCGGATTTTTTCCGTTTTTTTCAAGGCCTTTCCTGTGCACCAAAGTCATTGGAATCTTAGTACCATCATCGGCCGTTGCCCATATTCTATCTGAGACATAGTTATCTTTACTGAAACTTCCTCCAAGAATCTGAAGCTCCTTTTTCACCACCTTTTCCCCGGTGTGCATATTAAAGTCGACCACCTGCGTAGGTGTGGTCATTGAATTATAGGTGTATCTAAGAATTTGGGTATCAAAATCTGGGTTGGTACCGGTCAAGGCAGTATAAGTTTCATTATCAAATGGCAGAAAATAGGATTCCGTTCCATCCCACCTGCTCACCCATATTTTGTTCAGGCCATCACTTCTCTGGCTCACCACCAGGTAATCTTTGAACAGGTCAATATCCTCGATAAGCACATCTTCCCTGTGCGGAATCACATCTACCCAGTTTTCGGCCGTGGTTTTATCTACAGGCGTCTTCATGAGTTTGAAATTTATAGCGCCGTCCTTATTGGTGAGAATATAGAAATTATCCTGGTAATGCGAGATGCCGTATTCCATTCCCCTAATTCTTGGCTGCACTACATGAAATTCCCCGTCAGGCTGGTCGGCATCTAAAATTCGATATTCCGAAGTAAGCGTACTATCCGAACCAATGATCAGGTATTTTCTTGATTTCGACTTATAAACATAAGTGTGAAAAGTCTCATCTTCTTCGTAAAAGACGACCTCATCTTCTTTCGCACGGGTGCCAAGGCGGTGTTTATAAATTTTATCGCTTCGAAGGGTCACCTCATCTTTCCTGGCATAAAACAAGGTTTTATTGTCATTCGCCCAGGTGGAACCGCCGGTGGTATTCTTTATTTTCTCCGGAAGTATCTCCCCCGTTTCAAGATTCTTAACCTGAATGGTGTATTGTCTACGGCTCACTTTATCTACCGCAAAAGAGATCAATTTGTTATCGGGACTCACGTTGAGTCCACCCAGGCGGTAATAATCATAGCCTTTAGCCATCTCATTCACATCAAAAAGAATCTCTTCGGGCGCATCAAGAGTTTCTTTCTTCCTGGAGTAAACAGGATAATCTTTTCCCTTTTCGTAGCGCGTAATGTACCAGTAACCGTTAAGCTTGTAGGGTACAGATTCATCATCCTCTTTGATCCTGCTCTTTACCTCTTGAAAAAGGCTTTCTTGCAGCTCTTTTGTATGAGCGGTCATCTTTTCATTATAAAGATTCTCCTGGCCCAGATAGTCCAACACTTTTGGATTATCCCGTTCTCTCATCCAATAGTAATTATCGATCCTCACATCACCGTGTCTTTCAAGTTCTACGGGAATCTTAACGGCTTGAGGGGCAAGTATTTCTTTATCGGCAATTTTCATCTTCGCTATTTTCTGAACCAACCGCAAAGGTAAGATTTCTATTAAAGAAAATATAAATCTATGTTACCAACTTAGGTTATAAACCGTATTTTGGTAGTTTTGCAACAATCACTAAAAACTGAAGCTATGTTTGGAGATATGATGGGCATGATGAATAAGATCAAGGAGACCCAAAAGAAAGTCGAAGAGACAAAAGAACGACTAAAAACCGTGCTTATTGATGAGCAATCTTCTGATGGTTTGCTAAAGGTAACTATCACCGCCACCCGCCAGATAAAAAAGATCGATATCGCCGATGAATTGATGGAAGATAAAGAGCAGCTTGAGGATTACCTCATTCTTACGCTCAACAAAGCCATTCAAAAAGCGACAGATGTTAATGATGCCGAACTTGGCGCGGTCGCAAAAGAAGGAATGCCAGACATTCCAGGAATGGACGACATGCTTAATGGATAGATTTTAAGATTGAGATTCTTAATCTAAGGGCCGGTATCTAAAAAATAAGGCTTCCAAAAATGTCATTTTTGGAAGCCTTATTTTTTACAGCTTTATATTCTTCACCACCTCAAGAAAACGCTGGTGATCTTCTTCGGAATAATCCAAATGCGTGACAATGCGTAGTTTGCCCTGGCCCATATTACTTATCCT
>JBAVJE010000139.1:0-5019 GCA_049687615.1 Salinimicrobium sp. | reverse complement strand
AAGGTAAAGTAGTTGTGATCGCAGATTACGGTGCATTTATCGAAGTTGCTGAAGGTGTTGAAGGTCTTATCCACGTTTCTGAAATGTCATGGAGTACTCACCTGCGCTCAGCTCAGGACTTCGTGAATGTTGGAGATGAGGTGGAAGCACAAATCCTTACTTTAGATCGTGAAGACAGAAAAATGTCTCTTGGTATCAAACAATTGACTCCAGACCCATGGACTGACATCACTTCTAAATATCCTGTAGGTTCAAGACACACCGGTATCGTTCGTAACTTCACTAACTTCGGAGTATTCGTTGAGTTAGAAGAAGGTATTGACGGACTTATCTACATCTCAGACCTTTCATGGACTAAGAAGATCAAGCATCCATCAGAATTCACTAACGTAGGTGATAAACTTGACGTAGTAGTTCTTGAGCTTGATGTAGAAGGACGTAAATTGAGCTTAGGTCACAAACAAACCGAGTCTAACCCTTGGGATAAATACGAGTCTGAATTCGCTGTAGGAACTACTCACACAGCTGCAATTTCAGAGATCGTTGACAAAGGTGCAACTGTTGACTTTAATGAAGATATCACTGCATTCATACCGCAACGTCACCTTGAAAAAGAAGACGGAAGCAAATTGAAGCAGGGAGAAACTGCAGAATTCCAAATCATTGAATTCAATAAAGAATTCAAGAGAGTGGTAGCATCTCACACTGCTATCCACAAGGAAGAAGAGGCTCAAATCGTGAAGCAGGCTCAGAAAAAAGCCGCTACTCAACAGGCCCAAAACAACACCACTATGGGTGATGTTAACGCAGAACTTCAAGCGTTGAAAGATAAAATGGAAGGGAAAAGTTAATTCCTGAAATTTTTAAATAATGAAAACCTCCTTAGGCATCTAAGGGGGTTTTTTTATGCCCTTTTTGGAACCCCAGTTTTAGGGAAGTTTTGGCATTTTCGGTTTTGCGGTTTTTCTACGGAAGCCGTATCTTGAAGAGAAACTTCTCAAAATGTCAAAAACCATACTCTTTAAAAATCGCCCAAAAGGAAAACCTAAAACTTCAGATTTTGAAATTATTTCTGAAAAAGATCCTGAACTCACTGAAGGGGAGGTACTTCTAAAATCCCTTTATATTTCTGTTGACCCTTATCTCCGTGGAAGGATGCGGGATGAAAAATCTTACATACCGCCTTTTGAATTAGGTATGCCACTGGAGTCAAATGTTGTCGCCGAAGTTCTTGAATCAAACAACGCTAACTTCAAAAGAGGCGAATACGTTGCCGGAATGTTGCAGTGGAAAGAGTTGCAAACCACCAATGGCCAAGGTATCAATAGAATTGATAAAAATTTAGCGCCACTTTCGGCCTTTTTGGGAGTGCTCGGTTTGACCGGCCTTACCG
The DNA here is from genome assembly GCA_049687615.1 of Salinimicrobium sp. Taxonomy (GTDB): domain Bacteria; phylum Bacteroidota; class Bacteroidia; order Flavobacteriales; family Flavobacteriaceae; genus Salinimicrobium. The sequence goes on along the minus strand of JBAVJE010000139.1, from coordinate 3,626 downwards.
CTTATCTCGCCCTGGAAAAAATAGGGAAGCTTCAGGAAGGCGAAACTCTCGTTGTTTCGGGAGCTGCGGGAGCAGTAGGTAGTATTGTTGGACAAATTGGAAAAATCAAAGGCTGTAAGGTCCTGGGAATAGCAGGAAGTGATGAAAAGATTAAGCATATTCAGGAGAAATTCGGCTTTGATGAGGGTATAAACTATAATAGCACAAAGGACATGAAAAAAGCCATTTCTGAGGCCTGTCCCAATGGGGTTGATGTGTACTTTGACAATGTAGGTGGGGAAATTCTCGATGCTGTATTGCAGAATGTCAATAAAGATGCCCGTATCATCAACTGTGGAGCAATTTCCCTTTACAATGAAACCGGAGTTCCAATGGGCCCAAGGCATGAAGGTATCCTCGTTAAAAAGACCGTTTTAATGCAGGGCTTTTTAGTGCGTGACCATTTGAAAGATTTTGGTTCGGCGCTAAAACAACTTGGAGCCTGGCTGCAGGAAGGAAAGCTGAAATATGACGAAACTACCATGGAGGGTTTTGAAAAACTTCCGGAAGCTTTTATCGGCATATTTGAAGGGAAAAATGTCGGGAAAATGGTAGTAAAAGTATAGCTGGAATAGCAATTTAACCGAAGTTTTTAAATTTTTCATCGAGGATCTTTTCATGTACTTCAAGATCCTCGATGCTGTGAAGAACAAAAACGATCTTTTTTACACGCTCTAAAGAAGGCGCCGTTTTGAGAATGGTGTCAAAAGCGACAGATGCAGCTTCTCCTATAGGATATCCGAAGATGCCGGTTGAAATGGCCGGAAAGGCTATAGATTGGATTTCTTTTTCTTCGGCCAGCTTAAGAGCATTGGAATAACAGTTGGCAAGCAGTTTATCTTCAGGTTTATCTTTCCCGTAAACCGGGCCAAGACAATGGATCACAAACTTATTGGGAAGACGATAAGCTTTGGTAATGACTGCCTCTCCCGGTTTAATGGGTGCTAAAGGTCTGGCTTCTTTGGCCAATTCGGGCCCGGCAGCCCTATGTATGGCTCCAGCCACCCCGCCACCTGTTTCCAACCGTGCATTGGCAGCATTTACTATGGCCTCGCAATCTTTCTGATTAATGATGTCTCCCTGTCTGCATTCAATCTGTACATTGGATATTTTCTTTTCCATGGCTTCCCTTCGTTTTACTTAAAAATAAGAAAATCTATGGGAAAATTTTAATGACAGATGTCATTGAAAAAGGCGATTTTTTAAAGTAATTTCAGAAGAAAATCAAAAGAAATGAAAGATAAAGTAGTCATTATTACGGGTGCTGCTTCCGGAATAGGAGAGGCAGCTGCACTACGTTTCGCAAAGGAAGGAGCCAGGGTAGTGGTTTCTGATATCCAAAAAGAGAAGGGTGAAAAATTAGTTGAAAAGATCAAGGCTGACGGTGGGAAAGCGGCTTTTTGTGAAGCAGATGTTTCTAAAGCCGAAGACAACGAACGACTGGTGGATTTTGCCGTTAAGACCTTCGGAAAACTGGATGTGGCAGTCAACAATGCCGGAATTGGAGGAGAGGCCAACAAAATAGCCGAAATGAGCCTGGAAGGCTGGCATAAAGTTATTGATGTCAACCTGCACAGCATTTTCTATGCCCTGAAATATCAAATTGCCGCAATGCAAAAGAATGGTGGTGGCAGTATAATTAATATTTCTTCTATTTTAGGAAGCGTTGGCTTCGAAGGATCTGCGGCCTATGTCGCTGCTAAACACGCTATCCTCGGAATCACTAAAAACGCGGCTTTAGAATATTCCGCCGAAAACATAAGGACCAATTGTGTGGGGCCGGCTTTTATTGATACTCCGCTCCTGGACCAGCTTGACGAGGAGGTTAAACAGCAACTTGTGAGAATGCACCCAATTGGAAGATTGGGAAAAAGTGAAGAAGTCGCCGAATTGATCTTCTGGTTGGGCAGTGACAAATCCTCATTTGCTACCGGGGCCTACTACCCAATTGATGGGGGTTACCTTGCGAGGTAAACTAGAGTTAGAAGTGCCGGGTTAAAAGCAGGAAATAGAATTTCCTAACTTGAGTGAACCAAAAAACGCGGAAAAAAAAGAGCCTCTTCAGGTTTTGAAGGGCTCTTTTTATTCTTAAAATCAAATTTAGGAGAAGTCTCTAAAATGACATTTTAGCGTCTTCTTCTTTGTCTGTTGTTTCGATTGCGGCCTTGCGCGGGAGCGGCAACAGGCTCCTCGGCGTTAAGATCCATTGGAAAAGGATGTCCCTCAATCACCGGAATTCTAATTTTGGCCAGCTTTTCAATATCCTTTAATTCCTTTCTTTCTTCCGCAGCGCAAAATGAGATGGCCATTCCTTCGTTTCCGGCACGACCTGTACGACCTATGCGGTGGACATATGTTTCAGGAACGTTTGGGAGATCAAAATTAATTACGTGTTTGAGCTCGTCAATATCAATCCCTCTTGCAGCGATATCTGTAGCGACAAGTACATTTAGATTTCCGTTCTTGAAATTCTTCAAAGCGTTTTGCCTCGAGTTCTGGCTCTTGTTTCCGTGAATAGCCGCAGATTTTATCTTAGCCTTGTCAAGGAACCTTGCCACTTTGTCGGCGCCATGTTTGGTACGGGTAAACACAAGTGCCGTGGAAATTCCGTTGGTTTCCAGCAAATGCAATAGTAGTTTCCGTTTATCAGGTTTATTGGTAAAGTAAATTTGCTGTTGGATTTTATCAACCGTTGACGATGGAGGAGTTACCTCCACTTTCGCGGGATTTTTCAACATCATATTTGCCAGGCTTTGAATCTCTTCGGGCATAGTGGCCGAGAAGAACAGCGTTTGTCGTTTTGAAGGCAAAACCTTGATCACTTTTTTCACATCGTGAATAAAGCCCATGTCGAGCATGCGGTCTGCTTCATCGAGAACAAAGATCTCAAGCTGGCGAAGGTTTATAAATCCCTGATTCATCAAGTCTAATAATCTTCCCGGGGTAGCTACTAAAATGTCTACGCCTCTTTTCAATTTTGAAACCTGACTTACCTGTGATACTCCCCCAAAAATTACGGTATGGGAAAGTTTAGTGTATTTCCCGTAGGCCTCCAGGCTCTCATCGATCTGTATCGCGAGCTCTCTGGTAGGAGTGAGAATAAGGGCTTTTATTCCCCTTTTTGAATTGTTTTTTTGGTCCAGGATCTGCAAAAGCGGAATACCGAAAGCAGCTGTTTTTCCCGTACCTGTCTGCGCAACTCCCAGCAGGTCTTTTCCCTGTAATACCAGTGGAATAGCTTGTTTTTGGATGGGAGTAGGAGTCGTGTAGCCCTGAGTTTCTATAGCCCTTAGGAGAGGCTGTGTTAATTCTAAATTTTTAAAAGACATTCAATATGTTTGTGTGAAATGCTGGAAAAGACGTTGCATTTTCTGAAACAGCTCGTGGATTTTCATTCTAAACCGGCTTACAACCTGCCGTGTTTTGGTGTAAAGAAGAGAACAAAGATAAGCTTTTTATCTTCCAGTTTGACATAAATCAAAAAACGGGCCGTTCATGTCCGATTTTGAAAATTCGTCCTGCCCTTCGATTTAGTGGTGCATTTCCGTTTAAAAGAATAACGAAAGATCGTTCTTCTTGTGCAAGTC
>JBAVJE010000138.1:0-4676 GCA_049687615.1 Salinimicrobium sp. | reverse complement strand
GTACCTGTTTCTTCATAAAACCAAATATATTTAAACATGAGCAAAGAGCATCGATTTTGCACCAATTCCTAAAACTTTCCTAATTATCTTCAGGATATTCGGAATTTATAAAGAAAAATCTTATTTTCTATTCTCACAATCAAATACTTAGGTCATGGGGATAAAAAGTTTTCAGGGAAGCAGAGCAGAGCCGGAAAAGGTGCCGGATGCAGGTATGTTGGTATCAGACTATATGGTGACAGAACTTGTGACGTTCACACAGGATCAAACGATTTTTGAGGTCATGGAACTGTTGATGAAACACAATATTTCGGGAGGATGTGTGGTCAATGAAAATAACGAACTAATGGGCGTGATCTCTGAAGGTGATTGCATGAAACACATTTCAGACAGCCAGTATTATAACATGCCCATGGATAATAATAAAGTTGAGAATCGCATGACCTGTAATGTAACCACGATAGATGCAGAATTGAACGTGCTTGATGCCGCGAAAAAATTCATTGAGCATAAGCACAGGAGATTCCCCATTGTGCAGAATGGAAAACTGGTAGGCCAGATTAGTCAGCGGGATGTGCTACAAGCGGCATTAAACCTTCGGAGGACTTAAAACCAGGCCTGCTCAGGAGCGCTTAACTAGTGCGTAATAGTCACCCTCAAGAGGTAAATAACCCTGGTCATAGACAAAATAGTAAGTGTTTCCTGTTTTGGTGGTATAAATACTTGTAAAATAATCGAAATTAAAACCTTTGGCCAGCAACTTAGACTTGCCGGTCTTTATTTTTTCCCCGGGATTAAGTTCCTCTAAAATGCGGTAATTCTTGCGCAGCACGTTATTCACGTTACGCACCAGGTTTTTACGGTCTTTGTTGAGATTGTTGTTGTATGAATTACGACAGTAATCACTGCAAAATTTCTTATCGGTTCTCCCAACAATCTTTTCCCCGCACTCTAAACAGGTCTTTTCCATGATATGAATTTAGCAATTTTATTTAAATGGAAATGGGATTGATTATTGGTTATTGGTTATTCGAAAATTGTTAATGGTGAATGGGTGGTTTGACTTTTCTGGAAATGATTTTCAAATCTTGCAAAACTTTGGTGCTTAAAAAAGGCCACGAATCCACGAATGTTTTTCTAAATTTCTTTTGCTCTTTTTGATTCTTTGGGCGCTGTTTCTGAAATTTTCCTTACCCAAACTTCTAAAAACAAGCCACGGATTCCCCGATTTTTGAGTAGGTCTTAGAAATGACTTTTCTGGAACTGATTTTCAAATTTTAAAATCACCTCATCTTCAAATCAAACCAAACTGCTCCCTGACCACCGAATACTGACCACTACTTAGAAAGTTTCTCCAGCTCCAGTTCAAAGTCATACTGCAGGTCTTCGTGTAATTTCTGAAGGTTCTTTTTAACCAGTGCCAGTTGACGATCAAATAAATTCTGAAGCGTCTTATTCCGGTGAATAGAAGGTTTAAAATCATCCATCTTCTTAAGAAAATAGAGGAGCAGTTCGGTCTCGGTCTCCTTCTTTCCGGAATAACGACTAAACTTTTTCACATTTTTGAGGATCTTCCTCATGCTCTTTTTCATGAAATAGTAGCTGCCTGTATTGATCTGCCTAAACTCCAGATCCATTTGTTGTTTTACGCCCGCCACAAAAGTCTCTTCATCTGTCGCCGAAAAAAGCAGGTAAGTAAGCAGTTCCTTATTCTCCTTTTTGAAGCGCGTCAACCTTTGCACAAGCTGCAGCAGTTCTTCCCGCTCCAGGTGTTTTAATTCGTCTCTTATTTCTTTAGCCGAAGCCGGTTTCATCATTTTTCACTTGTTTTTAAATAACCGTAGATCACCAGGTCCTGCTCGTTTTCAACGGTCAATTTCTTTCCATTTTTTATCACAAAACTTCGGGTCGCAATATCGAGCACATCCCGGTAATAATGATCTGTGATGACCATTCCTTTCCTGCTTTTTAGGGAAAGCAGCAGGCTTTTGATCTTTTGGATGTAATAAGGTTCTACCATCGAAAAAGGTTCGTCCAATAACATAAACGGGTGTTTTAGATGGGCAATTAAAAGCAATTCCAGGTATTTTCTTTGGCCGGCAGAAAGTTTCCCTACCATTCTTCGGTCAAAAGCCCCTACTCCTTCTGAATAAAATATTTTGTCCTGTTCCTCTCCCTTCGGAAAGAACAGAGGAATGACATCTTTTACCTTCATCCCCTTCGGAAGTAAAGGCTCCTGCGGCAAATATGCGATCTTTTGAGACGGGATTACTTCGGAAGGAGACAGAACTTCCCGGTCAATCTTTATCTCCATCGAACCTACCTTTAAAGTTCCCATAACCGACTTTAATAAGGTAGATTTTCCGCAGCCATTCCTCCCAAAAATGCCAATAATTTCCCCTTTTTGACACCTAAAGGAAAGCCCGTTCAGGATTAATTTTTTTCCGAAGGATTTGCGTACCTCCTTTACCTCCAAGCCTCTCATAAAAAGAAAGCGAAGATTAAGAGGAGCGGCAGGGAAACCAAAAGATTATACAAAAACACCTTTTTAAGCAGGTATCGTTTTGAGAATCCCAGGTTGTGATAGAGATAATATTCGTTTTTCCTGAAATAGTTAAAGCCCAGATAACCAATGAGCAGCCCAAAGCTGCAAAAGATAAGCACTCCCGAAAAAGCCCCGAAATAGATCCCGCCAATCACAGAAAAAACCACATTGAACAGGTTGAAATCGCGATAATATTTCAAAAAGGCAGCTTGATTCATAAAATTCGCTTCGGGCGCATTAGGTCTTCAAAATTGGTGGGTCAAAAAGGCCATTTTTCGACAACATTCTAATAAATGCAATTACAGCCAAAAGGTAGAATTTTTATATGAATAGGCAGAAGAACCTATTCCTTTATTGCATTTTTAAAGAACGATACGATCTCCTTCTTCACGCGCTCTGGATGCTCGTGTCCAATTCCCTCAAAAACCTTCACCTTGGCATTTACATCTTCCCTTAAATAGATATTCCTACTGTTATTCCAACGCTCCGGCAGCATTCCCGCACCAAGTACCGCGGTGATCGCCTTTCTCTCGGCGGGATCATAGGCATCGTCAAAAGGCAGCGCATCATTCCTGTCCAGTTCGCCCATAAAAAGAAACTGGGGAGTTTTTTTAAAAGCTACGGAATCAAAAGCGCTTCCGAACAAGTTTTCAAAATCATTGGTTCCTACCGGAAAGTTAAGTTCCCGGCCGTTTTCTTCGGAAAGCGGCAACATTAAAATGCCGTTTAATCCTCCTGCGGCTACCGCTTTGACTTTTGTGGGATGTATCAAGCTGAAACGGTTTGCGAAAGTACCGGAAGCCGAAAATCCTGCCATCAAAATCTCGGGGGCAACTTCAATTCCCTGCTGTGCCAGTTTTTCGCGGGCATCTTCTACCATGCTCAACAATTGCAGGTCAAGACGCTCGAAATCATTATCTTTTTGCAATACCACATCCCGGTCCAGGCTGTGGGTGTACATATTCCCTGTGGTTTTACAACGAGGAAAAACCGGCACCAGCAAGGGACAGTCCAACTTTACGGCCGCGTAATTACCAAGGTAAAAATCTTTGGAAGCTGTTCTTTCGGCTTTCGCGAGGTGTTCCTTAAAATCATCAATTGCCAAACCCGTATTGTTAGGTTCCACGATGAGAAATTTTTCAGAAGATTTGGAAATTTCTTCAGGAACGAACAGGTAATAGGGAAAATTAAATCCTTTCTCAGGCTGCTTTTCCACCAAGATCAATTCCCCCGGGGTATCTTTTTCACAGGAAAGAAAAGTCACAGCCAAAAATATCAGAGGAACAAGGAACCGGTTACGGGAAAACAAAAAAAATGACATTATATGGGTATTTAAAGATTGTTTTTAAGTTCAATCGTAAGGTGATCATTCATCTTATCACTTTCTGCCCACGCCGCCATGGGATCACCGGTTCTACCTCTGTCTAATGGTTTTGTATAACCATTAGTCATGAGTTTATATGCGTTAATTTTCGGTTTGACGAAGACTTTAGCAATTTCGGGGGGATTTTGACTTAATCGAATCCACTCGAAATTGCGGTTATACCCTGCTAACACGTTTTTAATTCCAATCGACTTTCAGTTTTTCTAATTCCGCATTTAATTCAGCGAGTGAATTGGGGTCTATTATTTGGGTATTAATGGTTAATTCCTTTTTTTCAGATTTTAATATATAGTCCCCGGCAAATTTCTTAATCTGCCTTATGTCGTTCAGGTTTATTTTTTTTCCGAAGGAACCATTTATTTTTAAAATTCCGTTTTCAATGGTCAGATATTGATAGTGTGTTTGAAAGAAGTATAAAATAAAATACAAAATCCCGAACACTAAATAGCCATAGTCTATCCAATGATTTTCTTCCTTATAATTCAAGTTCAACAATCCGAATAACAGCCAAACTATTCCTAAAATTAAATAAGTATTTAAATTCCTTTTTTTATATCCTATTCTCATTTCTGGTCAAACGCTTACACCTCATTATAAATTTAAGGAATTTGTAGTAAAAGGAATCAGTTGTAGCCGTTTACAAACGCTTACAAACGGATGTAAACGAAAACAAATCATTATCAACCGATTATCGTTTTTGTACGGTGGTATGTTTGTCTCGTTGAAATGAACGAATGATTTTCGACT
>JBAVJE010000137.1:0-2152 GCA_049687615.1 Salinimicrobium sp. | reverse complement strand
TTTTCATCATTTTTAATAGGGATTTGGGCGGCCATACCGCCAATGGCATGGATACCACGTTTATGGCAGCGTTGAATCACAAGCTTAGAATATGCCTCCATGAAAGGAGTGGTCATTGTGACCTGATCCCGGTTTGGCACTACAAAATCGGCGTGGTTTCTAAATTTTTTGATGTATGAGAATATGTAATCCCAACGCCCACAATTTAGGCCTACTATATGATCTTTAAGTTCATAGATAATTTCGTCCAACTGAAAGCTTGCGGTAATGGTTTCGATAAGAACGGTTGCTTTAAAAGTTCCTTTTGGCACCTCCAGGTAGTCTTCAGCAAAAGTGAATACTTCATTCCACCAGCGGGCTTCGAGATAGTGTTCCAATTTTGGAAGGTAGAAATAGGGGGCAGAATTATTCTTCAACAAGATTTGGGTGTTATGAAATACATACAATCCGAAGTCAACCAGGCTACCTGAAGTTTCTTCCTCATTAATTAAAATATGTCTTTCGTTTAAATGCAAACCCCTGGGCCTTACCAACAGAACTGCAGTTTCCTGATTGAGGTTATAAGATTTATCGCGATCTGAATCCACCAGGGAAATACTTTTATTGTTGGCATCGATTAAATTTTGTTGCCCTTCAATAACATTTTGCCAGGAAGGAGCTGTGCTGTCTTCCAGGTCTGCCATAAAAGTACGGGCTCCTGAATTCAATGCGTTTATGATCATTTTTCTATCTACAGGTCCTGTGATTTCTACACGCCTGTCTTGTAGGTCTGCGGGAATCTTTCCTGCTCTCCAGTCGGTTTCCCTTATTGATCTGGTTTCCGGCGGAAATTCAGGTAATTTCCCTTCATCAAAATCCTTTTGCTGATTTACGCGCCTATCTAAAAGGGACCGTCTGCGAGCATTAAATTTTTCATGAAGCGCCGTTATAAAATTTAAGGCATCATCTGTAAGAATTTCCGGGTAGTAATTCTTTACCTCTTTGGAAAAGTTTAAACCGGTTAGTTTTAAGGGTGTGTGTTCCATTGTTTTATGTGTTTTGCCTGACAATAATAAAACAAAGATTTTAAAAAAACAAGCGAACGTTCGCTAAAACCAATAATTCGCAAATTAAGTTTGTTCGCAAAAAAGGCTATATTTGTTTTATGGAGGAAGATTATATTAAACTCATTTTTGGCTTAAAAATTAAGCAGATAAGGACTGAAAAGCATTTGTCTTTATTCGGATTATCGAAGCTTACCGGTTTATCCAAGTCTTATTTGAACGAAATTGAAAATGGAAAAAAATATCCTAAGCCGGATAAAATAGCATTGCTTTCAGATAAACTTGAAGTTCCTTATGACCAAATGGTTTCTTTAAAGCTGGATAAAAATTTAGCTCCTATTGGAGAAATATTACAGTCCAAAATTCTTAAGGAAATACCCCTGGAGCTTTTTGGAATCAAAGAAAGTAACCTAATAGATATTGTCGCCCATGCTCCCGCAAAGGTGAATGCTTTTATAAGTACTATAATTGAAATAGCTCATCATTATAACTTCAGTAGAGAAAGTTTTTTCCTGGCTTCTGTGCGTTCATTTCAGGAAGCCAACAATAATTATTTTGATAATTTAGAACAGGATGTTCTGAAATTCTCCAAAGCCTATCAAGTGGACCTAGCAAAGGCTCTTAGCTCACAAGATTTGGAAGAGATATTAATCGAGGAATACGGGTATGTCATTAATGAGAGTGAATTAAGTAAATATGAAGCTTTAGGGAATTTACGTTCTGTTTTCGTGCCTAAGACTAAAACCCTCTTACTTTCTAACGGTATTGATGAAGCCCAACGCACGTTTATTTTTGCGAAGGAAATCGCCTATAATTTTTTGGAAATCACTGATAGGCTACATACTTTTCCCTGGATAAAATTTGAAAGATTTGATCAGGTGCTTAATAACTTTTATGCTTCATATTTTGCCGGAGCCCTTGTCATTCCCAAAGATGAATTGACATTACAGTTAGAGAATGTTTTTGAAAAAGAAACTTTTGATAAGGCTCTTTTTCTTCAAATGTTGCAAAGTTTTAATGCTTCCCCCGAATCATTCTATCAGCGTTTGACCAATATTTTACCTAAAGCATTTAATATTAAAAATTTATTCTTCTTAAGAATCACACAT
>JBAVJE010000136.1:0-8278 GCA_049687615.1 Salinimicrobium sp. | reverse complement strand
AGTAAGCGCGAAAGCCGTATTGCTGTGCTCTCCCACCCGAATAGGATAATTGAGCTTAGGCAGGAACTCCTTAAACCGGTCGGTGATGAGCGAGGTCAAAGGTTGGATATTTTTTTCGAGTTCTCTTGCGAGAGGATCATCCCAGGTATGTATTTCTTCGGCTAATTTTAAAAGCCAGGCCCATCCATAAGTGCGTTCAAAGGAATTTTCTTCCTTGTTCCTGAAGTATTCCACTTCTCCACGTATATTTTCTTCGGATAGGGACTGCTTCAACTTTTCTTTTATTTCGTCTGCTTTTTCCAGATCGGGAAATTGTTTTAAAAGGCTTACCAGCGCCCAATGTCCATGAACAGAAGAGTGCCAGTCAAAGCAACCGTAAAAAGCCGGATGCAGTTCTTTGGGCTCACCCATTTCCTGTTTTGATGCCAAAGTCTGGTTAAGCTTATTAGGATATTCTACATTGATGCAGCCCAGCGGAAGTTGCGCCAATTTATTGGCTTCGAGCTGGGTAAGCCTTACCGGCTCTGCTCCTTTCAGTATAGAGGAAGCCTTATCTACCAAAGTAGTATCATTTGAGGCTTTTTGTGTTTCATCAGAATATTCATCATTCCCCTTACAATTCATAAGTGCCAGCGCGACACAAACAATAAGCATTTTTTTCATTCTTGTTTATTTTAATAATTACCCCAGCCAACCTTCCCGATCCAGGCTTCTGTATTGAATTGCTTCACTTATATGAGCTCCTTTAATATTTTCTGAGGCCTCCAGATCGGCTATTGTACGGGAAACTTTTAGGATCCTGTCATAAGCCCTGGCAGAAAGATTGAGCTTTTCCATGGCAGTTTTCAATAACTGGGAAGAAGCCGAATCTAAGGCGCAGTGCTCTCTAATTTGTTTAACACTCATCTGTGCGTTATAATGTACTTTTTCTGAATTTTTGAACCGCTCCGTCTGTTGTTCCCTTGCAGCTATGACCCTTTGTCTTATCTCCTGGCTGCTTTCCCCTTTACGCTCTTCACTTAGTTTTTCAAACGGAACCGGAGTAACCTCGATATGAATATCTATCCTGTCGAGCAAAGGTCCACTAATCTTTCCTAGGTAGCGTTGCATCTCATAGGCAGAAGAAGTCCCGGGAGAACCCGGTTCGCTAAAATATCCGCTGGGGCTGGGGTTCATACTAGCCACCAGCATAAAACTGGAAGGATAGGTCACCGTGAATTTTGCTCTGGAGATAGTCACTTCCCGATCCTCCAGCGGTTGCCGCATCACTTCCAGGACGCTTCTCTTAAACTCCGGCAGCTCATCAAGAAAAAGAACACCATTATGAGAAAGAGATATCTCACCCGGTTGAGGGTAAGCTCCTCCTCCAACCAAAGCCACATCGGATATCGTGTGATGAGGACTTCTAAACGGGCGGTGTGCCATGAGGCCTACCTGTTCTTTTACCCGTCCCACCACGCTATGGATTTTGGTAGTTTCCAAAGCCTCATGAAGAGTCATTGGTGGTAAGATACTTGGTAATCGTTTGGCCAACATAGTTTTCCCGGATCCCGGAGGACCAATGAGAATAATATTATGTCCTCCTGCGGCCGCAATCTCCATACACCGCTTAATAGATTCCTGTCCTTTCACATCAGAAAAATCGTGCTCGGGATGCTCCAGCTCCTGGTAAAACTCCTGTCGGGTGTCAATAACGGTCTTTTCCAATTCTTCGTCCTGATCAAAGAACCCTATAATTTCCTCAATATTCTCAATTCCGTAGACATCTATGCCACTTACAATAGCTGCTTCCTTTACGTTCTGCTTCGGAAGAAAAAAACCTTTGAATCCTTCCTGCTTAGCTTTGATTGCAATAGGAAGTGCTCCTTTAATTGGCTGTAAACTTCCGTCAAGAGAAAGTTCTCCCATGATAATATAGTCGCCAATGTTCTCTGCCTTGATTTGACCAGAGGCAATGAGAATACCCATGGCAAAAGTGAGATCGTAAGCAGAACCTTCTTTGCGAAGATCGGCGGGAGCCATATTAACGGTGATTTTTTTTCCGGGGAAATTGCGCCCCACATTTTTTAAAGCCGCTGCTATCCTAAAACTGCTTTCTTTTACGGCAATATCAGGCAAACCCACCAGGTGATAACCAATACCGGTATCTACGTTCACTTCTACGGTTATAGTAGTGGCTTCCACACCAAAAACAGCACTTCCGTAAACCTTTACCAGCATTCAAATAAGTTTTTTTAAATGTAGTAAAAAAATAGCTTTTGAAGAGGCTGCTCCCTTGTTTGAGAAATATTTAAGATCCCATTTCCCCGCCTCATGATAAACTATTACTGCCGCAGGATTTTCAGAAGAGCTTCCTTAACCTATTCTCTTATTTTGCTTCTCCACATGGATGCGGGTATTCCTATTGATAATGTTTTCTTATTGCATATCAATATTCCTATTTAATTCTTAAACAAACAGGTTATAAATAATGACGATTTCTACTGTTATCCCTATCATTTTGGATTGATAATTTTCAAAAAATTTAACATCTAAATTTCTAAACCCCTGTTAACTATCACCTTATATTTTTGTAAATTTAGGAGGCAGCTTCCTATTAGAAAATAGAATGACTATGAACGGGATACGCAAAGGGCTGAACCTGACGATGATAGTAAATATCGACGCCGACAATTACTGAATTTCACAAAAGTTTTCTAAATAAAAGATCATGGACATTCACAACAAAAAAAGAGGGCCTGTTATAAAAAATTGGTTATGGGTAGCCGGTTTCTTAGTTATAGGTCTGACTACATTATTTTTATCCTGTAATAGGAGCGATCTGATTTCCCAGGCCACTTACCAACCAATTACAAAGAGTCAAGTGGTGGATAGCTCGCGCATAAGTAAGGCAAAACCCGGTACTCCAGATGGAGTGCTGCTTATGCAGGCGCAGGCGCTTTTTGGAAAACTTCCTGCCACCATGCCGGGTAGTGAGGATGATACACCCGCTATGATTGCCCTGGGGGAAAAACTCTATTTTGAGAAAGCTATTTCGATCAATAATACCCTATCCTGTAATGGTTGTCATCCTATTGACAACAAAGGCGCAGGTGCTGACCATCTTAAAACAGGTAAAGGGGCATTAGGAAAATTTGGCCCCCGCAACGATCCACCGACCTTGAATGCCGGTTACCAGATTGCCCAATTCTGGGACGGCCGTGCGGCTACTCTGGCAGAGCAAGCCAAAGGTCCCCCACTCACCCATGTTGAGATGGCCATGGCCGACGGGGAAGCGGTGGCCAATCGGCTAAAAGCCATAGAACATTATCCCTCTGAATTCAAAAAGGCCTTTCCTGACGATAAGGATCCCGTGACTTTCGACAACTTTGCCAAAGCGGTCGCTGCCTTTGAGCGAACATTGATTAGCCGGGGTCGTTTCGACAAGTTTATAGATGGTGACATACAAGCCCTTACTTCAAGAGAAAGGGAAGGAATGCGCAGCTTTATAAGTGTAGGATGCGTACAGTGCCACAGTGGCCCCAATCTGGGGGGTATGACCTATCAAAAAATAGGTGTATTCCATGATTATGCCAATACCGAGGATGTTGGACGCTTTGAAGTCACAAAAAAGGAAAGTGACAAATATGTATTCAAAGTTCCCATGCTTCGCAATGTCACCCTAACCGCTCCTTATTTCCATGATGGAGAGGTAGGCACTCTGGCTGAGGCAGTAGATAAGATGGCACACTTGCAGTTAAATAAGGAACTATCAGACAATGAAATTAAAGATATCCTCAGATTTTTAACCACGCTGGCCGATGAAGAGCGCACTACAGCGGAACCACTGGTGGTTAAAGCATCTGCCGCTGCTTGGGAACCACCGCTGATGAAAGATATTCCCCAGGGAGAAGAAGGGGATCTCATACGCTACGGCGCCCTGCTTTTGAGCGATACCTATGCACATCTTGGTGCAGGTGCAAAAGATGAGAACATGCATTTTTCCGGAAATACACTGAACTGCACGAGCTGCCATCAGAATCAAGGTACTAAACGATTCGGACTCCCCTGGATGGGGGTTATTCAGAGATATCCCCGCTATAGAGGTAGAGAAGATAAGATGGCCGGGCTTGATGAGCGTATTAACGGCTGTTTTACTCGTAGCATGAATGGCAAACCTCTTCCTGTCGACAGCAAAGAGATGAAAGCTATGATTGCCCACCTCACCTGGTTATCAAAAGACATGCCCGAAGAAGTTTATGGCCAGGGAGCACCCAGTTTTGAAGGTCCAAATCGAAAAGCAGACGTAAATAAAGGCGAAGAGATGTACAAGCTTTACTGCATGTCTTGTCATGGTATAAATGGAGACGGCTATCAATCAATGTCATCTGGTATTGCGGGCAGCCATGTGGTCCCGGCACTTTGGGGACCAAACAGCTATAACAACGGGGCTGGTATGAACCGGTTGCTGACCAATGCAGCCTTTGTTCACAGCAATATGCCTCTGGGAACACAGTGGAATCGTCCGGCAATCACAATTGACGATACCTATGATATTAGTGGCTACCTAAGCTCCAAAGATCGGCCACAGATGAGCGGGCTTGAGAAGGACTATCCAATACTGGAGAAGAAACCGGTGGACAGCCCATATCCTCCCTATCCGGATAAATTTTCACAGGAACAGCATCAATACGGGCCATTCCAGCCCATAAAAGAAGCAAAGAAAAAAACCTAAGCAAGGAAGGATTGTTATAAAAGTCGGTGAATCAAGATGCTCCAGACATTAGGGTCAGATTTGCCTGAGACATAGTTGCATGTCCTGGTTCAACTTCTTCGGCTAATTGATGTTTAGAAGTGAAGCAGTATTTTCATTGGGAACATTAGGTTGTAGCCTTATTTACAAATGTTTTCAACCATTCAGGTCTAAGCGTATCGCAATTTTAGGACAGGACGACAATTAAATATAAAAAGCGCCCTCATTAGAAGGCGCTTTTTTATAATAAGATGGAAGACTTTTATTTATTGATAACGTGTTTCCTGTAGTAATCAATAATTCCATCGATTGGTCGCTGCACAATATTTCCCACCTCAAGGCGGTATGGTTGCAACGCATCTTTTATGATATCCTGAGAAAAATAAGCAATCGAGCCTACAAAGTGGATTGGTACATTTTGAGCTTCTTTAAAGCATAATACTCTGTGCTCAATGAAGTTCTGCATCCCTTCGGCGATCAACTGATAAAAATACCCGTTTCTCTCATTTTTAAATATAAATTCGGCAAAATGGGCCAAATAAGTATTGGGGTTATCCTTTTTGTAGATATTCTCTTTAATGGCATCTGAAGAAAGATCATATTCCTTCTCAAAAATATCTGCCAGCTTCCGAGGCATTTTCTTATAGTAGTAATCCCTTATCAGTCTTTTTCCGAAGTAATTACCACTAGCTTCGTCCATAAGGATATAACCCAGGGAATCTACTGCAGTTTTAGCATTCTTTCCATCATAGTAGCAGCTGTTAGAGCCGGTTCCCAGAATACAAACAATACCAGGTTTATCGGTCACTGCATAAACAGCGGCAATCAAATCCTCCTGAACTATCACTTCTTCTGAACCGGAAAAAAACTTTTCCAAAATGCTTTTCAGCGCGGCCGATGGTTTGGGAGTACCACATCCCGCCCCATAAAAATGGACTTTTTCGACTTTATCTTTTACCTGTTTAAGGTCTAAATTCTCTTCAAGCCGTTGTTCCAGTACCTCGCCCTTGAAGACTGCAGGGTTTAATCCCTTTGTTCTTGTTTTCAGCACCTGCTCTCCTTCAGAATCCAGTAAGATCCAGTCACATTTAGTTGAGCCGCCATCTGCTATTAAAATCATAGTGTAAGTTAAGAAAAAAGCCCTGAGAAAAATATCTCCCAGGGCTTTTAAATTGATCTATTAAAGTGAAGCTACATGCATAGACATTTCAACAAGTTTCGCTGAATATCCATATTCGTTATCATACCAGGCGATCAACTTGAAGAACTTATCATTCAAAGCGATTCCTGCACCTGCATCAAAGTTACAAGTGTGTGGATCAGAAACATAATCCTGAGAAACCACTTCTTCTTCAGTATAAGAGATTACTCCTTTATACTCCCCTTCAGCAGCCTCTTTAAATGCTTTTTTGATCTCTTCGTAAGAAGTTTCTTTTTCGGTTCTTACAGTAAGGTCAACAACAGAAACGTCAGCCGTAGGGATTCTGAATGACATTCCTGTTAGTTTCCCTTTTAATTCTGGAATTACTTTAGTTACAGCCACGGCTGCTCCGGTTGTACTTGGAATGATGTTATTTAAAGCACTTCTTCCAAGTCTGTAATTCTTTCTTGAAGGAGAATCTACTGTAAATTGTGTAGCTGTAGAAGCATGTACAGTGGTCATTAAACCTTCAACCAATCCAAATTTATCGTTGATCACTTTTGCAAGTGGTGCAAGACAGTTTGTAGTACAAGAAGCGTTTGAAACAATGTTGTCATCGGCTGTAATATCCTTATGGTTTACGCCCATAACAAACATTGGAACATCTTTGGAAGGAGCTGAAATAACTACTTTTTTAGCACCTGCTTTAAGGTGTTTTCCTGCAGAGTCCTGTCCGGTAAAAATACCGGTACATTCCATAATAATTTCTGCACCTACTTCGTCCCACTTAAGGTCTTCAGGATTTTTTTCAGCAGAAACGCGAATTTGCTTACCGTTCACCACAAGGTGACCGTCTTTTACTTCAACAGTACCATCAAATCTTCCGTGAACAGAATCGTATTGAAGCATATAAGCCAAATGTTCTACATCAAGTAGATCATTGATAGCTACAATCTCCATATCTTCTCTTTTCGAAGCTATTCTGAAAGCAATTCTTCCAATTCTTCCGAATCCGTTTATTCCTATTTTAATACTCATAATATCTGATTTTTGTTGTTAAATAGTGGTGATGTTCAACACCCTTCTTAATTCTTTATCCAAAGGTCGGTCACCTTTAATTGCCACTTCAAAATCAACCGAAGTAACTAATCTATTCGTGATTCCAACCATCACTTTACTCTCACCTCTTAGAAGTGCTTCTATAGCTCCAACACCGAGTCTACTCGACAACACCCGGTCATGACAACTTGGCGCGCCACCTCTTTGGATGTGACCCAGTACAGAGACCCTGATGTCATAGCCTTCAAGATTTTCTCCAATATATTCGGCCAGTTCAAAAATGTTCTTGCCGCTCTTTTCGCCTTCAGCAACTACTATGATACTGGAGGTTTTACCAGATTTTCTACTTCTTTCCAGGGAAAAAAGTATTTGCTCAATCCCTTTGTCCTCTTCAGGAATAAGGATCTCTTCGGCACCAGCACCAATTCCACTGTTTAAAGCTATATCACCCGCATCACGTCCCATTACTTCAACAAGGAACAGCCGGTTATGCGAACTTGCCGTATCACGAATTTTGTCAATGGCCTCCACAACAGTATTAAGTGCCGTATCATAGCCTATACAATAGTCTGTACCGTTAATATCATTATCTATGGTTCCGGGGATTCCCACTACAGGAAAATTATGCTCTTCCTGGAGCAGTTTTGCTCCTGTAAAAGTACCATCACCGCCAATGACTACCAATGCATCAATTCCTGCATTACGAAGGTTTTTGTATGCTTTTTCACGACCTTCTTTTGAACGGAATTCTATTGAACGGGCCGACTTAAGAAAAGTTCCTCCACGATTGATAATATTGCGTACAGAACGGGCCGTAAGCAGTTCAAAATCATTTTCAATAAGGCCTTGATACCCTCTATAGACACCAACACAATCCAGATTGTAATAAGCACAACTTCTTGCTACTGCCCTTATTGCTGCGTTCATTCCGGGGGCATCACCACCGGAAGTTAAAACTGCGATCTTTTTTATATTTTCTAACATCGATGTAAAACTATTTCAATTAAATAATATAACCTAATTACGCCAGAAACTCAAACGTTTTCGGTTAATAAAAAATAAAAATGCCCCTTTTAAGGAGCATTTTTATCAATTTTTAGGAGTTTCTTTACTTATTTTGTAAAATCACATATTCCCATGGTCCGAAGCTGTATTTTCCATTTTCGGCCAATTTGAAGTCTTTTTTACCCAGGTAAGGTTGTAGTTCTGAATCCAGTTTTACATTAAATTCCACTGGGTTCTTACTCAGGTTTGCAATGTAAACCACCTTTTCACCTCCGGCACTACGTTCAAAAGCCAAAATGTTCTTGTCTGCCGAAGTAGTCAGCCTGTTGTAAGTGGCAGGT
>JBAVJE010000135.1:0-11509 GCA_049687615.1 Salinimicrobium sp. | reverse complement strand
CTTTTGATGTCTCAGGTATAAAGCCCGAATCTACCTCTCTAAAAAGCGGAAAACTCACTATAGATGATGTTGCTTTAGGCCTGAATTATCACGGAACCTGGAATGAATCGGCTAATATGTTTGAAGGTATTTACACTGAAGGAGGAGTACAACTAAACCTGAATTTAATAAAAGGAAATCCGAAAATAGCTAAAGCCAACAGACCCCAGGAACCGGTAAAACCTTATCCTTATTATGAGGAGGAAGTAAGTTTTAATAATTCTGAAGCTGGTATTTCACTTTCCGGAACATTTACAAGACCTGTAAAGGAGGGAAAGTATCCCGTGGTGGTTCTTATAAGTGGAAGTGGAAGGCACGACCGGGACGGCAGTATGCAGACGCACAGGCCTTTTTTGGTGTTAGCAGATTACCTTACCCGCAAAGGGCTAGCTGTCTTGCGCTATGATGATCGTGGATTTAAAGAATCCACAGGTGATTTTAGTACAGCAACAACAGCCGACTTTGCACAGGATGTATTAAGTGCAGTGGCATATCTAAAATCCAGAAAAGACATTGATGTCAATAACATTGGATTAATTGGCCATAGCGAAGGCGGAATTGTGGCCCCTTTAGCAGCTAATCAAAGTTCAGATATTTCATTCATTGTGACGCTTGCCGCTACGGGAATTCCGGGTAGTGAGGTTTCCATTTTTCAATCCAAATCACTACGCCCCTTTCCTGTTCCTGATGAAAAAGCCTTTGAAGAAAATGTGAGACAAGCGATTGAAATTGCTACTTCGAACAAAAATTTTTCAGAAAAAAGGGCAGCATTATTGAAGCATAACACAGCATATCTAACCCCAATCTTAAGATCTTTAGGTGCGCCCGAAGAAAACATTTCAGCATTTATTGCAAAAGAAACAGAGAGCGTTTTAAAGCCCTGGAACATTTATTTCTACAGCTATAATCCTGCAGATGAATTTAGAAAATTAAAAATCCCGGTATTATCGTTAAATGGGGAAAAAGATATTCAGGTCGATGCAAAAATCAATCAAACTGCTATTCGGGAGGTTTTGGTCAAGGGAGGAAATACAAATTATAAAATGGTTACCCTCGATAGTGTGAACCATTTATTTCAGGAATGTACTACGGGTAAAATGGAGGAATATCAAGAAATTGAACAAACTATGTCTCCAATCGCTTTAACTGAAATATCTAACTGGATTTTGGAAATAACCCGGCTAAAATAAAAAATCTTTTTTGTGCGAAATTTCCTTTTACCTGTTAATGAAAATGAAATAAATAGATAATAAAGGACTTGAGGCAAAAGAATAATTTTTATCTGAATTTTGCCAAAACAACAATTGCGGGAACATTTTTACGACTCTAAAACATCTGGTAATTATTAAGTTATATAGGAGCTGATCCCGGACTGTTTCATTAACTGCTCCGGAAGAAATCGCCTTTTTTAATGTTCCTTCCCTGAAGCTTCCTTAAATTTGCATTTTTAAAAACCAGATCTGCATGGATTACTCAAAAATAAAATTGATTATAAGCGACATGGATGGCACTTTGCTTAACAGCAAAAAAGAGGTGAGTCAAAAATTCTTCGATATTTTTAAAAAACTCAGGGATAAAAATATACTTTTTGGAGTAGCCAGTGGCCGGCAGTATTATAGTCTAATGGAAAGAATGGAGCCGATCAAGGATGATCTAATTTATATAGCAGAAAATGGTGCCATTGTCATGGAAGGTGGCGAGCAAAAGTACATTGTGCCCATGGAGGACCAAATAGTCAGGAAGCTCATCAAGGCGGTAAAAGAACTGGATGGGAAATATCTCGTGGTCTGCGGAAGAGAACAGGCCTATATCGAAAGCACTGCGCCCGAATTCATGAAACCCTTTTTAGAACATTATGAAAAGTACAAAGTGGTTGACGATCTTTTAAAGGTGGAGGATGATGTGATCTTAAAAGTGACCATCTGCGATCTCGCCGGGGCCGAGGAGAATAGCTTACCTCATGTAAAACATTTTGAGGAAGATCTACAGGTAAAACTTTCGGGAAAAATATGGATAGATTTTAATGCCCTGGGCGCCCAAAAGGGAAATGCGCTGTTAGCAGTGCAGCAGCAGCATAATATCTCTAAAGAGGAAACCATGGCATTTGGAGATTACCTGAACGATATTGAGCTCTTTCAACATGCAGCAATTGGTTATGCAATGGAAAACGCACATCCCGATGTAAAAAAAGTTGCTGAATTCACCACAAAAAGTAATGACGAAGAGGGGGTAGAGGCAGTGCTTGAAGAGTTGCTGGCTCAAAAATTGATGGAGGCCTGATCATAGCTTGTCTTCGTTTACCGGCTTACCCTCTAGTCTCAAGATCTTTATGGGTTTCATAAACCTCGGGAGCTTTTGTTGTCTTATAACACAGATAGACTCATTGAACCTTCGGCACCATTACCTGCCAAAAAAAGCTAATGGAATATAACAGTTTTAGAATAGTCTGGGGCCACGCCCCATTACTTAGGTGTTCGTCTGTTTCCTTTTCTCTTTCCCGGTAAAGGTTTCACCTCTAAAATTCGTACTGCAGGGTGATTCCCTTGTAATCCCTGCTGTAGCTGGGATAAAAACTGTAGTTTTCGTTCTTCTTTTTGTGCAGTTCGGGAATAAGGATTCCTGAAAGTGCTCCAACCCCGTAACCAACAAGATTATCTGTTAAAAAATGCTTCCCGGCTTTACTTCGAAGGTAGCCAACCCATGCAGGTACTGCTGCTGCGACAGCCCATACGTAAGGTCTTGCCGCCGATTCGGGATTAAAGTCGTTATAGATTTTGGCTGCAAAAAAGGTGGCGGAGGCAGTTGCCGCGGTATGTCCCGCAAAAAACGAACGTCTTGAGCTCGATTCGCTTCGCTGTTCAAAAGAAAGATCTTCATTGTAGGTGAGCGGCCTGCTTCGTTTGACTGTCGCAGTCGAGATGGTGTACAAAGCTCCTGTTGTGGCCAAAGATTCTACAAACATAACAGATATTTGCCCGGCATTGCTCCCGTAATCTTTGTCTGTCAACATCATAACAAAAGGAACGGCAAAAGACGCATAAAAAGGATAGTAACTCACTTCGTCGGCATTCTTCGAATACCGTCCGGCGAGCCAACGGTCTATTCCGGGTATATCTTCTTCAGAAAGATTGTTTACCTCTTCTTGAGAAAGAGGCTCCACATCCTGAATAAGTTTAAATCCGAGACCATTTAAGGCAAGCCCCGCTCCAACCCAGGCTCCGTCTTTGGACCAGCTGAGTTCGTAAGGTGAGTCTTTTGAAAAAGACTGTTGAGAAAAAAGATTTGTTGAAAATGCCAGAATAAGAAGTATCGTAAAATATGCTCTCATGTTCAAAAATTTGGGTTGCCCAAATCTCGTTCTTAACAGCCATATTTCCTCGAATTTTAACCTGCCTCTATGATAACAATAAGGCGTTTATTAATATTTTGAAAAAGGTTTAGGCTCTTTTCCCGCGAAGGTTCTTCAAAAAGTTATATTTTTGTTTATATTAAATAAGAAAAATTTAAACAATACGATGAAAATATATACACTTAAAACAGTTCAGAAACTTCCGGTATCTCGGGAGGTGGCATGGCAATTTCTTTCAGATCCTCAAAACCTGAAGACGATAACACCAGATTATATGGGGTTTGACATTACGGGGGGAGGAGACAGACCCATGTTTTCCGGGCAAATTATACAATACATCGTTAAGCCGGTGGCTGGAATCAAAACAACCTGGGTTACGGAGATCACGCATGTAAAGCAACCGGAATATTTTGTAGATGAACAGAGATTTGGGCCTTATTCTCTTTGGCATCACAAACATTTTCTAAAAGAAATTGACGGTGGTGTAGAAATGGAAGATATTGTAGATTATAAACTGCCCATGGGAATCTTTGGCCGGATGCTTCATCCACTTGTTGTGAAACCGAAACTCAAAGAGATCTTTGAATTTAGAAGAAAGAAGCTCATTGATATCTTCGGGGATTTTTCTGAAGTTGACAAGGGTAAAAAAGCTGTCAGCGAAAAAGAGATACCAACAAGTTGATTTTTTGGTTTTATCCTGAAGTACTTCTCCCGGGCTGTGAAAAACAAAGAGGGCGAAAAATGTCATTTTTCGCCCTCTTCCTATGTTCGGTTATATTATAGCACCTAGATTCGTTGTGCCTCCTTTTGCTTTTGGTGACTAAAGAGATTGTGTTCCTTAATCATTTCAGTTGTTCTCTCAGGCAGCATCTCTTCCCAACCAGATTTCCCTTCGGCTATCATTTGTAGCACCTCACGGGAATAAACGTCCAGTATATCTGGATTGTAATTTGTGATGTCCACCACTTTTCCATTGTACTTAAAGAATTTGTAAAGTTCTTTCATCCGTGGATGCACCTTCAGGTTGTCGCTCGTGGTGAGTTGTCCTGTTTCTTTGTTCTTTAATGGGTAGAGGTAAACCTTGAGGTCCTTAAAGAAAAGCTTTCCGAAAGCCTCCAGAATACCACCACTTAGATGGCGATAATATTTCTCGTCGAAAATATCTACGAGGTTGTTAACTCCCATTGCGAGTCCCATGCGTTCTTTGGTGTAGCGGGAGAAATATTCCACCACACGATAATATTCCTGGAAGTTAGAGATCATTACGGTTTGTCCCAGCGAACAAAGCAGTTCTGCACGGTCCATAAAATCACGTTCATCAATTTCCCCTTCGGCTCTTAAGTTGGACAGCGTGATCTCGAAGATCACTTCGGTATTGTCTTCGGAAACCCTTTTTTCCTTCAGGAATAGCTCCAAAGATCTTTTATACATATCCATGTTCACCTTGGTCACCGGCCTGAAACTTCCGCGCAGGGCAAGAATATTCTTCTTGTAAAGTATCTTTGCGGGTAGCACATTATTACCGTCAGGCGCAAACATTACGGCTTCGGTCATTCCATTTTTTACCAACTGCAAACTCATCAATCGGTTATCCACTTTTTCGAACCTTGGCCCCGAAAAGTTGATAGTGTCGATCTCGATCTGGTCTTTGTCTATGTGGTCATAGAGGTAACGCAGCAGTTTTTTGGGATTATCATATTTATAATATGCGCCGTATATGAGGTTTACCCCAAGTGTTCCCAGAGTGTTTTGCTGCAAACGCGCGTCATTTTCATGAAAACGAATATGCAGGATGATCTCATTGTAGTCTTCTTCGGGGTGTACCTGGTAGCGAATTCCCACCCAGCCATGACCTTTGTACTTCTTTGCGAAATCAATGGTCGCAACAGTATTGGCATAGGTAAAGAAAAGTTTATTAGGATGTTTTTCGCGGGAGATCCTTTGTTCAATGAGGTTATTCTCGTGAACCAGCATCTTCTTGAGTCGCTCTTCGGTTACATAGCGGCGATCATTTTCTATTCCGTAGATCGCGTCACTAAAATCCTTATCATACGCACTCATCGCCTTGGCGATAGTTCCAGAAGCACCGCCAGCCCTAAAGAAGTTACGCACTGTCTCTTGTCCGGCCCCAATTTCAGAAAAAGTTCCGTAGATATTTTCGTTGAGATTGATGCGTAAAGCTTTACTTTTTATTGAAGGGACATTTTCAAATTCCCTGTCTCCCATAATGGTGATTGGCATAGCTCTTTGTTTTGTTAAAAACCTTGTTAAGTCGTCATCAAAGGTACTAAAATGCCGGGCAGAACAAAAAAATAATACTTAGTTTTGTGGTAAAATTAAAAGTATTGAAAGTAACGTTTTTAGGCACCGGAACTTCACAAGGTATCCCCGTGATTGGCAGCAAACATCCTGTTTGCAAAAGTTCAGATCCTAAAGATAAGCGGCTTAGGGTTTCGGTATTGATCGAGGTCGAGAATATGAATCTTGTCATCGACTGCGGCCCCGATTTTAGACAGCAGATGCTCAGAAATAATGTTGAGCATCTTGACGCCATACTTTATACCCACGAACACAGCGATCATACCCTGGGTCTCGACGACATTAGGCCATTTTTCTTTAAACAGGGTGATATTCCTGTTTTTGCACATCAACGGGTGCTGGATTCACTCAAGAAGAGGTTCGATTATATTTTTGCTTCAGAAAATAAATATCCGGGAGCCCCAAGTGTGCAGGAGCATGTCATCAAAAATGAACCTTTTACAGTGAAGAAATTAACTGTGGTTCCTGTTGATGTAATGCATAACCGGGTGCAGGTTTATGGCTTCAGGATTAAGGATTTTGCTTATATCACCGATGCCAAAACGATCGAGGAGGAAGAAGTGGAAAAGCTTAAAGATGTAGAGGTACTTGTGATTAATGCCTTAAGAAAAGAACCGCACCATTCTCATTTCAACCTTGAGGAAGCGCTGGAGTTTATTCAGAAGGTGAAGCCGCAAAGGGCTTATCTCACTCATATTAGTCACCTTTTGGGCTTTCATGAAGAAGTGCAGGCAGAGTTACCAAAAAATGTTTTTTTGGCCTACGATAATCTACAAATTTCCATTTAATGCGAAGAAGCCTGTTTTTATACCTGTTTGTTTTTACCGCTTTGCTTGCTGTTTTTATTTACGTTTCCGGACATAAAATGATCGAGGCAAAGGATAGTAAAATAGAAGCTTTGGAGGCCAAATTACAACAGGCCCAAAGGACTTCAGATTCTCTTTATACTGAAGCTTCAGGAAAATCTTTTGACTTATCTTCGAACGAAGAAGCCCTAACTTATTTGGAGAACAGGGGTTTTGATGCTTCCGAAGTGGCTCAACAAGTTGAAGATGCCATCATAAGTCGAAACCGGGCCAATGAGGACAATGAACTTGTGCCTTATGAAGGGATGCAGGGCGTTTTCAGGATCAATAAGGTGAAACTGGTGAACCATAAATGGGCGCTCGCAAGCTTTACAGACGGTGTTTATTGGGGAGACCTGTTTGTTTCCTATGACATTGATGACAGTGGTAATATTACCTTTAACAGCGAAAAAGCGGTTTTATATCCTCGTAATTAGGAATGTTCCATTAGCCACTTTTTGAACTCCATAAAATTTTGCGGAGCCACACCATGCCCGACAGGAAATTCTGAATAAACATTTTCTATCCCGAGGGAATCCAGAAATGGAGCTGTTTTTCTTGCCCATACGACCGGGATAATCTGGTCTTGAGTGCCATGAGAGCTGTAAATCGATAGACCTGAAAAATCTCTTTTTTCAATGCCTTCTGTGATGATGTCGGGATGTACATAGCCGCTCAAACCAATCACATTTTTAATTTTTTCGGGGTAGGAGAGCGCAACGGCCAGGCTTAAAATACAGCCCTGGCTAAAACCAACCAGCGTCACTTTGTCCCGGTCTACAGGGTAAGCAGTAATTGCCTCGTCGATAAAAGCAGAGATTTTCTCCCGTGAATCTATTGCCTGTTCATCATTGCTGAATTTTCCGCCTGCATTGTCCCAGTTAATAGCATACCAGGCATGACCGAATGGCGGCATGGAGTAAGGTGCACGCAAAGAGATGATAAAAAACTCCTCGGGCAATTCCTGGGCAAAGGAAAATAGATCTTCTTCATTGCTGCCGTAACCATGCAACATAATTAACAAAGGAGCTTTTTCTGACGGTTTTTTTGGTTCTCTTATCAGGTGATAAAGAGAGAGATTTTCTTGCTTCATGTTTATCTTATTGTGCTAAACCATTCCTGAAACTTCGTTCCTAACACTGGTACAAGGTTTCTTTCTTCCTGAATCGCGGCCAGGAAACCGTAGATCCATAGGATACCGATGAAAATATAGAACGCACCGGAAATCCACCAGCTGTCAAACCAGGATATAAGAACTCCTAAAGTGTAAAAAGTAATATGAATGCCCAGGGCTTGCCTGATGTGAAAGGACGCAAATGGGTTTTTGGTATCGTTATTCATGAAATAAGCGATAATCGTCCCAATAATAGTCAGGTAAGCCACAATAGCTGCAGATTTACCCTCGTTTGCTGCGGTATCCATACTGTTCAGGATTAAGATTTACAAAATTAGAACTTTTCAATGTCTTTAGACCTCTTCTGAAGCCAAAAATCGGGCATTAGCATAGATTCCTAACACCTTTCCTTTAAGTTCATGTCCTTCGAATAGACTGTTCTTAGAGCTGCTCAAAATATGCCCTTTTTGGAACCTATAGGAACCTTCGGGGTTAAAAAAGGTAAAATTCGCCGGCATTTCTTCATCTATCATCGTCTCCGGCAGGTTGAATCGAGCTTTGCCTGAGGTAAGCATTCTAATCGCGGTTTTTAAAGAAGTCACCTGCAGCAGGGCTCCAAAGGCAGATTCCAGGCCTACAGTCCCAAAAAAGGCATTATCAAACTCTACCTTTTTATGCTCTACATCCATCGGCGTATGGTCTGAGGTAATCATGTCAATGGTGCCATCTTTGATACCGGCATGTAACGCTTTAACATCGGCTCTGGTGCGCAGGGGTGGTAATAATTTGGCGTTGGTATCGAATTCTTTTAAAGCATCATCTGTGAAGACCAGGTTGTGAATCGCAACGCTACAGGTCACGTCAAGGCCTTTATCTTTAGCATCTCTTATAAGTTCAACAGATTTTGCTGTTGAGATTGTGGGTATATGCAGTTTACCTCCGGTATATTCTAAAATAAAGAGGTCTCTGGTTATTTGCAATTCTTCGGCCAGGGAAGGAATTCCTTTTAAACCCAGGAGTGTACTGGTCTCTCCTTCGTTTACCTGCCCGTTTCCGGCGATCTTATTTTCCTGCGGAAAGGAGAAAACCAGCCCATCAAAATTCTGGGCATATTGAAGCGCCAGCTTCAACAGATTGGAATTGGAAACACTCTTTTGGTAATCTCCAAAGCCAATTGCTCCGGCTTGCTGCATATCGTAAAGTTCAGCCAGGTCTATTCCCTCACTTTTTCGGGTTAGGGCGCCAATAGGGTACAGGCTCACCGGACTCTCCTTTGCTTTGTTTTTTAGAAAAGAAACCATCCCCTTATTGTCGGTCACGGGATCATTCCCGGGATTGAGAGCAACAGCTGTAAATCCACTTTTTCCGGCGGTGAGAAGCCCGTTTTCAATGGTTTCCCGTTCCTCAAAGCCGGGCTCACCAAAATTCACGCTGCTGTCAAACCAACCCGGTGAAACATGCAGGTTCTCAAAAGAGATCACCTTATCAACACTTTGAGAATCTATGGTGGGAGCGATCTCTTTAATAAGTTCGTTCTCCACCAAAATATCCATCACTTTGTTGTCGAACGGACTTTCATTGTCAATAATTCTGGCAGATTTAATGAGGAACTTCATTTGAAGAATTTTAGGATGAGCATTTCAGTAAGCAAAAAAATCAAAGCAAAAATAGCAAACCATTTCCAAAGCTGGTCTACTTCGCCGGCAGATTCAATCTCTTTAAAAACATTGGGAACGGTATTAACAATATTTAGGCGTTCAAAACTCTGCGCTGCCAGATATTCCATTCGGCTTTCGCTGCGATTATAATTGAAAGCTAAGGTTTGCAAGACAGTCGAACCTCGTGAGACGCTGTAGTGTCCGGCTTTTGCAGGTTCCCTTTGCAGAAATAGCTTCACTTTATTTTGGAAATTTTGCTGTCTTGGAATAAAACTAATTTCTGAAGAAACCAGTTTAAGGATTTCATCTTTTTCAAGGGAAGCCATAAGGCTAATCTCTCTGGAATTTCCATTTGTCGAATACAATTGGGAAGGTGAAATGGTCATATTGCCAATGTTGTAGAGCGTTGGAACGATGAGCGGTGAATTTTTAAAGTTGGAATTGTTTTCATTCAAAGCCGCCGAAAAAATATAAACATGATCCTTTTTCTGAAGAAACGCCTCATTGTTCTCGTAGCTTAAAATCCTGTTGGCAGCATAGCTGAAGGGAAAATAGGAATTAACCTTCGGGTACTGGAAATTTTGAACCTTTTCATTAAAAACGCCCTCATACAAAGGGTTCAAAAATGCGATTTTTGTGATCAATTTCTCCTGTTGCTTTTCTTCGGAAAAAACCGGCATGTTAAGAGAACGAAGTAGCGAATTTAGTTCCTGCAGTTCTTCTTTTTCTGAAGGAATGATCAATAGAAAAACATCTTCAGAATGTAATTTTTGAAGGGTATTTGCGAGAGAGGAAGAAATGGTTTCAAGCTCATTCAAAACCACGAGGTTCGCCTGAGAGAGTTGGTTATAGTCTATGTTGTTGAGGGAGAAAAGAAGAAGTTCAAATTCGGGAGTTTTATAAATGCTCTTTAAAAAATCTGAATTTCGTTCCCCGATTCCTATCACCTTTACGGGAGGGGTTTTATTGATGCTGAAGAATAATTCATTGTCAAAGGCCAGTCCGTTATCATTAATTTCTATTTTCCCGTTGGTTATAGGTCCTGCCGGAAAACTAAAGTCAACCGTGGCCACCGGGTTTTCCTCAAATTGTGCCGACTTTTTGGCGAGAAGATTATTCCCGTCAAGGACCGATATGGGTACCGGCCCGGGATTGGCCCCCGAATAACTAAGTTTTACCTGCAGCTGGATTTCATCCAGCTTTTTTGAATTTACAAAAGCAGTATCTATGCTGATATTGTTAATGTTTTCGGGCTCCAGTTTCACCAGGAAAGAATTCACCCCTTCGATCTGCAGAAATTCATCATCATTTTCCCTTTTTTGAAAGTCTGAGATCGCTATGAAGCTTTTTTGCACCTTCGCAGCATGAGTAAATTCATCGCTTGCTTTAAGAGAGATGGCCTTCCAATCCAGCTGCCCCGGGCTGTATGTTATCTGCTGCAGCTTTTTTTTAAGCTGGCCCGGTTCCAGATCTTTATAATCATAATCATTGGTAAACAGTCTTAATTTGCCATTTTCCGGAAGGTTCTCCAGCAGTTCCTGTATAGAGCGCTTCAGTAAAACTCCTTTTTTGCCTTTTGCCTGCATACTATAAGAGTTATCCAGGTAGATTTGTATTTCCCGTCCTTCAACCACGCCTTCTTCCGAAGGAAAAAATGGTTGCGCAAAAGCCATGACGAGACATGCAAGTAGGAGCATACGCGTACCTAGAATAAGCCATTTTTTGATGCGCGAACTTTTCCTGGTTTGGAGAATCGCTTTTTTTAGGAACTTGACGTTTGTAAATTTTTGGGTTTCAAACCTCCTTAGTTGAAATAGATGCACTAACACCGGAATCACCAGTAAAAACAGGCCGTAAAGAAGTTCTGGGTGTCTAAATTGCATTGGCGTGCCTACTTTTAATCAAATGTAAGGAAAAGCCGTTAGCACGCCCTTTTGATTTTAAATTTAAAGTTGCTTCCCCGGCCCGGCTCAGATTCAATCTCAATGTCGCCGCCCATATGATGAAGTAATTTTTTTACGGTTGCGAGGCCAATTCCGCTTCCGGGATTTCCATGCCTGTCATCCTCGTCAAGGGTTGTAAAGAGGTCAAAAATCTTATCATAACTTTCTTTGGGAATGCCGTTTCCGTTATCTTTTACTTCAAAAAAGTAGAAATTTTCATCTTCTTTGAAATTGATCTCCAC
>JBAVJE010000134.1:0-19457 GCA_049687615.1 Salinimicrobium sp. | reverse complement strand
GTGCTACCCACATACCCAATCACATCACCTTGTTTAACACGCTGGCCTTTCTTGACCGCTCGTTTACTCATATGAAGATATTGGGTGGTATAGGTACCGTTATGTTTCACCTTCACATAATTCCCGTTTCCGGCAGTGTAAGATGAAGCGATAACAACCCCGTTAGCAGTGCTCCAGATTGGTGTACCATAGGGCGCGGCATAATCGGTTCCTTTATGAGCCTTCCATCTTTTTTGAACCGGATGATATCTTCGGGGGCTGTATCTCGATGAGATCCTGCTGAAGTTTAACGGTGCCTTCAGAAAAAAGCTTTGCAACGGCCGTGCTTTTTCATCATAATAATCATAACTGCCAGAAGTAGAATCTGCTTTAAAATTAAAAGCGTAGTAAGGTTTGTCGTCGTGGTAAAAAACGGCTGCCTCAATATTTTCAATTCCGGCGTAAATAGTATCGTCTATATAACGTTCATTAAATACCAGCTTGAACCTATCCCCTTTTTGAAGCCTGAAGAAGTCAATGCTCCACTGGTAGATATTGTTCATTTCGTGAGCCAGAAGGTAGTTTAAACCTTCATCGGCAATGGTTTCAGAAAGACTGGAATTAATCACCCCTGAAACATCCCTTTTTTTAATACTAAGCGGTTTCCTGGCTGTGTACGCACCAATACTATCACCAAGGTCGACAACAGTATAATTTACCAGGTCGTTTTGATAAATAAAAGCTTTAGGGGTATGGGCAGAATCACGTTCTTTAAGAATCACGTAAGGTTTCCCAAGAATTATTTTACGGGGATTAAACGTATCTCGTACTTTTTCAACGATCTGAAATATTTTTGCGGGATCTACCCCGTAGCTACCAAGAATAATCCCAAAGCTATCTCCGGCTTTGATGGTATCCCTCACCACCTCATAATCGTTTAAGGTAAATCCAAACTCTTTAACAACAGCCGGCGCTTTAACCTCTTTCTTAACGTTATCGGCTATATCTCCCTTTTTCGTCTCATTATTGCAGGCTATCAGAGCCATCATCATCACTAGCAGGTAACTCAGTTTTTTCAATCTTTAATCATTTTATACATTAAACGTTTCTTCAACCCAATTTTTGCCCCAGTTCTTCTTCTCCTCCTCATTCCAAAGGTCGGGAAAAAAGAAAACCTTTTGAAAGCTTGGCGGCAGGAATTCTTTCCAGTTGGTACCGCCCGTAGCGGCAACAGCTTTATTTTTACTCATAAGATAACGCTGTGCTGCCCCAATGTGTACCAGCAACCAATTCACGTTCACCGCTACATCCAGTTTACGCAACGCATCAACCAGAGTTTTATTGTTTTTTTCTTCGGAAGAGAGCTGCTCATATTTTCCTAAGATCGTCCCTCCTTTTAAGCGATTGGCAAGTCTCAAAAACCGTCCCGTATACTCCTTTTCAAACTGCTTAAGCGTTAAAGTTTTTTCACCCGTAGCCTTATCTATACCCCCTTTTTTCCAGTATATATTCTCAAAAAGCTCTTCTACGGAAGTTTCTTTGCTGAAATTTTCCCTAATTTCCTTATGGACCAGGTTTTCCAGGGGCGTAGAAAAAATCTCGATCATCCTGAATTGTGCCGACTGAAATCCGCTGGCCGGCAAAAGTGCCATTCTGAATTTTAAAAATTGTTCGCGCTCCATTCCGCGGATCATGACATCAAAAGAATCTGTAAGTATCCTGAAGTAGCGAATGATCCTGTTGAGCTTTTCAATAAAAAAAGTTACATCAAGCTCTTTTGCATCAACAATTTGCTTTTGCTCGTGAATAATGAGCTTAAAATAGAGTTCAGTAATTTGATGATACCCTATAAAGATCTCCTCATCGGGAAATTGTGTTTTGGGCGTTTGAAGGCTGAGCAAGGTATCCAGGTGAATATAGTCCCAGTAGGTAATATAGCGGTCATAAAGTAGGCCGTCGAGAAATGACCCCAGATCCTGCCCGGAATTTTTGAACTTCTCTTCCAGCTGCCTGACCTTTTCGGCTATCTCGGGTTGCATATCAGCCATTTTAATTCATTATAACTTTTAAAGGATATTTTAGCCCTTTGAACGCATCTATATCGGCTTCAAGTGATCCTACCGCAAGATCGGCCTGGATTTTCAGCGGCATGCGGTTGTCATCATCACTAACCCACATCGTCAGGCTTTCCTTTTCCTTAAATACTCGTCCGGCAAGCACATAAGGCTTGAATTTTAGCGCTGCAATATTACCCATTTTTGTCTTTATGACCTCTCTCCCCAGGAACTTTAACTTAAACTCGTGGTTCTCATTATCAAAGAACATATTAAGGGTCATCATTTCTCCATGATCAAGATCGTCGACATTCAAATTATTGCGCAAATAGTAGAATGAGGAAAGCATATCATGCACATTTTCCTTTACCACATAGGTTTTCTTTTCGTTATGCTTTTTGTTTAATACCAGGGCAGTATTGGTATTATGATCAAAATCTATTTGTATGTTTTTGGTATAGCCGCCTTCGTCTATATTCCTTATGAAGCGAAGTGGTGATCCACTGTCTCTATGGATATAGGTTTCATAATTGTCTTTCACCTTAAAGAACAAATGCAGCAGACCTGTAGATTTTCCTTTTCCAATCACGTGAAAAACAGGCTGTTGATTAAGGCTGGTCTCCTTTACCTCAAGAGTGGCAAAGCTCGCATTGAACATCCCATAGTGAATTCTAAACCTAAACCACTCCCCGTCTTCATAAGCCTGATGTGCCTGTGACTGTGCAGAAAGATTTATCGCCGTCAACAATACAAAAAATGTAATTATCTTTTTCATCTATTCCGTTTATTTTTTCTTTCGATTAAGATAATTACAATTTTTATTCCAAATGTATTAAAACCAAAAACCCCGTCAAATCAATGACGGGGTTTTTAATCTTATTAACCAACTAAAACTTAAATTATGAAAAAAAATCTCTTTTTTTCTAACCCTGGTAACCACTCCAGAATTTCGCTGCAAAAGTCTTCCTTAAATACCCTTTATGCAACCAAATTTGAAAGTTTAACTTATTAACAGAAAACTATAATTAGTTTTAGCATATTTCCTTGACAATTTTTAAAATAATAACTTTTTGATAGTGTACCCCTTAAGGATTGCTCTCTTTCTATAGCTTCAAAAAGGGCTTTAAAATTCCCTTTCCCGAAAGACTGAGCTCCTTTTCGCTGAATGATCTCAAAGAACATGGTAGGACGATCTAACACAGGCTTGGTGAAGATTTGTAATAGATAACCTTCATCATCTCTGTCAATAAGCACCCCAAGTTCCTTCAAAGGTCCAAGATCTTCGTCAATCTCTCCCACTCTGTCGAGTACATCATCATAATAATTCTCGGGCACGTAAAGAAATTCCACTCCACGATCGCGAAGATTCGTCACGGTTTCAATAATATTGTCTGTAGCCACAGCGATGTGTTGCACCCCCGCACCGTTATAGAAATCAATGTATTCTTCGATCTGGGATTTTTTCTTTCCTTCAGCCGGTTCATTAATAGGGAATTTTATTCTTCCGTTCCCGTTAGACATCACCTTACTCATTAAAGCTGTATAGTCGGTAGAGATGTCTTTATCGTCAAAAGATACCATTTGAGCAAAACCCATGACTTTGGCGTAGAATTCACACCACTTGTTCATTTCATTCCAGCCCACATTACCAACCATGTGATCTACATATTTTAACCCTACTTCTTTAGTCTTGAAGTTGGGTTTATATGCTTTGTAACCGGGTAGGAAAGGGCCTGAATAATTCTTTCTTTCCACAAAAACGTGCACAGTTTCACCATAAGTATGAATTCCCGATATCACCACATGCCCGTGTTCATCCCTGAGCTCTTTAGGCTCCAAATAAGCCTTTGCTCCACGTTTGGTAGTTTCTTCATAACTCTTGCGGGCGTCATCTACCCAAAGAGCTACCACCTTGACCCCGTCGCCATGTTTATTGATATGCTCATTGATCTCACCTCCCGGCTCTAATGGAGAAGTAAGGACCAATCTTATTTTCCCCTGCTGAAGCACGTAAGAAACCCTGTCTTTACTTCCGCTTTCGAGACCGGAATACGCTACCGGCTGAAAACCCCAGGCCTGTTGATAATAATAAGCCGCCTGTTTTGCGTTTCCTACATATAATTCAACAAAATCTGTCCCCAGTAAAGGCAAAAAATCTTCTGCCTCCGGTACAGTTTTCTTTAAATTCATTGTGTTTTCTGAAGCCATAATAGATGTTTTTATCCTGAAGTCCTTCCGAAGAATAACTTCTAAGTGTTTTTATTCAAATTTTAATTCTGCTCAAAAATGACATTTTTGGATCCTGTTCTAATGATCCAGCCAGGATTGATAATAGCTTTCATCTGCTATGGTTTTGGCATCTTCAGTAACCATAAGCGGCTTGAAGGTGTCTACCATAACGGCAAGTTCTTCTGTCTCTGTTTGCCCTATACTCCTTTCTACAGCCCCGGGATGTGGACCATGCGGAATTCCGGCAGGATGAAGGGAAATATGTCCCGCCTCGATATCATTGCGGCTCATAAAATCTCCATCTACATAATACAGCACTTCATCACTGTCGATGTTGCTGTGGCTGTATGGCGCCGGAATACTTTCAGGATGATAGTCATAAAGCCTTGGGCAGAAGGAACAGACTACGAATGCATCGGTCTCGAAGGTTTGGTGTACCGGTGGCGGCTGATGGATTCTTCCGGTAATAGGTTCAAAATCATGGATTGAAAAGGCATAAGGGTAATTGTAGCCGTCATAGCCAACCACATCAAAAGGATGTGTTGCATAGACCATATCGAATATTCTACCCTGCTTTTTCACCTTGATTAAAAAATCTCCTGTTTCATCATTCGTTTCCAGTTCGAAAGGCCGGCGAATGTCCCTTTCACAAAAAGGCGAATGTTCTAAAAGCTGGCCAAAGTGGTTCCTGTAACGCTTTGGAGTATAGACCGGCCTTCGCGATTCCACGATAAAAAGACGGTTTAGCTCGCTATCGAAATCCAGTTTATAAATTGTCCCCCTTGGAATTAAAAGATAATCTCCGTATTTAAAATTGAGATTCCCAAGTTGAGTTCTCAGTTTTCCGCTACCCTTGTGGATAAAAAGCAGCTCATCTGAATCTGAATTCTTATAGAAGTAATCATTTGTAGATTGCTGTGGCGCGGCAAGAGCGATATCAACATCGGCATTGGTAAGGATCACCTTCCTGCTTTCCAGGTAGTCGGGTTCAGGTTTAATTTGAAAGCCTCTGAACCGGTAGGACTTAATGTTTTTTTCAATAGCGACCTTTGGTGTTATGTCGTAACTGCCTTTGATCTCTTTTACCTGTGTTGGCCGGTGCTCATGGTACATATTGGAATACATTCCGTCAAAACCTATGGTTCCAAACAACTGTTCATAATATAAGTCGCCGTTGGGCTTTTTAAAGACAGTGTGCCTTTTATGAGGAATTTTTCCGAGTTTGTGATAAAATGGCATCTTGAGAATTTTATAAAGTGAAATCGTTTGCGAATGTTAAAAAATCACCTAATTCACATATTTTTCGATCAAAAACAAATATCTAAAAAATAAGCGGATTTAAAGTTAAAGCAGGCTTAAAACCAAAAGCCCAGACTAAAAAACCACTGACTTTCTTTTAGTTCGGGGGACACAGAATATTTCACTTCCAGGGGCCCCATAAAGGTATCCAGACCATAGCCTACGGCATAACCGCTGTAAGTTGGTGCAGAAAACCATTCCCCGTTTCCGTAGAGTTCATTGGAAATATTCGCATAATTAGCACTTAGGATAAGATGGTTTTTTTGGTAAAACTCATAATCCAGTTCAACCAGGGTTTTAATATAACTATCTCCCGAAAGGCTTACATATTCGTAACCATAAAAGGGAACGAAGTTGTTGATGAAATCATTCCCGTAGCCCCCCAAAAAGAAGTCAAAAATATTATTTCTACTACTGCCTATCCTAATACCTGCTTCCGAAGAAAGACGCACCGTAGTCTTTTGAGAAGGACTAAATACGTAACCTACTTTTCCTTTGGCTATGGAAAATGGCGAAAACTCTTTCCGGTAATTATTTGAAAGTAGATACCAGTGAAAATCACCATCAAAGAAAAATCCATTATTAGGGAAATATTTATTATCAAAACTGTCGAGCTTCATAAAGCTATACGCGCTGTAATAGCTACTCCTGTCAAAATTCCCCTGCACCGGCTCATCTGGATCTGTCCTCTCAAGAGTTTTAGAGGTAATGTCTAAATATTTGTGCTCCATACCTACCCCTATAGAAAAGATTTGTTTGAAAAGTGTCTCCACATAGAACTGGCTGGTAAAATCTTTATAATCTATCTCCAGTTGATTAATCCCCGCCCCTTCAAGTTCGGCGTTTTCCATGGCAAAATCAAATGAAACGCCTTTGCTGAAGCTGTTATAGCGATTCCTCAAGCCTACGCTCCAGTAAAACCCTTTATCGATATAATAATTAAAATTGTATCTAAAATTGTCTCCCAGGACCACATCGAGTGAAGCTACATCATTAGTAAACAATAAACTTTTACGCGTAAGATTGACAAGCGCGCCACTCTTGTAGACGTTATCATAATGCAAACCAAACCGCAGGAACATTTTTCCGGGATTTTCCTCCAGCTGAAGCCCCAGCACAAAACCTTCGTTTAAAGGAGTGAGAATGTAATTTATACGGTTGAAGTTTCGGGTAGCAAAAAGGTTATTTATTCCCAGGTTTAACTGGTCATAAGATATTTTCTCGGGATAATGTAGCTTTAGTTTTCCCAGGATATAAGCCCTTGGATAAGAGGTTTGGCCTTCTATCCTTACATTTTTGATGTACAGCGAATCAACCGGCAAAATTTCCGGTTTTGGAAGCTGGGTAGTGCTTTTTTGCATAGATGCAATATTCTTCAACTGGTCTATATGCTGCCTTGCCGCCTTCTCTCCGGCATCCATGATGGCTTTCCCTTCACTAAAAGACATTACATCATATGGTGAAATATCGGGATCTATATAGACATCGGTTATTTCGATCTTGCCGCGCATATCTTTGATGGTCCTGAAATTGCTGATCTGCGATAAGATCTCGAAAATAGATTTTAACTCCTCACGTGGCACCAATGTATCCTGCACATCAACACCTATAACCATATCTGCCCCTCTTTTTCGAAGTTCCTCGATCGGGTAATTATTAGCCACCCCGCCATCTGTAAGCATACGCCCGTCCACCTGGACCGGACTAAATAAAGTTGGAATAGCAGCGCTGGCCGAGATAGCCTGCGGAAGGGAACCACTGTCAAGAATGACTTCTTCTCCCGTTTCCACGTCGGTGGCGACTGCAAAAAACGGAATAGGAAGTTTACTGAAATCCTGCTTGCCCTGAAGGTGAAGCGTAAGCTTTGACATCAGGTTATAAATATTTTGCCCCCGTGACAATGCCGAAGGAAAAGATATGTCGAAGTTATCAAAGGGGAGCGTGATCGCGTATTTTTCGGCATCTCGTTTTTCATAAAAAGTCTTTGCGCTGCGCGGCAGTTCATCCTGAATGAGAATATTGAAATTTGTCTCCTGAAAAATACTGTCCAGCTGTTTTGCCGAATAGCCCGAAGCGTAGAGGGCCCCAATGATTGCCCCCATACTCGTGCCGCCAATATAGTCTATCTTTACTCCCGTCTCTTCCAGCACCTTGAGCACCCCTATGTGAGCCAGACCTTTAGCGCCTCCTCCACTTAACACCAGCCCAACCTTTGGCTCCTCTTCCTGGGAAAATCCCTGGCAGAAAAAGAAAAACAAGATAAGGAAGCTGAATTTTCTCATTTTTGAGGGTGATAATGGTTATAAATTATACTGGCCTTTGATTTTCCAATAACTCCGGAAAGACTTTCCTGGGAGGCTTCTTTTATCCTTTTTAATGACCTGAAGTTTTTCAACAGTTCTACCACCGTTTTTTCACCAATTCCTGAGATTTCTTCCAATTCAGTATTTAAAGCCGTACTGCTGCGCTTGTTTCGATGGAAGGTAATTCCAAAACGATGCGCTTCATTTCTAAGTTGTTGAACGATCTTGAGCGTCTCAGATTTCTTATCAAGATACAAAGGAAATGAATCACCCGGGTAAAAAATTTCTTCCAGGCGTTTGGCTATTCCAATTATAGCGATCCTGCCACGCAGGTCGAGCATCTCAAGCGCTTTTAAAGCTGAAGAAAGTTGACCTTTTCCCCCATCGATGATTATAAGTTGTGGCAATTCTTGTCCTTCATCCAGTAAACGCCGGTACCTGCGAAAAACCACCTCTTCCATTGAGGCGAAATCATTAGGACCTTCTACCGTCTTAATATTGAATTTGCGGTAATCTTTTTTACTTGGTTTCCCGTCTTTGAAAACGACGCAGGCCGCCACAGGATTACTCCCCTGTATGTTTGAGTTGTCAAAGCATTCGATATGTCGCGGTTCTTTGGGCAATCTTAGATCCTGTTTCATCTGCGCCATAATCCGGTTCACATGCCTGTCTGGATCAACGATCTTCATTTGTTTAAAACGTTCCTGTCTAAAGTACTTCGCATTACGGGTAGAGAGCTCAACGATCTGCTTTTTATCTCCCAGCTTGGGCACCGTCACCTTTAAGTCCTCTCCTACGTCGACTTTAAACGGGACATAGATCTCACGGGTATGTGAATTAAAACGTTGACGAATCTCGGTGATGCCCAGCTCCAGCAACTCTTTGTCACTCTCATTGAGTTTTTTCTTCATCTCAATGGTATGTGAACGAATGATCGCCCCGTGAGACATCTGTAAGAAATTTACATATCCGTAACCCTCATCGCTCACAATCGAGAAAACATCTACATTATTGATCTTGGGATTTACTACCGTAGATTTTGATTGATAATTTTCAAGAACATCGATCTTCAGCTTGATCTTTTGCGCCTCCTCAAATTCCATGTTTTCGGCATAATCCTTCATTTGCTGTCTAAATTGCTGCAAAGAATCTTTAAAATTACCTTTTACGATCTGTCTTATAGCCTCGATTTTTTTGAGGTATTCGGCTTCAGATTCATATGCCTCACAAGGGCCAAGGCAGTTACCAAGATGATATTCCAGGCACAGTTTATATTTCCCGTTTCTTATTTTTTCTTCGGAAAGATCGTAGTTACAAGTACGCAGCTGAAATAGCCCCTTGATGAGTTCAAGCAAGGTGTTCACGGTTTTAAAGCTGGTGAAGGGGCCGTAATATTCACTGCCGTCTTTTACCAGCTTCCTGGTGGGAAAAACCCTCGGAAATCGTTCGTTCTTAATACAAATCCAGGGATAGGTCTTGTCGTCCTTAAGCATCACATTAAAGCGAGGCTGATGCTTTTTGATCAAATTATTCTCAAGCAGAAGCGCGTCGGTTTCAGAATTCACCACGATATGCCTGATCTCGTGAATCTTCTTCACCATCACCCTGATGCGATGGCTGTCATTATTCTTGGTAAAATAAGAGGTGACCCTTTTTTTGAGGTTTTTTGCTTTACCTACATAAAGGATTCTTCCGTTTTTATCGAAGTATTGATAAACTCCCGGGCTTTCGGGAAGGGTTTTTAAATGTAGCTCGACACTGTTACTTTCCATTATTTCAAAGGTAAAATATAATCTCCGGCAGCTAAGAGCCTAAAGTTTCTAAAATGTTAAAATTTTGCCAACTCAAGTCCCGCTCCTGGGGTTAACTTCTTGTTGCCTGCCGCATAAAAAATATAATTGCTGCAAAAGCTGCTCTTTAGGAGGTTGAGAAATTAGGGTTAAGAATAAATCTTCAGAAGAAAAAACCTGGTAAAAATCTAATTTTCAAGCATCTATAATTTCAGAAATTGTTAAGATTTAGAAATTATCCTTTTAGTACCTTGCACATATGGAAAAAACTACGATCGGAAGATTTGACAAGGCAGATTTCCCCGACTTACACCTGGAGGATATTACCGTCAAAGTTGACACCGGGGCCTACACCTCTTCCATTCATTGTGATCATATTGTGGAAGAAAAAGGGGTCCTAAAATGCACTTTCCTTGACGAGGAACATCCGCTGTACAATGGTCGCGAATACCGGTTCACAGATTTCGACATCGTTTTTGTGAAGAGCAGCAACGGGGTGGTTCAAAAGCGGTACCAGGTACAAACCCATATCGTGCTCTTTGGAAAAACACGTAAAATTTCCCTCTCACTATCTGCCCGCCAGGAAATGAGATTTCCCGTACTTTTAGGCCGTAAATTCATTACAAAAAAATATACCGTAGATACCGAATTTTACGATCTATCCTACAAGAAGAAACAAGAATGAACATCAAAATACTTTCCAGAAATGCCAACCTTTATTCTACACAAAGGTTGATTGAAGCAGCTAAAAAACGCAATCATAATATTGAGGTGATAGACCCGCTGAAATGTGACCTTATCATCGAGAAAAAAAATCCCAGTATTTATTACCGGGGAAGGCATATTGTAGACGCCGATGCGGTGATCCCAAGAATTGGTGCTTCGGTAACTTTCTATGGCACGGCGGTCGTACGTCAATTCGAAATGATGGGCGTTTTTTCTACAACCGAGTCTCAATCCCTGGTGAGAAGTCGGGACAAATTGAGAAGCCTGCAGGTACTTTCTCGTGCCAGGCTGGGGCTTCCAAAAACGGTCTTTACCAACTACTCAAAAGACGTTGGAGAAGTAATAGATCACGTAGGAGGAGCACCGCTAATTATTAAACTTCTGGAAGGCACCCAGGGGCTTGGAGTAGTTCTGGCCGAAACTAAAAACGCGGCAGAGTCGGTAATT
The DNA here is from genome assembly GCA_049687615.1 of Salinimicrobium sp. Lineage (GTDB taxonomy): Bacteria > Bacteroidota > Bacteroidia > Flavobacteriales > Flavobacteriaceae > Salinimicrobium. The sequence continues at coordinate 8,630 of JBAVJE010000134.1, read as the reverse complement.
GAAGCCTTTAACGGCCTTCAGGCACGGGTGATCGTGCAGGAGTTCATAAAAGAAGCAGGTGGTGCCGACATTAGGGCACTTGTAGTGGATGGCCATGTTGTTGGTGCCATGAAACGCCAGGGTAAGGAAGGAGAATTCCGAAGCAATCTGCACCGTGGAGGATCAGCAAGTGTGATACAACTGTCTGACGATGAAGAGATCGCTGCGATTAAAGCTGCAAAAGCCATGGGGCTTGGAGTGGCTGGGGTAGACATGCTTCAAAGCTCCCGTGGACCCCTCATCCTTGAAGTGAATTCTTCGCCGGGTCTTGAAGGCATTGAAAATGCTACCGGAAAAGACATTGCAAAATCGATCATTCGCTATATAGAAAGAAATATTTAGTCCATGGCTTACATTGACGAGCAGAATGTGCTGGACATCCTGGGTAAAAAGATTCACCCGGGTAAGAGCGCGACGATCAATTTTAACATGGCGAAGCTCTATACCACGACGGCTGTAGATGTCCCTATCATTATTGAAAGGGCCAAAAAGCCCGGTCCTGTTATTTTAATTACTGCAGGAATTCATGGGGACGAAATTAACGGAGTGGAAGTAGTACGGCAACTCATCGTTAAAGAGATCAACAAACCCGCTCGTGGCACCATTATTTGCATTCCCATTATCAATGTATTCGGGTTTTTAAACATGACCCGTGAATTCCCTGATGGCCGGGATCTCAATCGCGTTTTCCCGGGTTCCAAAAATGGCAGTTTAGCAAGTCGTTTTGCTTACCAGTTCGTTCAAAAGATCCTTCCGGTAGCCGACTTCTGCATGGATTTCCACACCGGCGGCGCAAGTAGATTCAATGCCCCCCAAATACGTATCCATAAAGGTGAAGAAATTGAGATGCATTACGCCAGGATCTTTAATGCGCCTTTTACCATTGTTTCAAAAACGATCACTAAATCTTACCGCGATACTTGCGCAAAACAAGGAAAACCGGTACTCCTGTTTGAAGGCGGGAAATCTAATAACAGTAATAAGATTATCGCACGCTACGGAGTGGAAGGAGTGATGAGAATTCTGGCACATTTTGAAATGCTCAAACCAAGGTTTGATATTCCCGATCCGCCAGGAGAAACCGTCGTTATTGAAACCAGCACCTGGATGCGGGCTAAATACAGCGGACTCTTGCATATTAAAATTCCTTTTGGGAAGCATGTTGAAAAAGGAGAATATATCGCCACGATCACAGATCCCTACGGAAAACTTCGACATAAGGTAAAAGCTCCCCATAAGGGCTACATTATTAATGTAAATGAGTCTCCAATTGTTTACCAGGGAGACGCTATTTTCCATATTTCAATTTCGAAAGATTCCAATGAACAAGAAGCAGCTGCGAATTAAATATAAGAAAATGCGGGAGGGATTCACTTCCGAAGAAATCGAAGAAAAAAGTCTCGATATTGCCAATCAATTGCTTAAACTGCCCATCTGGGACCATTCGTATTATCACCTTTTTCTAAGTATATCTGAAAAACGAGAGGTCGATACACAGACCATTTTGCACATTTTACAGGGAAAAGACAAGAATATTGTGCTTTCCAAAGCCGACTTCAAGTCGGGACAAATGCACAATTATCTGCTTACCGATGCTACTGTCATTAAAAAGAATGACTGGGGAATTCCTGAGCCTGTTGAGGGCCTTGAAATTTCTCCCGAAAAGATAGAGGTAGTATTTATTCCATTGCTGGCTTTCGATAAACGCGGTAACCGCATAGGTTACGGAAAAGGTTTTTATGACCGCTTCCTTTCTGAATGTTCCAAAAATGTCATTAAAGTGGGACTTTCTTTTTTTGAAGCCGATGCCGATCTGCCCGAAATACGCCCCGAAGATGTTCCTCTTGATTTTTGCGTCACCCCCGATAAAATATATGATTTTAAAAATTTGTGAATTTTAACATTTTCATTTACATTTAATCCAACCAATTAGGGATTAAATGCTCAATGACCTCCAGTTAAACAGTATTCTTGAAGATTTTGATGTTGCTTACTGGAAAATCAACCTGCTCACAAAGGAGATTACCTGGTCGCAACACTTCCATCATTTAATAGGAAATCCCAATTCCGGCGATGATAAGTTCGAATTTTTCCTGCACGACGTACTGCACAAAGATTACAGATACGACTTTAGAGAACATTTTGAAGATCTTTTAAATCACAATAAACCTTTTTCGGCAGAACTTCGGCTTAAACTGGAAAACGGCAAATTCCGCTGGTTTGAGTGCCGTAATTTGAAAAGCCGTGAGAAAGGATTCGCTGATGCGGCTGTGTTGTTGTTTGTAAATATTCATCAGGCCAAACGGGACCAATATACCATTGAGGAAAACTTTTTTTATTACCGCGAAACTGCCGAAATGACCTGCACCGGCGGTTGGTACCTTGATATAAATACCAATTCGGTTTATTGGGACAACGTCACTAAAAAGATTCTTGATTGCCCCATGGATTACGAACCTCACCCCGAGGACAGGCTGCGCTTCTATGCTTCCGAAAGTCATGAGCAGGTGGAAAATATGTTCAAAAAGTGCAGCAAATATGGTATTCCTTTCAAGGTGGAGATCAAAATGCGCTCTTTACATCACCGCGAGTTTTGGGTGCGGGCCACAGGCAAGCCCGTTTACGACAGTGACCAAGAGATTATTGGGATACGTGGAGTTTACCAGGACATCGATGAGCAAAAAACGCATGAACTAAACCTTCAAAATTCACTTGACATCATTGCCTCCCAAAACTCAAAACTCTTCAATTTCGCGCATATTGTTTCTCACCAGTTAAGGTCGCACAGCAGCAACCTCAGCCTGGTTGCCCAATTGTTGAAAGAAGCCAGAACCGCCGATGACAAGCTTGATTTGATACTTAATGTGGAGAATATTTCTGAAAATCTCGACGAAGCCATAAAAGAACTTAATGAGGTAGTAACAAAACAAAATACCCTTAGAAAAGAGCGGCAGCTGGTGAAATTCAAAGATGCCCTTGATGTGGTGATCGCTTCTACTTCTTCCCTGATAAAACGTGAAAATGCGGAGATCGTCGCCGATTTCGATAAGTTGAACGAAATAAATTACATTCCTGAGTATCTGAAAAGTATTTTGCTAAATTTGATTAGCAACGCCATAAAATATAAGCATAAGGGAAGGAGACCGGTGATCTATATTCAGACCTATAAAGATAAAACTGAGGCATTTCTGGAAATAAGTGACAACGGCATGGGAATAGATCTTGACGAACATGGTGATACTATGTTCGGCATGTACAAGACCTTTCATCGCCATCCCGAGGCAAACGGAATTGGCCTGTTCATCACCAAGAATCAGGTGGAGACAATGGGTGGTAGCATCTCGGTTACAAGTACTGTAAACATTGGGACCACCTTCAAAATTAAATTCTAACAACGCATGGAGCATCCAATAGAATTGGCCTGTATCATTGATGATGATAAAATCTACGTGAACCTGGTTAAGAAGATCATCGAAATCAAGAAGCTGTCGCAAAATCTTATCATCTTCAAAAATGGAAAGGAAGCCCTGGATTATTTCAAGCCTATCCTGGAGAACATGAGTGAAGATAAGCTCCCGGATATTATATTTCTTGACCTCAATATGCCTGTGATGGACGGCTGGGAATTCCTTAGCGAATTCATCAAAATAAAGAACAATTTCAATAAGAAAATTACGCTTTACGTGGTGAGTTCTTCAATAGATCCACGTGATCTGGAACGGGCCAAATCATTCAATATGGTGACAGATTACCTCATCAAGCCCATTGAGCTTAAGAGGTTTGAGAAGATCTTCGACCGGGAAGTGGCCTAAGCTAATTTTTCTTTTTTCTCTTTTTTGTTTTCCTGCGGAAAGGCTTGCTTATTGAAGATAATAAGTAGCAGTACCCCTATTGTAATGGCCGAATCTGCGATGTTGAACACAGGTTCAAAAAATGTGAAATATTCTCCCCCGTAAAATGGTATCCACGAAGGTAAATATCCAGACCATAGCGGGAAGTACAGCATATCTACCACCTTACCGTGAAGGATCGTTCCGTAACCGCCTCCTTCCGGAAACAGGGTAGCCACCTGGTTGTAGCTATGGCTGAAAATTTCGCCATAAAAAACCGAATCTATGATATTTCCGAAGGCTCCTGCAAAAATGAGAGAGATAGCGACAATAAGTGAGGTGCTGCCATTCTTCCTTACAGAATCATAGAGCCAATAACCAATCCCCACGATGGCCACAAGTCTAAAACTGGTAAGAATAAGTTTTCCATATTCGCCTGGAATCTTTGCACCCCACGCCATACCTTCGTTCTCAACAAAAAGTATCCGGAACCAGTCAAATACCCGCAACTCTTCCCCCAGGGCAAAATTTGTTTTAATGTAGAATTTTGAGATTTGATCTATGAGCAAGATCAACACAATAAGGGCAGAAGCTTTTTTTAAGGACATTCGGTTATTTTTCAACAGGTTCAAAAATACTAATATTATTTAGTTTCCGAGACCTCAATATTGCCGTTGATGCTCGTAAGTTTTATTTTGTAGGTGCCGGTCCCCGAAAGCGGTAGTTCTATTGTTCCATGACGCGTGTCAGCATCTATCAGGGCATTGCTGGTCACCAGTTTAATATTGCCGTCAAAGGTGTTAATAATGGCATTTCCACTGAACTTTTCAGAATAAAAAGATCCTGATTTGAGCTGTATCAAAATGTTCTCATAATCACCTTCAAGAAAGACCGAGGCCACATTCGATTTAATTTCAAGGCTCATGTTTTCGGGAATTTCCAGTTTTACTTCCATGGAAAAAACCTTGTGCGCACTTAATTTGTCAAAGCCGTCTTGCAAGGCCTCCGAAAAATGCGATTTTAAGTGCAGCGTCTGGCCCCTGATTTTTGATGCCAGCCTAATGTCATTGAAATATTCCCCGTCTGCTTGTGATTTGATGCTTATGGTATGCACAGGTGCGGTTTCAATGCTAATCCTATAGATCTCATCGCTCGAAAGCACAATCCTGTTCAAATTTCCCGCATCCAGGATTTGATTTACCTCCTTTTGAGCAAAGGCAGATAAACCAAACATCAAAAGACCAACAAAAATAAAATTTCTCATAAGATCTAAACCAAACAAAAAACGCTCCAGACCTTACAGGCAGGAGCGTTTTCAAAATTTTTGAAGGAGTTTACCTCTGCATGTTTTTTGCCTCAATACTTAAAGTAGCATGAGGGACCAATTTAAGACGCTCCTTAGCGATCAATTTCCCGGTTACACGACAAATCCCATAAGTTTTGCTCTCAATACGCACCAAAGCATTCCGTAGGTCACGAATAAATTTTTCCTGCCTTATGGCTAGTTGAGAGTTCGCTTCCTTGCTCATGGTTTCACTTCCTTCCTCAAAAGCCTTAAAAGTCGGTGAGGTATCATCTGTACCATTGTTTCCGTTGTTCATGTAAGCGCTTTTGTAAAGCTCCAGTTGCTCCTTAGCCTTTTCGATCTTGCCAAGAATCAACTCCTTGAACTCAGCGAGTTCTGCGTCGCTGTAACGTTCTTTAACCTCTGTTGACATAGTTCTTAATGTTTTTTAATTAACAACCGTGTGGTCACTTCATCAAAAGAAACTTCCAAGCCGTTGTCCACTTCTTCTGCTAAGTCGAGATTAGCAGTAAGTGTTTCAGTTTTTATATACTCAATATTTTGTTCAACGGCCTCCTCGACAGTACCGTCTCTTTGTAGGGTCACATCTATTTTGTCGGTCACTTCAAAACCGGAATCTTTGCGAATGTTTTGAATCCTGTTCACCAGTTCTCTCGCAATTCCTTCTTTTTTCAACGCTTCAGAGATACTTATATCCAAAGCAACTGTGATATTCCCCGAACTGGCCACCAGCCAACCTTCAATATCCTGTGAAGTAATCTCGACTTCTTCAAGTCCCAATGTAATCATTTTCCCATCAATGTTAACTGCCAGCTCTCCTTCCTGTTCGATTTTCTTAATATCTTCGGAAGTGAAAGAACTAATTTTTTGGGAAATTAACTTCATGTCTTTCCCAAATCGTGGGCCTAAGACCTTGAAATTAGGTTTTATTTGCTTTACCAGAATTCCGGAGGCATCATCTATCAACTCCAGCTCCTTAACATTAACTTCAGATTTTATTAACTCTGCTACTGCTTCAATTTCCTGTTTTTGCTGCTCATCAAGCACCGGGATCATTACCCTTTGAAGCGGCTGCCGCACCTTGATCATCTCTTTTTTTCTTAGAGACAACACCAAAGAGGAAATTGTCTGCGCCTTTTGCATTTGACCCTCCAGCTGTTTGTCAATATATCCTGAATCAGACTTCGGAAAATTCGAAATATGAACCGATTCAAAATCCTCTTTTTGAGTAGCGACATTAAGATCTTTGTAAAGCCTGTCCATGAAGAAAGGCGCTACAGGCGCTCCCAGTTTCGCTACCGTTTCCAGGCAGGTATAAAGTGTTTGGTAAGCCGAAATCTTATCGGTACCATATTCTCCTTTCCAGAACCTTCTTCGGCATAAGCGCACATACCAATTGCTCAGGTTTTCCTGCACAAACTCCGAAATGGCACGCGTGGCCTTAGTTGGCTCATATTCTGCATAAAATCTGTCCACATTTTCAATGAGCGTATGCAATTCAGATAGAATCCACCTGTCGATCTCGGGCCGCTCTGCCAGAGGCACATCGGCTTCAGAATAAGTGAAATTATCTATGTTGGCATACAACGAAAAGAAGGAGTAGGTGTTGTACAGGGTTCCGAAGAACTTGCGTCTCACCTCAGAAATTCCTTCAATATCAAATTTTAGATTGTCCCATGGATTGGCATTGGAAATCATATACCAACGGGTAGCATCGGGGCCAAAAGCCGCCAATGTTTCAAAAGGATCTACGGCATTACCCAATCTTTTTGACATCTTCTGCCCGTTCTTGTCTAACACAAGTCCGTTGGAAACAACATTTTTATAAGCTACGTCATTAAAAGTCATCGTAGCGATAGCGTGCAAGGTATAGAACCAGCCTCTTGTCTGGTCAACACCTTCGGCTATAAAATCGGCTTTTCGCCAAACTTTCTCAACCTTCTCCTTGTTTTCAAAAGGATAATGCCACTGTGCATAAGGCATAGAACCTGAATCAAACCACACATCAATCAAATCTGCCTCACGTTTCATGGGTTTTCCCGAATTTGAAACCAAAGTGATCTGGTCTACCACATTCTTGTGAAGATCGACATTATCATAGTTCTCATCGCTCAGGTTGCCTAATTCGAAATTAGCAAACAGGTCCTCCTTCATAAAACCAGCCTCAACCGATTTTTTCATCTCTTCTTTAAGCTCTTCGACAGAACCTATGATAATCTCTTCTTTACCATCTTCGGTTCTCCAAATTGGCAACGGAATTCCCCAATATCTGGACCTGGAAAGGTTCCAGTCATTCGCATTGGCAAGCCAGTTTCCAAACCTTCCTTCTCCGGTAGATTTAGGTTTCCAGTTGATCTCCTGGTTAAGTTCATACATCCTGTCCTTCACGTCGGTCACCTTAATGAACCAGGAATCCAGCGGATAGTACAAAATAGGTTTATCTGTTCTCCAGCAATTAGGATAGCTGTGAACGTATTTTTCAACTTTGAACGCACGGTTTTCCTCCTTTAGCTTGATCGCCAGTTCAACGTCAACAGATTTTTCGGGAGCCTCGCCGTCTTCGTAATATTCGTTCTTAACATATTTGCCGCCATATTCCCCCATCTCCGGTCTAAATTTCCCCTGCAGGTCAACCAATGGAACCAAATTGTCATTCTCATCTTTCACCAACAGCGGTGGTACCGGTGGGGTAGCCTGTTTGGCTACCATGGCATCATCTGCTCCAAAAGTTGGAGAGGTATGAACGATTCCCGTACCATCTTCGGTGGTCACGAAATCCCCCAGGATTACCCTAAAGGCATTTTCAGGATGCTCATAAGGCTGGGCATAAGGCAGCAACTGCTCATATTTTATATTTTCAAGATCCTTACCTGCAAAACTCTCTCCTATCAAAAATGGGATTTTTTTATCTCCTTCTTTGTATTCGGCTAAAGCCTCTTCAGAATCAACTTTTATAAACTTCTTGTCAAACTGAGTTTCGGCGAGATCTTTAGCTACCACCACAGTAATGGGCTTAAAGGTGTATTGATTATAGGTCTTAACAGTTACATACTCAATTTTTGGCCCTACGGTCAACGCGGTGTTCGCAGGCAATGTCCAAGGTGTCGTCGTCCAGGCGATGAAGAACAGTTCCCCGTCAACTGGTTTCAGAAAATAGGGCAGACTATCTGTTTTTATTTTAAACATGGCAGTCACCGTGGTATCGGTAACATCCTGGTAGGTTCCCGGCTGGTTAAGCTCGTGAGAACTTAGCCCGGTTCCTGCTTTTGGAGAGTAAGGCTGAATAGTGTAGCCCTTGTAAATTAGGCCTTTTTTGTAGATCTGAGAGAGCAGCCACCACACCGTCTCCATGTATTTCGGCTTATAGGTGATGTATGGATCATCCATATCCACCCAGTAACCCATTTTTTCGGTAAGGTCGTTCCACACATCGGTGTAACGCATTACCGCATTTT
>JBAVJE010000133.1:0-5589 GCA_049687615.1 Salinimicrobium sp. | reverse complement strand
AGGGGTGTGGCCATGTCATTCTGTACGCTTATTTTATGGGTGGGTGTTATTTTGATCACCCAACTCACACCTATCGCACTGGAAAATCTAGGAGGTGCAACGACATTTTTTATATTCATGGGCAACGCGATCTTCCTGCTCATCTTTACCTGGTTCTATATTCCTGAGACCAAGCAGAGAAGCCTGGAGGAAATTGAAAAAAGCTGGAAATCCCCCGAAAAGTTGGCTGAAATGGAAGTTAAATCACAGGAAAGATAGCTGTACAGGTACTAAAGTGATAATAGGCTGAAAACTTGATGGGCCTGAACTGCAGGTCTAATAAAAAGAATAAGAATTTGAAGGAAGTATTTTTAGGGGTCGATATGGGGGGAACCCGTATTAAAATGGCCCTACTGGATCAACAGGGCAAAATAGAGCAGGCAACCGTTCTGGATGCAAAAGCTGAAATGAGTATGGAGCACAGGCTGGAGGAGCTGGTAGCGGATATCAATCAACTGCTGGGGTTGGACTTTGCCTTAAGGGGAATCGGCATTGCATTCCCTGGAATAATAGATTTTAAGAACAAACAGATCCTCTCCAAATATGTGAAGTATCCCGATGCTCACAAAGCAGACATCCGCGGATGGGCTGAAAAACACTGGCAGGTACCCTTGCTTCTAGAAAATGACGCCAGAGCAGCTTTGGTAGGGGAATGGCAGCATGGTGCAGGAAAAGGATATAACAATTTGTTGATGGTGACTTTAGGCACAGGTATGGGATCGGCGGTGCTCCTTGACGGACAACTTCTTCGAGGTCGTAATTATCTCGCCGGAAATCTTGGAGGGCATATGTCAATTGATTTTGAAGGAGACCAATGTAATTGTGGTAATAAAGGCTGTGTAGAAACTGCGGGATCCACCTGGGCTCTTCAAAAGAATTTGGAAAAGATCCCGGGCTATCAGCTCAGTAACCTTTCCCAATCGAAAGCTTTAAGCTTTAAAAAAGTTTTTATGGCAGCTGCTCAGGGAGATGCCACAGCAGAAGCACTAAAATTAAAAAGCCTGGAAGCCTGGTCGGCGGCAATTGTCAATCTATTGCACGCTTACGATCCGGATAAGCTGATTATCGGAGGGGGTATTATGGAGAGTAAAGCAGAGATCATACCTTTTATTGAAAAACGAATTAGGGAGCGCTCTTGGTTACCTGAAACAGGCATCGAAATAGCCGCCGCAGTACAGACCAAATATGCAGGTCTTCAAGGAATGTGTCACTTATTCCAGATGGAGCATACTTTATCTAACTGAAATGATTTTCAATTAAACCCAAGGAAAATGAAAGGGCTTTTAAAAAGTTGCACTTCAGGACTGTTCCTGTACCAAGGGCAGTCCTGCAAGAATAAATTAGGGGTATCCAAAAAACTATTTCAGGAAATTCCATATGTATTAGTTCTTAATCAAGTATAGCGTATAAAAAAATTCGGCACTAGGGCCGAAGAAAAAAGAAAAAAAATGAAATCGAATTACGATAAAACCCCAAAGATAATGATCAGCGAAAGCGAAGATGAAATCTATGTGGGGTGGGAAAATGTATTTAAACAAATTACTGAAAACCTCAAGGCGATTTCCGGACCATCTGGTGCAACCGTGGTTATCGAAACCTATCAGGGGGTGGATGATTCAGAGGTAAAAACAGCCATAAAGAAATACCTTGGAACTCATAGCAGCTATGAGTCTAACTCTGTTTTTAAGGACGAAAACAGCATATCCGAAATGGTATTTCCATTTGTGACAGATGATCGAATTTTTGGCTACATGACGGACCTTGAAATGAAAGATTTTTTTAATCCTTCAAGGCTCAGAGAGCTCAAGGCCCAGGTCGAAAAGGATTCGAGTCCTGTAAAAGTGATCTATGGTCCCGGAGCCAGTTTGTGTGCCGATGCTGATGTCTTGGTTTATATTGACATGGCTCGCTGGGAGATCCAACAACGCATGCGAAGCAATGAATTGGGGAATATGGGGGTGTCTAATAATAAAATCGATGTTGCACGGCGCTATAAGCAGTCTTACTTCGTAGATTGGCGGGTGCTGGATCGCCATAAAATGGCTATTTTCGACCAGGTCGATTTATTTATCGATGCCAATAAAAAACAGGAACCTAAGGGAATTTCTGGAGAGGTCCTAACACAGGCACTGGAGCAGGTGAACAAGCAACCCTTTCGGGTAGTGCCTTTCTTTGATCCAGGACCCTGGGGAGGGCAATGGATGAAAGAGGTAATGGACCTGGACCGTTCTGAAGTTAATTTTGCATGGAGCTTTGACTGTGTTCCCGAAGAGAACAGCCTTTTGCTGGCCTTTGGAAACCAAACCTTTGAAACCCCTGCCATCAATTTAGTACTGAGAGAAGCTCCTGCTTTACTGGGGAATCACGTTTATAAGAAATTTGGTGCAGAATTTCCGATCAGATTTGATTTTCTGGACACTATGGACGGAGGTAATTTAAGCCTTCAGGTGCATCCCAGCAAAGACTATATCAAAGAACAGTTCGGAATGGCCTACACCCAGGACGAGAGCTACTATATGATGGAGGCCAGGGACCATGCGGTCGTTTACCTAGGTCTGGTAGACGATGTGGGTCCTGAAAAAATGATCGAGGAGCTCAAAGAAGCTCAGGAAAAAGGAGCGGAATTCGACGCAGATAAGCATGTGGGAAAATATCCTATAAAAAAACATGACCACATTCTGATCCCGAATGGAACAGTACATTGTTCAGGAGAAGACAGTGTAGTGCTTGAGATCAGCGCCACCCCCTATATCTTTACTTTTAAGCTTTGGGACTGGGGACGACTTGGTCTGGATAACCTGCCACGTCCGATTAATATTGAACATGGTGAAAAGGTAATAGATTGGAGTAGAAGAACAGAATTTGTCAAAAATGAACTGATCAATAAAATAGAACAAGTTGATCAGGGAGAGGGATGGGTCGAAGAGAGAACCGGACTTTATCCTACGGTTTTTATTGAAACTCGCAGACACTGGTTTACCGGAACAGTTCCACATGACACTCAAGGTGGCGTCAATGTGATCAATCTGGTGGAGGGCAGAGAAGCAATTGTCGAAAGTCCTTCCTCTGCATTTACTCCCTTTATTGTCCATTATGCGGAAACCTTTATAATTCCTGCTTCGGTGGGCGCCTATACTATTCGACCTTATGGGGAATCTTTAGGTCAGAAATGTGCAACATTAAAAGCTTTCGTCAGGAAATAAACTTTACTCGAAACCTCTGGAGACATAGGTTCGGATAATGTCAATTAGGTATTTTAAATTCTTTGATCATGAGTATGCAACTTTTTTTCCGAGATGCCAGTTGGAAGCTGATCATTCTAATGATGCTCAGTGTATATTCTTTGTCTGTTCGAGGCCAGCAGAAGGAAACATTAAAGGTGAGTAACCTTTTCCAAAATCATATGGTACTTCAAAGGAATAGACCCATACGGATCTGGGGCTATGCAAAAAATGGAGATCAGGTCCAGGTCAGAATGGAGGCAAACTCCAGTACTACCACCGCGGGAGCTGATGGGAAGTGGGAAATCAATCTTCCAGCGCTCGCTGGACCGGGCCCTTATACGATTTTTATCAGTACCGATAAAACCGAGCGGACCCTGAATGATGTGCTCATAGGAGATGTGTGGATAGCCTCAGGACAATCAAATATGGAATGGCCTGTAAGCGGGACAAACTTCAAAGAGCAGGACAGCCTGTGGATCGAGCAGGCTGCCATTCGACTTTTAAAGGTGCATCCCACTATGGATTATCAGCCGCAAGCCGAGGTGACCCACAACGGATGGCAAAAACTGAGCGAGGAAACCATCAATAATTTTTCAGCAGTAGGATATCACTTTGCCAAACGAGTACATCAGGAAACCGGAGTGCCGATCGGAATCATTTCTGCCAATTTAGGAGCAACTTCTATAGAGACCTGGATGAGCAATGAAGCCCTTGCGGATTTCCCGCAGTTTCCTGCTGTTCCTGAGGCCAGTTTTAAAGCATTAAGGGGTGCCTTTGAGAACGGGAGTTCTGAGTGGTCTGAAGCTCTATACTATAGTGGAATCGGAATGGACCAAAAGTGGTATGAAAAAACAGATGAAGAGACTGGGGAGTGGAAAAACTTGTCAGCAGCGGGAAACACCTGGGAAGAGATAGCGGACCTCAAGGATTTTGACGGTGCGGTCTGGTTTAGAAAACGCTTCGATCTTCCCAAAGATTTTACCGGGGATTCCTTGGACATCAGGCTTCTGCAAATAGATGATCATGACATCACCTGGATCAATGGACAGAAGATCGGAACCACTTTTGGAAAACACAATCATCGCAATTATAAAGTTGCGGCGAGTAACCTCAAACCAAAAGACAATCTGTTAGTAGTAAGAGTTTTTGATGCTGGTGGTATTGGTGGTTTTACCACTAATGCATTTTGGGGTAATCAGATGGTATGGGGAGATTGGGAATACCGGAAAGGTAATCCAGTAGCTACTGAGAAATTTGTCAGTCCAGCTCTCCCTAATACCACTCCTTTTTCCTCTCCGGGTGTTTTGTACAATGGAACCGTAGCTCCGCTTACTGCATTTAGTATCACCGGAGTGATCTGGTATCAGGGAGAATCAAATGAGCAGAGAGCCTATGAATACAGAAAACTCTTTCCAGCACTTATCAAAGACTGGAGACGTCAATTCGACCAGGATAGCCTTCCGTTCCTCTTCGTTCAGCTGGCGAATTATCGTCAGGAGCCTAAGCTTCCACAGGAATCCCTTTGGGCGGAGCTTCGCGAATCGCAAGCTCAGGCCCTTAAGCTGCCGGATGTAGGTATGGCAGTGGCCATTGACCTTGGGGAGGCTGGGGATATCCACCCTAAGAATAAAGAAGATGTGGGAAAACGTTTAGGCCAGCTAGCGCTTTCCATGGTTTATGGTCAAAAGAAATTGGCTCGGAGCCCCTCATTTGAGTCCTATCGAATTGAAGGTAACAAGGTTTGGCTCAGGTTTAATAATGTGGGCCAAGGACTGGTCAATAGTAATAAATATGGTTATATCAGAGGCTTCCAGATAGCCGGATCGGACCAGAATTTTTATTGGGCTCAGGCAAGACTGGAAGGCAATGAAGTAGTGGTATGGTCGTCGGATGTAAAGGATCCTGTAGCTGTGCGTTACGGATGGAGTGACAATCCTGGTCTCCTGGACCTGTATAATGAAGTAGGATTGCCACTGGCTCCATTCCGAACAGATAAATGGAGACTTCAAACTCAGGATAGTACTTTTAACGATGGACCTCGTTTTTAATTGATTTGTGAGTTTAGGAATATCAACAAGAAAGAGAGAAGGCCGGACTTTTTACATTAATCGTATTTTTGACTTTTTTACACGCCCCTTATGAGCACATCTACCCATGAAAATCGAAAACCTATTGAGTTCAAACTTGACCACAATAGTAGCCTGCCGCTACACTACCAAGTAGAACAATTGTTAAGGGAAGTAATTAAAGACCCGGCATATCAGGAGGGAAAATTACTACCCAAGGAGGTCGACCTTGCCAAAATGCTGGGAATATCCAGAAATAC
>JBAVJE010000132.1:0-3046 GCA_049687615.1 Salinimicrobium sp. | reverse complement strand
CCTGATCTGCGTAATTGGCGGCCGAATAGGTCTTGCTAATGCTCACACTCTGGATGACCCCTGTAGGGAACAGCTCCAGGTCGATGTTCTTCCTCTCAACATCGTCAGAAGGAATTGGAAGACCATTTAAAGTGGTATATAAATACCGGTCTCCCAAACCTCTAACGAAAATGTCACCCGATGCTTCACTGCTGGTAACTCCCGAGATACGGGTGGTTGCAGTGGCGACATCGGAAACGCCCATTTTGGCTAATTCCCGGGCACCTATGCTTTCTTTTATTTCAATGGCCTTTTTCTGGTCGAGCAGCAATGCTACTTCAGAATCTTTTCTGGATACCGTATTTATCACCACCTCGTCAAGAGAAGCAGCGCTGCTTCCCAGACTGGTGTTCACCTCTGTCACTTTTCCGGCTTCGACCTTTACATCTGGCACCTCCAAAGTTTCATAGCCAACAAAGCTAAATACGGCTGTATATGTTCCCGGCTCCAGAGTATTGACACTGTAGAGGCCATCCATGTCTGTTGTTGCTCCTTTTGTACTTCCTTTTATAAGGACATTGGCAAACGGCAATGGTTCCCCGTTCATTTCCTTATCGCTAAGTCGGCCGGCTATACTACCGGTAGTTGGGGTTTGCGCCTGCAGTACGGTTGTCAACATCAGTGCTGCAAGTAATGTGAAAATTCTACTCATTTTTTTCGTTTGATTCATGCCGCAAAGAAAGACCTGCATTGTAACTGCAGTGTTAACTTGAGATTAAACAACTATCACGACTTCGTTAGCTAATTATTAAGAGCTGCAGACAAAGAAAGCTTTTGGGGTAAAGCAGGGAAACGGGTTTGAAAGTTCTTTAGGTCCACGATACCATGGTAGAACCGCCTTTTTGAAGGATATTCTTTAATAGAAAGTAAAAAGGATTCTTCATAATCCTGGATTAAAGATTTGATAAGATTAATTTTACGTAGGAGAGACATAAAATGCGGTTTTTTGTACCCTTAAAGGGGTAACTAATTTTGGTTTCCTTTAATCCGTTTGAAATGGCCCGAGGTCGAAAAGAACTTTTTACATTCTTTTAGCGATATTTGTATATTAACAGACCACAATGAAAAAAAAGGACATTTGTATACTGCTCGTTGACGATGAACCCGATATCCTGGAGATCATTAGTTACAATCTTTCTGCGGAAGGATACACTGTCATTACGGCTGAAAACGGTAAAGAAGGGCTAAAACTGGCTAAGAAGAAAAGGCCGCAGCTTATTATTCTGGACGTGATGATGCCCGGAATGGACGGAATTGAAGCCTGTGAACAAATGCGGAAAGAGCCCGAATTAAATGACACCGTCATTGCTTTTCTTACCGCCCGGGGAGAAGATTATTCTCAAATGGCAGGCTTTGACGCCGGAGCCGATGATTATATTACCAAACCCATCAAACCTAAGATTCTTGTTAGTAAGGTGAAGGCTTTGCTGCGCAGGTTCAGGGAAACCGAAGCAGGCAGTAAGGAAATGATCACTTTGGGAGATCTTATCATCAACCGGGAAGAGTACAAGATCATTAAGAATGGCACAGAGATCATGTTGCCACGAAAAGAGTTTGAACTGTTATCCCTGCTTGCTTCTCAACCGGGACGCGTTTTCAAACGTGAGGAGATCATGGGGCGTGTTTGGGGAGATGACGTTGTTGTTGGCGGTCGCACCATAGATGTTCATATTAGAAAACTACGCGAAAAGATTGGAGATGATAGCTTTCAAACGATCAAAGGTGTAGGTTACAAATTTGTTAGTTAATGGCTACAAGCTTTCGGAAATCTTACAAATTCGCTTTCAAGACTTCACTGTACTTGACCCTCTTTCTTACTCTTTTTTCCGCGGGTTTCCTCGTGCTCAACAAGAGCTTCTCTATGGAGCTTATTCTGCTGTACGCCTTGTCCTGCTTCATTTTCTCTTTCTTACTCATTCAATACAGGGTAGAATATTTTATATATGGGAAAATCAAAAAAATCTACGAGAATGTGAGCCTTCTTAATACCAGCGGTTTTGATCCCGATGAGGTTCCCATGACCGATATGACCTCGCTCTCACGGGAGGTGGAAAAATTTGCGCAGGGAAAAAAGCTGGAGATAGAGGCGTTGCAGCTGCGCGACAGTTATCGCAAAGAATTTATGGGTAATATTTCTCACGAGTTGAAAACGCCATTATTCACCGTACAGGGATACATTGAGACCCTGTTGGATGTGGGGATGAAAGATAAAAAAGTGCGTAAGAAATATCTTACCCGAGCGGCCAAAGGCGTAGACAGACTCATCTATATTGTTAATGATCTCGACTTGATCACCAAACTTGAGACAGGAGAGCTCAGGTTAAATCTCCAGCGATTTGATATAGTAGAGCTCATGCAGAGTGTTTTTGATCTTCTTGAAATGAAGGCTGCGAAGAAGAATATTACGCTCTTCTTTGAAACCGAGTATCAACCTATCTGGGTTTATGCCGATAAAGAACGCATACAACAAGTGCTCACAAACCTAATCGTCAACTCTATTAAGTACGGCAAGAATGATGGAAGCACCGAAGTTAGCATTGAAAATCTCTCAAAAAAGAAAGTTATAGTTCGTATCGCCGATACGGGCGAAGGTATAAAAAAAGGAAATATCCCGAGACTTTTTGAACGTTTCTATCGCGTCGATAAAAGCGGCTCCAGAAAAGAAGGGGGCTCAGGTCTTGGCCTTTCAATTGTTAAGCATTTATTAGAGGCGCACAATGAGAAGATCTTTGTGGAAAGCACTTTTGGAGTGGGCAGTGAATTCTCATTCACCCTTAAAAAGAGCAAAATGCCGAGAGAGGCTGCCGGTGAAAGCGGCGAGCTTAATTCCTGAATAATCTTTTAATCTCTTAAGTTCAGAGAGATCGAAATCCTGTTGCCTGCAAAATGGCGCTATTCCTTTCTTTTGTAGTCGGGCGGCAAGGTATTCCTGATCAGGTTGTCCCGGAGTAGGAATTAAAAATGTTTTCTTCTCCAGGATCGCGAGATCCATTAAAGTGGTGTATCC
>JBAVJE010000131.1:0-4331 GCA_049687615.1 Salinimicrobium sp. | reverse complement strand
AATACAAGCTTTTTTGAGGCCCTGTAGAAGTCGTGGTACTTCAGGTCGGCAGTAAGAAAAATATCTGCCCCCGCACGCTGGGCATTCTCAATGGCAAAACTGCCGCTGCCTCCCAATACCGCCACTTTTTTTATATTTTTCCCCAATAGTTCCGAATGTCTTATGCATCCCGGGCCAAAAATATTTTTAATCCTTTCCAAAAATGCTGTTTCCGGAACCTCTTCTTCCAGCTCACCTGTCATCCCGATACCTATATGCTGATTCTCATTTTCCAAAGCCGTGACTTCATAAGCGACTTCCTCATAAGGATGGCTCTCAAAAAGGGCTTTTAGAACCGCATTTTTGAGATGCTTCGGAAAAGTCATCCCTATTTGCGTTTCCTCCTCAAAATGCAGCTCTCCCTTTTGCCCGATAACGGGATCTGAATCTTCATTTCCGCGGAAGGAGCCGTCTCCATTCAGGTTAAAACTACAGTTATCGTAGTTGCCGATGCTTCCTGCTCCTGCCTCAAAAAGGGCATTTCTTACCTTCTCCACATCGGCTTTGGGAACGAAAGTTGTCAATTTTTTGATCGTGTCCGCCTGCGGCACCAGCACTTTTCGGTTCTTTAGCCCCAGTTGTTCACAAATCATATCGTTCACGCCTCGAAAGTGATTGTCCAGGGCCGTATGAATGGCAAAAATGGCGATATCATTTCTTATGGCTTTGACCACCGCCTTTTCCACATGGCCGTTACCGCTGAGTTTCTTTAGTCCCGAAAAAATAATTGGGTGAAAGCTCACGATAAGGTTACAATCTTTTTCAATAGCCTCATCCACGACTTCTTCCAGAGTATCCAGTGTGACTAACACGCCTTTTGCTTCCCAATCCGGCGAACCGGTTAGTAAGCCAACATTATCAAAATCTTCGGCGTAGGCCAGAGGAGCAAGTTGTTCCAGTGCGTTGGTGATATCTTTTATTGTCATTTTTATGTCTTTTTTCTCTGTTCAATTTTCTCTTTTCTATAGAAAACATTAAGATCGCACCGAAAAGTACTAATTTCGCTTCTATGTTAAAAGCCCGAAAACTTCTTTATCCTTTTTCTCTGCTCTATGGCGGAATCACTTTTCTGCGGAACAAGTTGTACGATAAGGGAATCCTGAAGTCAAATTCCTATAACCTGCCGGTGATCGCGGTGGGAAACCTTAGCGTGGGCGGCACCGGGAAGACTCCCATGGTGGAATACCTAATTAAGCTTCTGGAAAAAGAGTATCAAATAGCTACGCTTAGCCGCGGTTATAAGCGCAGCAGCAAAGGTTTTTATTTGCTGAAAGGAACCGAAACAGCAGCCGAAGTAGGAGATGAGCCGCTGCAGTTTAAAAAGAAGTTTCCTGAAATCCAGGTTGCTGTTGATGAAAGCCGAAGCCATGGAATAGAGCAGTTGCTTCAGCAGAAAATATCTCCGGAGGTAATCCTGCTGGACGACGCCTTTCAACATCGGCAGGTGAAAGCCGGATTTTATATTTTGCTCACGCCTTATCAGAATTTATATTTGAAAGATCTGTTGCTTCCTGCCGGCGATCTTAGGGAAGCCCGAAGTGGCGCAAAACGTGCCGATGTGGTGATAGTCACAAAATGTCCCGAAAATCTTTCCAGGGAAAAACAGGAAAGAATAAGCCAAGAGCTCAAATTGCAGCCGGGGCAGCAGCTGTACTTTAGCAGTATTACTTATTTTGATGAAGTTTTTGGTAAAAACCGAAACTTTAAACTTAAAGAGCTCCAAAAAAGGCATTTTTCACTGGTCACCGGAATTGCAAATCCGGCACCACTGGTAGCATATCTAAAGGAGCGGGGGCTTGACTTTGAACATAAGGCTTTTCCCGATCATCACAACTTTTCGGTTTCAGAAATTAAGGAGTTACAGAGTAGAGATCTCATCCTGACCACCGAGAAGGATTACATGAGGCTCAAAAATGACATTTCTGAAGAAAATTTATTTTACCTGCCCATCCAGATCAGGTTCCTGAATAAGCCCGAAGAATTTGAGGCACGGCTTGATTCTTACCTGGAACCCGCCCGGTAGCTTTAATTTTCCTTTCTATAAACGAGTGTCCGCAGTTTTGCCTACCGACAGTTAGGACGAGGTGAGAGGTCAAGCCTTTCGTCTACGTCTTAACAGCTGATCCCCCTTCCCTCGAAAAGGGAAGGACCTTCACAACTAGTGTTGGTAAAAAACAATTTTCAATACCCAATATATTTTAGAAAGGATTCCCCACTTTTCCAAGGAGGGTGGCGGGTCCTTCTGCCGGGGAGATATAACCCTTCCGTCTCCGCCTTAACGGCTGATCCACCTTCGCTTAAAAAGGGAGGGACCTTTTACAATATGAAGTTGAGAAAGTGTTCCCCTCCTTCTCAAGGAGGGGTGGCCAAAGGCCGGGCTGGTTATAAAACAAAAAAATGAGACCGTGGAAAGTCTCATTTTTATCTTGGCTAATTCAAACTATCTCTTTCAATAATCTGATTACAACTTTAAATCAAAGGCTGTGCCAAGAATTAGACCGGAGCTTTTTGCTGGCTCAAATATTTGTTGATCTTTTGGAAGAATTCCTCTGTTTTATAGGGCTTTGGAATAATATCATTGAACCCGTTGAGGTAGAATTCATCAAGATTTTCTTCTAAAGTAACCGCGGTAAGCGCGATTATAGGGATATGCTCATTAACTTTCCTGATTTCTTTGGTGGCTTCGATCCCGCTGATGCCGGGCATGTGAATATCCATCAAAATGAGATCATAATTATTGTATTTCACCTTTTCTATGGCGACACTTCCATCGTCGGCAACATCACAAATCACCTCGTTCTTTTCAAGGATCTTGCGCGTGATCATCTGGTTGATCTTATTGTCTTCCACAACAAGGATCTTCTTATTCCTCATGACGTCATTTGAAAGGGGTTCCGGAATTTCCACCTTATTTTCCACATTCTGAGATGGAGCAGCCTCCAGGGCTTCAAATTTTAGTTCAAAATCGAAGATAGAACCTTTTCCCGGCTCGCTTTCCAAGTGGATTTCACTATCCATAAGGTTGAGCAGGTTCTTGACGATCGAAAGTCCAAGACCGGTTCCTCCAAATTTCCTGTTGATTTGGACTGATCCCTGGGTGAAATTCTCAAAAATAGCTTTTTGTTTTTCTTTGCTTATGCCTTCCCCCGTATCCTCAATTTCAAACTTGAGCAGCATTTGCTTATCCACCTGGTTTAGCTTTTTAACACGTACCCAGATATCGCCGTTTTCAGTAAACTTAATAGAGTTCCCTACCAGGTTGATGAGGATCTGGGAAATCTTCAACGGATCACCTTTTAGCTTCTGAGGAATGGCAGGGTCAAATTCCAGATGCAGTTTGGTTTTTTTATCTTCTGCAGAATTCTTTAGTGCAACGAGTACATCTGTGATCCTCTTCTGAAGGTTAAATGAGCTCTCCAGCATTTCCACATTTTTGGCTTCCAGCTTGTTGAGGTCAAGGATGTTGTTGATAAGTGATAACAGGTATTCTCCTGAAAACTTCAGAGAATTTAGATGTTCTTTTTGATTTTCGGTAGGGCTTTCCTCCAGTAGTAAATGAGTTAGTCCCGTCACTGCATAAAGTGGTGTTCGCAGTTCATGAGTGATAGTGGACAGAAACTGGGCTTTGGCCAGGGAAGCCTTTTCTGCATTCTCTTTGGCGGTAATAAGTTCAGAATTTTTTTTCTGTAAGAGATCGTTTGCACGTGCCCTCAGGTTATTGTTCTTGTAAAGCGAAAGTGTGAGCAACGAAAGAATGGTAATTAAGGCGACACTTAATATAGTTGTTAGCTTATTTACTTTAAGGGTCCTCTCGGTTTCTGCCTGTTGCCTGGTAAGTTCTTTAACAGTGGTCTTCATGGCATCAATACCATAGCGTGCGCTGGCATCGGTGGCAAGAGCTTCTTTATTGAGATCGTAAAGTGAATCCCGCATCTTGTTGCTCTCTAACAGGTAAGACAGGGAGGTTTCGTAGTTGCCCCTTGCCTGTTCTATTTCACTAATGAGCTTGTTGGAAAAAACCTCTGTACTTCCAAATTTGTTCTTTTTAGCAATACTCAGACTTTCATGTGCATCGGTCAGGGCCTTTTCAAATTCTCCCATAGCCTGATATGCACGGCCACGGTAGTAGTGAATTCTTCCGTGTTCATAGGCGGTTTTGCTGTCTTTTAACCGCTCTTCTGCACGGTTGAAAAGTTCAAGTGCCTTTCTTGGCTGGTGTTGCGTGTTGAGTAGAAGATTTCCGCGGTTAAGGTCTACAATTCCAAGACCTTCAGAATTTTCCTGTTTTAAGT
>JBAVJE010000130.1:0-7487 GCA_049687615.1 Salinimicrobium sp. | reverse complement strand
CCACGGTATTGGGCAGCCCGCATATCACGCGGGATCGCGTGAAGAAAATGGAACAAAACATCCAGGATTTTCTCGCCAAAAGAAGCACGAGGGGTTTCGCCAGGGTGATCACTGCCCGGGACACTTTTAAAGGTATTGAAGACTTTGTTAAGGCATATGGCTTAGGTAGCCTGGTCCCCAATACCATCATCCTGGGTGATAGCGAAAATGAGCAGCTGCGGAAGCAGTACTGCCATATGATCAAGAATTTTTATGATCTCAATCGAAATGTAATCATCCTAAGGGAAAACGAGGAAAAAGGCTTCGGAAAAAGGAAAAAGATAGATCTCTGGTGGGGTGGACTTAAAGGTAATGGTGGATTACTTATGCTCATTTCCTATCTTTTGAAAAGCAGCCGCTCCTGGTATGACGCGCAGGTGACACTCAAAATGGTGGTGCAGGATGAGAAAGCTGCCGCCGATGCCCAGGAGAATCTTTTGGGGGTGATTAAAAAACTAAGGACTGGCGCCAAACTTGATGTTATCATCTCTAAGAGCAGGAGCTTCGACGAGCTATTGCACGAGTCTTCGTCTGATGCAGACCTTATTTGCCTGGGAATGGCCATACCCGATGAAAATTTCGAAGCTTATTACAGCCGCATGCAGCAACGCTTAAAAGGGCTGCCAACAAGTATTTTAGTATTGGCTGCCGAAGAGATTTCTTTTGGAGAAGTTTTGATGCAGCAGGACAGCTTTAGAAAAGAATAGAAATCCCCGGGGTTATTCATTAATACCCCTATTTCATCTCCTTAACAAATCAGCCTTCAAAGAACTGGCTGCTTTCACCTGGACCCGTAAAACGAAATTCCCGGGTTTAATTTATTTAAATAATTCCAAAGAGATCTTCCAACCGGGACAAGAGACTATGATAAACAATGATGTTAATTTATAAGTCTTTTGAAGTCTCCTAACATCATCTCCCAAATACTTTTGTCTTTCCAGTATCGAAAAAAATTCCCGGTCACAAAAAGACCAAACATGAGCAGCATCATTTTTATTTAGACTCATTCCAAATTAATTTGCGTTCTGATTAAGTGATTAAATTTTAATGAAACCATTTTTTATTCATCTCCTGCTCCCGGGTCTTTTCAGTTTTCAACTACATTCCCAGACAGTAGAACCTTCTTCGACAGTAGGTAGATCTCAAATTCAAACAGAACTTGCAACCAGCTTCTCACAACTCGATGTGAATGGTACTACTACCCAGTCCTGGGCTCCCGGAACCTTATTCCGTTATGGAGTCTCCAATATGGTCGAATTACAACTTAATTTCCAGGCAATACAGGAAAAGTTAGTGGAGGTTGATAAACCCGTATTTTCTGAAGTCAGTTTTCAAAATCCGGAAGTAGGACTTGCTATCCATTTGTGGGAGGAAAAGGGCATTATACCCGAGGCATCAATTATGACCAGAATTGGAATTCCCTACGAACGACCTTTTTCACCTTCCGGGCTGGAAGGTATTTTGGCTCTTAATCTTTCACAAGCAGTTTATAATAATCTGGTTTTTAACTATAATGTAGGCTTTCTCTATATTGAGCGGTTTGTTGAGTCGGTATTTTTGGTAAGTAATTTAAGTTTTGAACCTGTGTCGAAATTTCATTTTTTTATAGAAAATGTTGTAGATAAGAATAGGCAGGGAGATCTGTCAGGTAGTCTGGCCGCAGGAGGAGGATATAATTTTTCAGAATCGGTAATTCTGGATTTATCAGCGGGAAATAACCTGCATGATCCCGGGTTGTTCGCCGGACTCATCCTCACCTGGTGTTACCAACTTTAGTTTCCTTTGCCATTTTACCCATCGTCATACTTACAGGCCTTATCGCACTCCACATTTTCTTCTGATGAAATCTTAACAGCTGTTTTCAAAATATCCCAAAAGTGCCATTTTAAGAATGTTTTAATTTGAACTTATAAAATAAATTTATCTTGCGTATAAAATAAAAGATCACTTATGGCTTCAGGATTTTTTGCGCTTCTCGATGATATTGCAACTTTAATGGATGATGTGGCGGTGATGGGAAAAGTCGCCGGTAAGAAGACAGCAGGAATATTAGGCGACGATCTCGCCGTAAATGCAGAAAAGGCTTCCGGATTCATGTCTTCCCGGGAATTACCCGTGCTTTGGGCCATTACCAAAGGTTCTTTTCTCAACAAGCTTATCATTCTGCCTCTGGCGTTTTTACTAAGTGCCCTTCTGCCCTCTGCCATTACCATTATTCTCCTCATCGGCGGACTCTACCTCGCCTACGAGGGTGCCGAAAAAATATATGAATTCTTTTTTCCTCATGCTCATAAAGAGGAGACTCCAAATCTTGAAAAAGTTTCTGAAGTAGAAATTTTAAGCAGAGAAAAAGAGAAAATTAAATCGGCCGTTCTTACTGACTTTATACTATCTGTAGAAATCGTTATCATAGCCCTTGGTAGTGTAGCAAACGAACCTCTCGTCACACAAATCCTGGTAGTTACCCTTATTGCTCTTTTAGCCACGGTGGGAGTTTACGGGATTGTCGCACTCATCATAAGAATGGATGAATTTGGTGCTAAGCTTATTGATCTCAACGAAGAAGAAAACAGCATTTCAGATAAGGTGGGCCGTTTCCTGGTCAAGGCGCTGCCTAAAGTCATTAAAAGCCTATCGGTTATTGGTACCATAGCCTTAGTGTTGGTTTCGGGAGGTATTTTTGTTCATAATATTCATTTCCTGCATGGTTTATTTGAGAACCTGCCCGGCATTCTGGTGGAATTCTTAACCGGTCTCGTAGTTGGCATTTTCGTTCTGTTAATCATAAAACCGGTGAGCAAAATCTGGAAAAAAAAGACGAGCTGAATCACTTTTTTCTGATAGTCTCTTGATTTGATTGGGCTTTGATCATAGCTCTCATTTGTTGTTTACCCCTACCCCGTGTATTTATTATTTCTTCGGAAGTATCTCTGAATTAAGTAATTTTTAAATTTTATTTCCGGATTCAAATCTTTAAGCTCTATAGCTGGAGTGATTTCCGAAGAATTAAGATGCTATAAGAAGAGTAACAGCCGGAAAGATTACTTCCCGGCCAAAATAATCAATGATTAATCCCGTGCCCTAAACTGAATTGTATAAGGTTGTCCTGCATACTTTTCAAAAAGGGCAAAATGCGCTTCCCTTTCCGGAAAAAAAATTAATGTAAAGTGTAGTTTACATTAATCTTTTTTCTACATTTGTAAAGCACACATTACATTTAGTAAAATTCTAATGTCTTTTAAAATGAAGAAAGAACGTAAAAAAAATGTCCGTCGGTTAGCTGCCTGGACCTGGAGCTGGGTAGCTACCATGGCCATCGCTACCTTTGGGCCCGAATTTATTTGGGATGACCACACCGTTTTAACGGTTTTGGCAGTATTGGTAAACTTTGTCAATGGAATTTTGATGATTGCCGCTAACAGAGACTTATTTAATAATTTCGATGAACTCGAGCGTAAAATTCATCTGGAATCTCTTGCTCTAACATTGGGATTGGCTGTGGTGGTGGGATTATCCTTATCACTGCTGGACACTACAAACCTCATTTCCTATGATGCTGAAATCAGCCATTTGGTATTGTTCATTGGGGTAATCTATTTAATTATTGTTGGGATTAATTCAAGAAGGTACAGATGAAAAACAGATTAAAAGTGCTACGGGCCGAAAATGATTATACCCAGGAAGCCCTGGCTGATATCATTGGGGTCTCACGACAAACGATTAACGCAATAGAAAAAGGAAAATTCGATCCCAGTTTGCCCACAGCCTTCAGGATTTCCAGGCTTTTTAAATTACCTATCGAAGATATTTTTCACTTCGAAGAAGCATGAAAGCGATAGCGGGTTTTGGCGAAGCTCCTCCTTTAAGGTTACAACAGGTTTCTAAATAGGAGAGTGATAATTAAGGCCCTTAAATTTTTAGCTGCTCTTAATATTCTAAAGTTCCTAAAAGGTCATTTCTTCTGCATTATTTCCTGAAATTTCTTTCGATATTTGCATTATTACAGTAGCAGTGCTGAAAGTTCACCGTCGCAGGTAAAATTCGCTCCATTTCAGCGAAAAAGGCAGCATCCTTTATTTTGGGGCAACCTTAATAGACATGGGGAGAAAGAGCAACCTACAATAAATATTTAAAATTCAGAAAGTATGGTTTTCATAGATAATGAAGGAGTCAACGACCCACATATCAACCTTGCCCTCGAAGAATACGCCCTTCGAAACTTTAATCCCGGTACAGATTATTTACTGTTTTATATCAACGAACCTTCTATTATCATTGGAAGAAATCAAAATACGCTGGAAGAAATCAACTACAAGTATGTAGATGAAAACGGAATTCATGTGGTGCGCAGAATGTCTGGAGGTGGCGCCGTTTATCATGATTTTGGAAATTTGAACTTTAGTTTCATGACCAATCATGATATCAAAAGCCTCAATAACTTCAGGAAATTTACAGCACCGGTAATTAAGGTTCTCAACGAAATGGGTATCCCGGCAGATTTGAAGGGCAGAAATGATATTGTTGCCGACAATAAAAAAATTTCAGGGAATGCCCAGTTTTCCACCGGGAAAAGGATGTTTCACCACGGTACTTTGTTACTAGACAGCGACCTGGGAGAAGTAGTAAATGCGCTCAATGTAAAAATGAGCAAAATTCAGTCCAAGGGTCATAAGTCTGTAAGAAGCCGGGTGGCGAACATTTCTGAATTTCTGGATGAAAAAATAGATATTGAAAGTTTTAGAAAGCTCATCTTAAAAGGTTTATATCGAGAACAGGAAGATTTTGAGACCTACAAACTTTCAGAAACAGAATGGGAGGACGTTTACAAGCTCAGGGATGAAAAATATGGCACATGGGACTGGAATTACGGTAGCTCTCCCAAGTTCAATATTCAACGCACCAAACGTTTTCCAATAGGCGAAATCGACCTACGGATAAATGTTGAGAAAGGAAAAATCACCAATTTTAAGATCTATGGAGATTTCTTCGGAAAAGAACCCGTGGAAATCCTCGAAAATCTAATGATTGGTTCCCGCTATGAAAAAAATGAGCTTGCGGGTCTTCTGGAACCAATAATAATTGAAGATTTCTTTGGTGCCCTGCCAAAAGAGGATTACCTGGAATTGATTTACGGCGAAGATGAAGAAAACCCGTCATTAAGCACCGGCGGGAATCAAGAATAGTACTATAGTAAGCCAATAGGATAATAAACAGAAGAAATTATTATAAACTTCCGGGCATTAACGGTGATTTGTGTCACTGCTCTGCCGAATTTCTTCGGGATCCCGGTTTACCAGCATTGAAAAGTTATTGCTTAAATTATTACCTGTAATACCTTTCAAAAATGACATTTTCGAGAGGTATTTAGTTTAAGATTACCGGCCGTCACTTGCTCAGCCCGAAACCAAATTTTTTTTATCATGTTTCATATTACCAAATGCGTTTCGGAAGTTTCGGTAAAGGCCTGGCTTTGGTTTATCTAAGACCCTGGTAACAAGTGATTTTCATAAGCAATTAGCCCCTTAATTGGTTTAAGTTTTAGGCCGGTCTCCTAAGGTTCTGCATCCATATTTCAATTTACATAGTAATGGCCATGACCCTTATATTGCAAATCATAAGATCCTGAGAGATTAGCCTAAACCTGAAATATTAGGTGCAAACCTTTTCTCAAGCCTCTATTTTCGTTAACTTCAAATCAATCTAAAAAAAGAAACTATGAAAACAGCATCGCTAGTAAAAGAACTTCAGTATAATGATAACAAACCTGCCGTACAGGTCTTAATGGACACAGAGAGCAGCAAGGAAATAAGAATTGCCATGAAAAAAGGCCAGGTGATGAAGGAACATAAAACACCGTATCCAATAGTAGTTGAACTCTTTGAAGGAAAAATTATTTTTAGTGTGCAGGGGCAAGAGCATAGCATACAAAAAGGAGACCTGTTGGCTTTGGAGGGAAATGTTCCTCATGATCTAAGAGCCGAAGAAGACAGCATTGTGCGACTTAGCCTGTCAAAATCTGATACCGTGGAAAGAGTAAAAGGGGTGGCAGACCAACAATAACTTCTATTGATTTAAATAAAATAGGACCCCGTCTTTAACATTTTGATTGGATCCCAAAAAACCCGCGACAGCAGTTGCGGGTTTTTTGCGGAGAAAGAGCGGCTATATTACTGGTTAATAGGCTGATTTCAATAAAATTTCAGTAAGTTTATATGAGTGCTATAGAAGTGGAACACGTTTGGCGCTGACACGTTTGCCTGTAATTCCTCTAAAATGTGAATCGTAAATTTCAGTCATTTTTGATAAAGTCATTTTTTACATACGTGCTTTTATTTGTCCCTCTATTCGGGTTTTCGCAGATAAACGACAGTCTGGCTGAACCTGTTATTTCCGCAGAAAAGATAAAGCTCTTACAAAACATAAATATGACCTTTAAAATGCGCATGGGCTTTCAGGCGTATACTTTTAGGGGCGGTGATCACTATTATAACGGATTACAGTTTAAAAATGAATATACCGCCCTTGAGATTTCAGGAAAAGTACATGAAAGGGTCAAATTTCATTTTAGAAACCGTTTTAATAAAGGCAGCAACGTGCAGACTTTAGACCAACTGGGCGGTAATATCGAGTTGGCCTACATCGACGTTAAAGCAAGTCCTTCCCTTACCCTCTTAATGGGAAAAATGAATGCTTTTTACGGTGGTTATGAATATGAGTTTAGTGGCATGAATGTTCTGGAGTACAATGATATTTACAATAATGCCCTGGCTTATGTTACCGGTGCCGGAATCACTTTTCCCCTTTTTAGAAATCAAAAATTCGGGTTACAGGTATTAAACTCGCGTACCATGCATTATAACGATCTTTACGGCGACAAGGTTGCAGAAGATATCCAGGAACCTGACTGGCCTGTGGCGGTTGTTGGAAACTGGCGTGGAAGCTTTTTCGACGGTAAAATCGAAACCATTTATGCCTTTAGTTATTCGAATCAGGTTAAGAATAAAGGGACTTACTTTTTCACACTAGGTCACAAATACGAAAATCATAATTTTAGTTTGATGTATGATTTTGATTATAGCTATGAACAGGTCGACACTAAGGGCATTATGACCAATATTCTGGGCGGCGAATGGATTGCCGAGGATGTAACTTATATCGAAAACTGGTTAAGAGCAGAATACCGCTTCAACTCAAAATTTAAAGGCCTTTTAACCCTTATGACCAGCAGTGCCTATGGCAACGCCCAAAAGAGTTTTGACCACACCCGAACGAGTTTTGGATGGATCCCAACCTGTTATTACAGTCCGTTTAAAAACCTTGACATCCGGTTTTACCTGGCTTATATCGGCCGTTATTATGATTATTCAGATTACGCTATAGAACAACTTGGGGCTTCTAATTATAACAAAAATGAAGTAAGAATTGGTTTTATTGCTCCCCTTTTGTTA
>JBAVJE010000129.1:0-25056 GCA_049687615.1 Salinimicrobium sp. | reverse complement strand
ACCAAGCTCTTTATTTTGAATTTTAGCAATTTGAGCATTGATCAAATAAATGCGAGGTGTTCTTCGGTTCAGATCAATAACTTCATCAAAAGCGAAGTTTGCGCTGTCTTTTTTACCTAATCTGTTATAGATTTGTCCCGTGATAAACCAGTAACGTGCTTCTTCATCTTTGGCTCCGGTGAGCTCTGCCGCCCGCTTGATTTTGGTAACTGCACTGTCAAGCGCGCCCACATTAATATAAGCCTGGGCCAGGGTCGCCGAAGCATCGGCGCGGTTCTGCTCTTCAAGATCTTCGTCTTCGAGAATTTTTTTAAGGTTTTTGATCGCCAGCTCGTTAAACTCCAAGCGCATGTTGGTCTTCTCCCTCCAAATCTTTGTTTCGTTGATAGTATTGCTGAGGGGGTATTTATGAAGTACATAATTAAAAGCCTCCAGGGCGGGCACGAAGCGCTGGTCATAATAGCGCGCCTTCCCCAATAAGAGATAGGCTTCATCAATTTGTGGATTCTTTTCAGAATTCTCAATTAACATCGAGTGACGTTGAATGGCCTTAACTGCTTTTTCTTCGGCTACCGTAAAATTAGGGTTAATGTTCTCGCCGGGCGCCAGGACAGTTTCACTCACCTGCATTCGTTCTACTGGTAAGATATCCCAGTAATTGTCCCGGTAATTTTGGTTAAGCTCCTCGATTCCCAGCTGCAATGCCATATTGCCGTTAAACAGGGTATTATATTCAGCGGTTACGGCATGCCAGTTACGGCTCAAAAAATTGTCTTTCTTTCTTGAGCAATTGGAAAAAACCACAGCCAGAACCGATAGTAAAATTATCTTTTTGAAAGCTTTCAAATTCAACAGATTCTTAATATTACAAATAACTTTTTTTCTACCGCAATATTATTTACAGCAGTAAAAATAGTCATTTTAGCACAGCCACCGTATTTCCGGTTAAGGCTTTGGTTTAAAAAGAAGTATTTCAGGAAAGATTTTCCTACGCTTCTTTCAACTGATCTTTCGCAAAATAATTTTCAAGCTCTTTAAGTGTAGCGTCTGATGTCTTGATATCGTTGACGATTTCACCTTTGTCCAGCACTACTATTCGCTCACACACTTCGGTGACGTGAATGAGGTCATGACTGGAGATTAGAATAGTCATTTCGGAATTTGAAGAAAGTTGCTTTACCAGGGTTTTCAACCTTATTTGTG
Organism: Salinimicrobium sp.; assembly: GCA_049687615.1. Classification (GTDB taxonomy): domain Bacteria; phylum Bacteroidota; class Bacteroidia; order Flavobacteriales; family Flavobacteriaceae; genus Salinimicrobium. The sequence continues at coordinate 23,853 of JBAVJE010000129.1, read as the reverse complement.
TAGTTGGATCAAGATTGGCAAAGGGCTCATCAAGAATGACCACTTCAGGATTGCCTATCAACGCGGCAACAATTCCAACCTTTTTCTGATTTCCTTTAGAAAGGTCCCGAAGATATTTTCTTCTCCCAAGGATCTCCCCATTGAAAAAATCTTCAAAATCTTTCAGAAAAGCATCAACATCGGCCTTATTCTGGTTTCGCAATTCTCCAATAAAATAGAAATATTCTTCGGGGGTTAAATATCCAATAAGAAAACTTTCATCGATAAAAGAGGAGGTAAAAGGTTTCCACTCTTCGCTTTCATTTACCGTGATTTCATTGTTAAAAACGCTTCCGGTGGTGGGCTGGATAAGATCTAGCAGCAGACTGAAAAAAGTGGTTTTCCCCGCCCCATTGTTCCCTACCAGGCCAAAGCTTTGACCTTTGGGGATTTCCAGGTGTGGGAGTTGCAACACACTGATGCCGTTATAAACTTTTGATAGATTGGTTACTGTTATCATAATTCGTGAATTAATCGGCGGTTTGTTTAAACCCGCTTATCATTGCATATTTGCTTTTGCGATACTCTTGCTCAATAAGGTTCATCAATTGTTTTCTGAACAAAACCCCCAGTATTCCCAGCGTCATCAATACCCCTACCGCAATTTCATAGGACAAAAATTTATTGGCAAGCCAAAAGATGAGAATTGGAATTAGCAGGAGAGGAATGCCCACGATCCACTGTGCGGCTCCGGTTCCCTGATAGTTCATAAAAGGGCTTTTTTCGAGGTCGATCCTTTTTCGGTTATAAGAACCGGCATATAGTAAAACAGGAACATTGACGCCAATATTGTAAAGCGCACAGGCTAGATTAATGACCAAAATTTTCCAGCCAAACCATGCATAAGGCGTAGTAAGGATTGTAAGCACTACAATACTAAATGTCATTAAGCCTGCCTTAGAAGCCAGGTATTTCTTCAGCGGAATATTTTGAGACATCATCATTGAATAATAAGAAGCATCCCAGGCAGGGATGAACTGCCCAAAGTTGATCATGAAGATGCCCGTCATAAAAATTCCCACAAACACATAGATTCCCGGCATATTATGGTATATCTCACTGGGATAAAAGATGAGACCATAGCCCATAATAAGAAGAGAAAGAAAAATTGTGGTTTTGGGTCGTTTGTTTCGCCAGATCAATTTCAGGTCTAATTGAAGAAAAGGCGCGATATCGCCAAATTTCCTTACCCATTCAAAATTTGTGGTATTCGCCTGTTGCACTCTTCCTTTTAAGGAATCGTCTAAATAAAACCTTTTCAACAAAATGTGCTGATTCCACTTATAAAGGCCGAAAGCAATGAGCACGGGCAATATAGCCAGCCATGGCTGCATTAATATTTGATTGAGTGCCCACGCGAAAGCTTCGGTAGTACTAAAGACATCAAAATACTGGAGTGCTCCAAGCACGGCGACTGTGCCCAAATAAGGGAATAATGCTTTAAGGTTATCAGCAAATTTTTTCTTCAGAAGAAAATTGGCATAATTGACAGTAAGGTCAAGAAAATATACCGCTACCATCCAGCCGAAAATAGAGGTGCCTGAAAAATCACCTTTTTGCCAGGTAATTATTCCGAAGGGTACAATAAGCAGGAGAGGCAGAAAATTAAAAAATGAAAATAATGACTTTAGCAAGACGTAATTGACAACCTTTATTTTTGGAATTGGCGCGGCAAGCAAGGGTTTGATATTCATGACCGGCAGTGTTTGCAGCATGAAGCGCAAAAAAAGATCTATTAGCAGCCATATAAGAACAAGCTCATTTATTACATGCATTGGCTCCCGGGTGGGGAAAGCATCCAGAAGAAGAGGATACAGACTAATTCCCAAAACAAGAAAGACAAAAGAGAAATAAACAGCTACAAAAGCCATGAGGATTTTAAGACCCAGACTTTTTCCAAAACTTGAAGATCTTGTAAATGCCTTCCATTGTAGAGAAATAAATTGCTTGAACATTCTTGCCTATATTTATAATTGTTAGTGGGTTTTTTACAGGATTGTTACAAAACTATTGCAAAAACTTAATTTCGGGATGGGCCTGGAGTAAAATCTCCTCTTTCTTTTTCGGAAGGTAGAAATAGCAAACATAGCCGGCAAAAGCTACCATAGTTATAAGGAACGACATGAGAAGCTGCCAATAAAAATTTCCGTAGGAAGAGGTAAGATTAAGAATGTGGAACGGTAACCAAATAACCGAAAAGAAACTACCGGTATTGGACATTACTGCTTCCAACAGGTAAACCCTTTCTCCCTTTTCCATTTTTCTGGTTATGGCCTGCATTTTTATATGAAATTTAAGGAGAAGCCCTATGACAAGAATAAAAAATGTAAGGAAAAGAATTGTTGAACCCGTTTCAAAACTAAGCAACTGGTATGAGAGGATGAAAAGAAGAACTACCGGGCCTAAAATTTTTGAGTCCTTGAGAAGAAGTATAGATTCTCTCCAAATTATCTTAAAATACCTTTTCTCCATCGCCCATTGCCGTTTTCCAAGAACATCTGAAAAACCATAAACTCCAAATTTTCTGAATTCTTTCTGCAACGCATTTTCAAAAGTAATTTCAGGATCCTCCCTCCACTGTTCTTCTATTCCACTAGCGAGATGGTCTACCAGTTCTGTCTGCACATCGTAGTATTTCACATAATGTCGACTTGTGAACTTGTATAATTTTTCAACCTGATTTTCATCGAGCTTTTTCATATTGAGAAAATTGTTTTTGATAAAAGGCAGACATTTTAAAAGCAGACACTAAAATTCCGCAATTCAACCATACCAATAAACCGTAGCACAAGCCTACCCACTCTTCAGATGGCTCAAAATACACGAAAAGGAGATAAAACAGGTAATTAACGAAGTACGCATAGAAAGATAACCTGTTTAAAAATGAAATTTTCAGCTTAAAGTAATAGACAACCGGTACGACATAGGCGGTAAGGATTACTATAGCTAAAGGAACTATAAACCACCGGCTGTTTTCCAGTTCAGCAATGTTTGCATTGCTGAATATTGCAATTAATCCAAATCCTATTAGAAGTAAAGGAGCCTTGAGACTTTCTTTTCTAATGTTCAAAAGCACCTTTCGATCTACAGACCATCTTTGCCTGGTTGCACTTTTTAACAGGCTCTTCTTGTTTTTCACCATGTACCATTTAAAAACATGATAGAAACTTTTACCACTTCCCGGTTCAAGCTCTTTTTCAATGGCACTGGCTACATGATCTGTCATTTCAATCCTTACATCCAGGTATTCCACTCCTGAATTCTTGAGGTAATTATCAATAAAACTAATTTCTTCTATGCTTAACTGCTCCATATTAACCGAAATTTGGTTTCATATAAATGATCCCCTGCAGGGTCTTAATGTATTCTTCGAGTTCTGATATTTTTTTGGCAGTTTCTGTAGTTCCTTTCTCTGTAAGTTTGTAATACTTTCTAAGCCTGTTGTCTACTTTTAACACCTCTACTTTTAAAATCCCCTCGGCTTCCAGTTTGTGTAGTGTAGGATATAAGGCCCCTTCTGTTATCTGGAATTTTCCATTAGTAGCCGCCTTTACTCTTTGGGTAATTTCATAGCCATACATACGCTCCTCTTCCTTTAAAAGCTTGAGAATGATGGTAGATAAATTCCCTTTAAAAAGATTAGAATTAGCCATTTGATTCAAGATCTTATCAAATATAGTCAAATATACCTAAGACTCCTAGGTAGTATTTTAATTAATTGTTATTAAAATTTGCCGTGGTTAGTTTGTACTTTTGGCGATAAATTTTGAATAATGAGTAAGTTTTTTCCTCTAAAAATTAAAGACGTCATTCGAGAGACTGAGCAGGCCGTTAGCCTGGAGTTTGAAATCCCCCCAGATCTAAAACCGGAATTCAGCTTTACTGCAGGTCAATATATCACCATAAAACTTGATATTGACGGTAAAGAAATCAGGAGATCCTACTCCATCTGCACTTCTCCAAATGAAGAAAGTTTCAAAGTCACGGTAAAAGAGGTGAAAGACGGGACATTCTCGGTACTTGCCAACAACAAACTTAAGGCCGGAGACACTTTGGAAGTGCATCCTCCAGAGGGTAAATTTGTTTATGAACCCAAACAAGACGATCATAAGCATTCTTATGCAGCTTTTGCTGCAGGAAGCGGAATTACCCCCGTGCTTTCCATCATAAAATCTGTTCTTGAGTCTGAAAAGCACTCAAGATTCGTATTAGTCTACGGAAATAAAACTCCCGACGAAACCATATTTTTCAAGCAATTGCTGGAGCTGCAGATGGAGCACCCCGACAGGCTTTTCATAGAATTTGTGTACAGCAAAACCAAGGAAGAAGCCTCCCATTATGGCAGGATCGATGCCGGCACAGTAAATTACGTGATCAAAAATAAGTTCAAAGACACCACTTTTACTAGCTTTTACCTTTGTGGCCCCGAGGAAATGATCAATAACGTAACAGAAATCCTAACCACAAATGGTATTAAAAAAGAAAACATCCTTTTTGAGCTCTTCAAATCTGAAGTAGAAGGTGAGGTGAAGTCCAGTCTTGAAGGCGAAACTACCCTTACTATAACAGTTGATGATGAAGATACTACTTTTGGCATGCCTAAAAATATGACTGTGCTACAGGCTGCGCTAGATCAAGGTCTGGATGTGCCTTATTCCTGCCGGGGAGGTATTTGCAGCAGCTGTGTTGCCCGTATTACCGAAGGAAAAGCCGAAATGGAGAAAAATTCTATTCTTGTTGATAGTGAGATAGAAGAGGGACTTGTACTTACCTGTCAGGCGCACCCTACAACTCCCACCTTAAAAGTAGACTATGACGATGTATAAGGCTTGAAAATAAAATAAGAAGAAGGGGCTCCAAAAATGACATTTTTGGAGCCCCTTCTTTTAAAGGTTAAGTATCTGCTTTATTTTATTAGTCACAGTTTCGGGAGGAATACTGCGCATGACGTCTTCATAACCTTCGAGAACGGTTTTTCCATAGACCGAAGTGGGAATAGCCGGATATTTTTCTAAATCGGGTAAAATCCAGTTAGAGCTGGGCTGCCCAATGGGAGAAAAGCCAGCAAAAGGATGTGTTAACCCCCACATTGTAATCACAGGTATTCCATAATTGGCCGCCATATGTCCATTCCCACTGTCCATGGACAGCATGGCATCAAGATTTGAAATGAAAGCAAGCTCTTCAGAAAAACTTACTTTTCCGGCCAGGCTGGTGGCATTGTCAAACTGCTCTTCCCAATTTTTTAGAATGCCGCTTTCCCTGGAACCACCACCAAAAAGAAAAACCTTTAAATTTTCCTCTTTTTCAAGCTGATCTAAGACCTTTTCCATGAGGTCCTGTGGATAAACTTTCGAACTATGCTGCGCAAAAGGTGCAATTCCCAGCCACTTTTTAGGCTCCACCCCGGTAAGCTCTTTTACGGTTTCAGAAATTTTTTCTTTTGGTAATGAGGCAGATACTGAAATATCTATGGGGAAACCAAGTTTATCAAAAACCTCAGCATAACGTTCATGAGTGCTTTTTAACGGCTTAAAAACTTTGTTACTCCTCCTGGTGAGCGCTTTTTTTTGGAACCTGCCTTTGTTTATTTGTTTGACCGGAATTCCGGCAATCTGAAAGAAAACCTTTAAAATATTAGAACGCAGCACATTGTGAAGATCGGCTACCGCATCGATTCCCAGGTCTTCCAGCTCATGTGAAAGCCGCCGAAGCCCCGCAACGCCCTTATGCCTGCCATGAATTTCTGCTTCATAAACATGTACATTTTTAAAATCTTTAAAGATGGGCGCAAAAAACTTGTTGGTTAATAGGGTGATCTTAAGATCGGGAAAACGTTCGGTCACTGTTTTGATTACTGGCACGGTCATGGCCACATCTCCCATCGCCGAGAGTCTTATCACCAAAATATGCCTTGCCAATGCCATAGACCTTCTCTTTAATCGCTATTTTTTAGTACCTCTAAGCACCGGGTTAAGCTCGTCGTCGTTGTACATTTTCATCTGTTTGTAGACCTTCATATACTTTTTCCCGTTTTCGATATCCTCCAATAGTTGATTGATCGCTGTAGAAAGATCTACGCGCTGTTCCAACAAGATATTGAGCTTTGCTTTACAAGCCATCATGTGTCCCTGTGTCGCATCCTTCCTATTCGCTTCCTCGTTCATGTGATAAATCTTGAGGGCGAGAATGGAGAGGCGGTCAATGGCCCAGGCAGGACTTTCTGAATTTATAGTCGCATCGGGATTTGGCTCTACATCCTTGTACTTGTCAAGAAAATAACTATCGATATATTCCACCATATCTGTACGTTCTTGATTAGAAGCATCGATTTGGCGTTTTAGCTTTAAAGCCGCAACAGGATCAATATTCGGGTCACGAATAATATCCTCATAATGCCATTGAACCGTGTCAATCCAGCATTTTTTAAACAAAAGATGCTCGAGAAGCTCATCCTTTTCATCGTAAGGGTTTTTAAATTCCTGTCCAACCGTGTTAATAACATGGTATTTTTCGATCACTTCCTGAAAAATCTTATTCGCTTTATCTGAAAACATTTTGTTTCTTTTTTTTATTCTGAAAAATGGTGATTTCTGAAACAATTCAGAAAACCTCCGCGTTACAAAGGTATTGGATTTTTAACTTTTTAGAGGGCTAATTCTGAAGCAGACTTCCGCAGAAGATAATCAATAGAACAAAAACCAAAGAAGCACCGGAAGCAGTATTACCACAAGAAGCAGGATTTCTTTAAACCACTTATCCCCGCTTACCTGAAAGTAATTAGTAACAATGATTGCCAGCGGGGCAAAAAAGAAGAGCAGTTCACTACTGTCTTTGGTAGGCGCGAATACGGCGACAGCCAGGGAAATAACCAGCATCAAAAGAATCATAAAGAGTGAATTTTTGACGGTCGCATTCGCCTTTTGTATTACTGAAACATAGAAAAATGAACTCCATAACATGAGTGCGAATAAAAATGCCACTGGTATGAGCACTGCCGGTTCTCTATAAGCGGTAAAATCAAAATTACTTCCCTGGAACCAGGTTGAAAATGTATAAAAACTGTCGGTAAAAAAAAGGCTTCCTGTGGTAACGATTGACAAAAGTGTCAAAAATGCGATTACAGGAATCAACCAGTTTTTGAACCTGTGCCCCACGTGCACGAGAACTCCGAAGAAAACCAAAAAGAGAAATAGTACACTCCAGAAATAAAAAAGCGAGGCAATAAAAATCCAGAACGTAGCGTCAAAGATCTTTTGATTCGTCTCTCGTTGAGATTTCAGGCTAATAATACGTCTTAGGGCGAGTAATATGAAAAAGTTAGCCAGGATGACAGAATTGTTCCTGAGTATTTCGGGAAACATGCAAATAAAGCCCGCAAACAGGATAGTCTTGAAGGCATTCCTGCCGGTAAGCTCGTTTCTTCCCGATACAAAATTGACCAGAAATACGCTAAGCACAATGACCAGCAGAATTCCGGTTTCTTCTAAAATGATCGAAAAATCTGGGGAAAAGAGATTTGTGAAATTGAAAATCAGGTAAAAAACCAGAATGTAAAAGGCTACCAAAATAAAGTTAATGGGCCTTGATTTGCTGAAAAAGCTTGTTAACATACTGGTTTTTTATATTTTTGTGGTTCTAAATTTAAATACAATGAAGGATTTTTTCGAAGGCATTCAGTCGTTTTTTGAAGATTTTGCATTTGAACCGTTAAATTACCTGCGCCACCTGGAATTAGACAGTTGGTGGGCAGCAAGTGCAGTTAACTGGTTATTCATCATAATTGGTTTCGCGGCCTTCTTCTACTGGATGATGCAGTTGAACGATGCTGAGAACGAAGATCATTACGACTATTCTGCACACTAAGACAGGTCGAAACCTATATCTTTTCTAAAATACATCTTATCGAAATGAAGCTTATCTGCATTTTGGTAAGATTTTTTTAGTGCCTGTTGGTAAGTTTCTCCAAAAGAAGTAATTGCCAGCACCCTGCCCCCGTTGGTGAGTACTTTGCCCTTTTCTTCGGAAGTACCCGAATGAAAAACAATTGAATCTTCTACCTCTTCAAAACCTGTAATTTCCTTTCCTTTTTGGTAAGCTTCGGGATAACCTCCAGAAACCAACATAACTGTTGCGGCAGCTTCCTCTTTGACCTGAAGTTTAACTTTATCAAGTTTTCCTTCTGAAGCTTTTTGAAACAACTCCACGAGATCGCTCTCGATTCTCGGCAGTACCACTTCGGTCTCAGGGTCACCCATCCTCACATTATATTCGATCACGTAAGGCTCATCGCCCACTTTAATCAAGCCTATAAAAATGAAACCGGTATAGTCGATATCCTCTTTTTGAATGCCCTCTACTGTGGGCTTGATGATCCTGGATTCTACTTTTCGCATGAATTCCTCATTGGCAAAAGGAACGGGTGAAATAGCACCCATTCCGCCTGTGTTAAGCCCGGTGTCCCCTTCTCCAATTCTTTTGTAATCTTTTGCTGTTGGGAGGGTGAGATAATTTTTGCCATCGGTAAGCACAAAAACGCTTAGCTCGATCCCGTCCAGAAACTCTTCGATAACAACTTTTGCCCCGGCGGCACCAAATTTATCGCCGGTGAGCATATTTTCAAGCTCATTTTTGGCCTCTTGAATATCAGGAAGGATCAACACCCCTTTTCCGGCGGCAAGACCGTCTGCTTTTAAAACGTAGGGCGGTTTCAGGGTTTCCAAAAATGCCTTTCCGGCCTGCAGACTTTCTTTTGTAAAGCTTTCATAAGCCGCAGTTGGAATATTATAAAGCGCCATGAATTCTTTCGCGCGTTCCTTGCTTCCTTCAAGCAGCGCACCTCGCTTGGATGGACCAATGAGAGCCACATTTTTTAGCTGTTCGTCCAGTTTAAAGAAATCCTGAATCCCCTGTACTAATGGATCTTCGGGACCAACTACAAGCATCTTAATATTCTCTTTTAGCACCGCTTGTTTGACAGCTTTAAAATCTAATGGATCAAGGGCAAGATTTGTTGCTATTTTTGAAGTGCCCGCGTTCCCCGGCGCCACAAAAACTTTCTTGCATTTAGGACTTTTGGAGATCATGTGGGCAAAGCTGTGTTCGCGGCCTCCCGAGCCAAGGATGAGAATATTCATTGGTAATTATTTTAATTCTTGCCTCAAAAATAATTGTTTGTACATTGAAGCACCAACTAATTAGCATAAAAAACCATTATCTTTCCACTATTGAACTGGTTTAGTCTCTCATTACAACTCAATAGGTTCCCCATCAAAAGAGCGAAAAATTTGCTGGAGGACATCAAGGCTGTTCCCGAAGAGGAATACGCAGCTTACATTGATGCCAAAAAGAAAGAAATTGTAGAGTATCATCTTCAAAAAAACAGCTTTTATAAAAATTTCTTCGGAAAAGATAAATTCTCCACCTGGGAGGAAGTGCCGGTAATGAAGAAATCCGATTTGCAGCGGCCGCTCGAAGAGCGTTTCAGCAAAGGTTTTAACACGAAAAACGTCTACATTGGTAAAACCTCCGGCTCCAGCGGACATCCCTTCATTTTTGCCAAAGACCGCTTTTGCCATGCGCTGTCCTGGGCCGAATTCAACGACAGATATCACTGGCATGGCATAGACCTCGACCGTTCGGTGCAGGCCCGCTTCTACGGAATTCCACTTGACAAATTGGGATATTTCAAAGAACGCATCAAAGACAGGTTTGGGTTTAGGTACAGATTTCCGATTTTCGACCTGAGCGATGATAAAATGGAAGAATTCCTGCAGGAATTTCAGAAGAAAAAGTTCAACTATATCAATGGTTACACCAGTTCTATCGTGTTGTTCGCTAAATTTCTCAAGAAAAAGGGCATCATCCTTAAAGAGATTTGTCCCAACTTAAAGCTGTGTATCGTTACCAGTGAAATGTTTTTTAAAGAAGATAAGGCGCTGCTGGAAAAGCAATTCGGGGTTAAGGTGGTGAATGAGTACGGTGCCAGTGAACTGGGATTACTCGCATTTGAGAATAAAATGGGAGAATGGATTCTTAACAGCGAGACGATGCTGGTAGAGGTGGTAGACGAGAAGGGAATGGCGGTGCCAAATGGACGCGAGGGCCGTATTGTGGTAACATCGCTCTACAACCGGGCTCACCCGTTCATAAGGTATGACATAGGAGACACAGGTTCTCTTGCCGAAAACAGCAGCCTTAAAAAACCCATTTTAGAACATCTTGTGGGGCGCACCAACGATGTCGCTATTCTACCCAGCGGAAAAGTGGTTCCCGGCCTGACATTTTATTATGTTACCAAAAGTATTATTGAAAATGAAGGCCTGATCAAAGAATTTGTGGTGCAACAGGTTGAAAAGGGTAGTTTTAAGATCTTGTATGTTTCAGAAAAGGCGCTCAGCGAGGAAAAAAGAGAAAAAATACTTGCGGCAATGGCTGCTTATCTTGAGCCAAATCTCAAGGTGGAGTTTGAACACAAAAAAATCCTCAACCGTACGCAGCGGGGAAAACTCAAACAATTTGAAATTTTAGCCTAAGGCCTGGGTTTGCCTGCTTTTCACAAAAAATTGCTCCCAAAGAAATAACAGCATCCAAAAACAGCTTTTTAGAGTAGAGAAACCGAGCACTTTGTGATATACCTTGTAATTGTAACCAAGCATTTCCCATTTGTTCCGGGAAATAGAATTTTTCCGTACCCGGTAGTTGGCTAAAGGTTCTTTAATGCCTTTTGCCCCACCGGCCTTTCGCACCGCCAGAAGCCACAGCCCCCAATCCTGCCGTTTCCTAATCAACGGACAGTAGATCTTTCCAAGCTTTCCGGAGTTATAAATCCCTGTGAGGTTTCCAATATAGTTGGCGCGCAACAGCTTTCTAAAAGGTAAGTTTTCGAGCGCATTTACTGTTTTGTTCAACGGATTGCTGTCTTCACTCATCAATTCATAGCTCGAATAACAAACTTCCACCTTCTCATTTCGCATAAATTCAAGCTGCATTTCAAGCTTTTCAGGCTTCCATAGGTCATCTGCATCAAGAAAAGCAATAAAGTCACCCCTGGAAGCTTTAATGCCGATGTTTCGGGCGAATCCGGCGCCTTGATTGGTTGGCAGCGGGTGCAAACGAATGCGATGGTCCCGGCTTTGAAACTGCTCAATAATTTCAAGGGTACTATCTTTTGAGGCATCATCAATAATGAGCAACTCCCAGTTCTCATGCGTTTGCTGCCGCACAGACTTTATGCTTTCAGAAATGAAGGCTTCGGCATTATATGCCGGCATTACGATCGATACCAGGGAATTTTTCATCAAAAGACCATTTAAACTAAGTGCCCACCATTATAACATTTTTTAACCTGTTGCCAAAAAATCTACCTTCTAATGTGCTTAGAAAAGTCTTTGTGTTCACTTCGGTAAAGTTCTTCTTGGGTTAGGCCTTTAAAGTATTCGTACGTCCATTGCATTCCTTCTTTTCGAAGAATCTTAGGTTCCCAACCCAGCACTTCTTTTGCCCTTGAAATATCGGGTTGCCGCTGCATGGGATCGTCCTGAGGCAGGGATTTGTAAACGATCTTTTGATCTGTACCGGTGAGCTTTATGATCTCTTCGGCAAAGTCTTTAATAGTGATCTCGTTTGGGTTTCCAATATTAACAGGATATACATAATCGCTTAGCAATAACCTGTAAATTCCTTCAATCTGGTCGTCCACATAACAAAAAGAACGGGTTTGGGAACCATCGCCAAATACCGTTAGGTCTTCCCCCCTCAAGGCTTGCCCTATAAATGCCGGAATAACCCTACCGTCATTGAGGCGCATCCTGGGGCCATAAGTATTAAAGATCCTAACAATCCTTGTTTCCAGACCGTGGTAACGGTGATAGGCCATTGTTATAGATTCCTGAAAGCGTTTCGCTTCATCGTAGACCCCACGCGGACCAATGGTGTTCACATTCCCGAAATATTCTTCGGTTTGTGGGTGTACCTGTGGATCCCCGTATACTTCCGAAGTAGAAGCAATAAGAATTCGTGCATCCTTTTCTTTTGCCAGTCCCAAAAGGTTATGAGTACCCAGAGAACCCACTTTAAGGGTCTGAATAGGGATCTTGAGGTAATCTATAGGACTTGCAGGAGAAGCAAAATGCAGAATGTAATCCAGCCGGCCGGCTACATGTACAAAGGTGGAAACGTCATGATGATAGAATTCAAAATCTTCAAGTTTAAAAAGATGTTCTATGTTGCGGCGATCGCCGGTGATAAGGTTATCCATTCCAATAACATGATAACCTTCCTTAATAAATTTATCACAAAGGTGGGAGCCGAGGAAACCTGCAGCCCCGGTTATCAGTACTCTTTTTTTCATAGATTGGTTTTCTAAGCGGAAATTAAACAAATTTTGCGGCTTTGCAACCTCAGCAGGAATTTAAAGGCTTCCCAAATGTTTTTAAGAATAGTTTAACCTGAGGTTATTGCCTAACATTCTTTTTTTAAACTGATATTAAGTATTTTAAATGAAGCAACCGGAAAATTAGAAAATTATGAACAAACTACTACGCCATCTTCAAGTAAATGTGAGTCCGGAAGAACGGGGATTATCACTTTTGGCAGGAGCATATCTCTTGTATGACGCCATTGGAAAAAAGGATAAAAGCATTCTTGAGTCGGTGCTGGCAGGAATTCTTTTATATCGGGGAGCCTCGGGAAATTGCCCGGCCTATACAGCTATTGGCAAGACCAAACCAGACAATCACAGCAGGAATGTCAATATCCAGATAACCCAAATCGTGAAAAAACCCCGGAAGGATGTTTATGAATTTTGGCGGGATGTAGAGAATTTGCCCCTGTTCATGGAGCACCTTACGCACGTAGAACCCATCGACGATAAGTACTCCTTCTGGGAGGCTAAGATTCCCGGAGGCATAGGTAAAGTATGCTGGAAAGCCGAAATTGTAAAAGAGATTCCTTATGAGTTATTGGGTTGGCAATCTTTACCGGGTTCATCTGTTTACAATGCGGGAAAAATAGAATTTAAAGATGCCGGCAATTGCACAGAGATGCATGTGGTTATCTCTTACCACGCACCCGGAGGCATTCCCGGAGAAGGCGCCGCACGATTGATCAATCCTGTTTTCAAGGAGCTGCTTGAAGAAGACGTGAAAAACTTTAAATGGTACATCGAAAAGAACAGCTAAAATGCCCTTTTAGAAGAGTCTGGCCAGGCTTTCTTTCCACGGAAGTACAGGAATATCAAAATTTTCCTGTAATTTATTCTTATTCAGTACACTGTATTCCGGGCGTGCAGCCAGGGTTTGATAGTCATTGCTCACCTTAAGAGGCACTTGAGAATCAAGATGATTAAGGATTTCTTTTGCAAAATCGTACCAGGTCGCCTCTCCTAAATTACTATAATGGTAGATCCCGTATTTTTCACTTTTTAAGGCAATTAATTCCAGGACAAATTCGGCAAGGTCGTAAGCATTCGTTGGTGAGCCTGTTTGTGAAGTTGTAATCTTCAATTCCTCACCAGCCTTTGCTTTACTACAGATGGTATTGAAAAAATTATGGCCTATATCTGAATACAACCAGGAGGTGCGGAAGATAAAATAACGATCCATATGTTCCTTAATGTATCCTTCTCCCAACAGTTTTGATGCGCCATACACATTTATCGGATTTGTCTCATCTTCCTCTGAATAAGGTTGGTTTCCTTTGCCATCAAAAACATAATCTGTTGAAAAATGGATAAGCGTACAATTATTCTCATCACAAACTTTAGCAAGATTCTTGACTGCTTCGGCATTGACTAAATAAGCAAGTTCCTGCTCTTTTTCTGCCTGTTCTACTTTGGTATAGGCGGCACAATTGATACAATAATCAAATTCATTTTTAGAAAAGTACGGCCCCAATACGCCAAAGAGGGTAATATCGAGTTCTTCGGAAGTAGTAAAGGTAAAATTCAACTCCTGATACCTTACGGAAAGTCTTTTTATGCATTGCCCCAGCTGTCCCGAAGCACCCGTTACAAGCACATTTTTCATAGTCCTAATTGTTCAAAAGTGGGAAGATTCGCGTCTTTTTCAGAAAGGATAAGTTCGTCTTCAGGGAAATTCCAATCAATATTCAGGGTGGGATCGTTCCAGATAACACCGCCATCGGCTTCCTTGTTGTAATATTGATCACATTTATAAGCGAACATTGCCTTTTCAGATAGGGTTATAAAACCATGAGCAAAGCCGGCAGGAATATAAAGCTGAAAATGATTTTCATCGCTTAGAAGGGCTTTAAAAGACTTTTTGAACGTGGGGGAATCTGGTCGAAGATCAACCACCACATCCAACACCTCTCCCACGGGGCAGCGCACCAGTTTAGCCTGAGCAAAAGGTCCGGTTTGGAAATGAAGCCCACGCAAAACCCCTCTTTTAGAAGTCGATTGGTTATCCTGCACAAAATTGATATGTAAGCCGGTCATTTCTTCAAATCTTTGTTGGTTAAAGGATTCGAAAAAAGTACCGCGTTGATCTTTGAACACAGTAGGCTTTAGTAAAAAACAATCTTTTAAAGGGGTATTTTCTAATTCTAACATCAATCTAGTTGTAGTAAATATTCACCGTAACCGCTCTTCAGCAACGGCTGAGCCAGCTTAATAAGCTGGTCTCTGTCAATATAATTCATTTTGTAAGCGGTCTCTTCAATAGCGCCAATTTTAAGCCCTTGTCGTTCCTCTATCACTTGCACAAACTGCGAAGCCTTCATGAGGGAATCAAAGGTTCCTGTATCAAGCCAGGCAGTTCCTTTGTCCAGGATACTCACCTGTAATTTCTGCTTTTGAAGATAAACGTTATTTACATCGGTAATCTCAAATTCGCCCCGTGCAGAGGGTTTTATCGTTTTGGCGATGTCCACTACCTCATTATCGTAGAAGTAGATACCCGGAACTGCAAAATTTGATTTGGGATTTTCCGGTTTTTCTTCGATGGACTGCACTTTTCCACTTTTATCAAAATCCACTACCCCGTAACGTTCGGGATCCTGAACGTGATAGGCGTAGATCAAGCCCCCGTCTGGATCGTTGTTGCTCTGCAAAAGGCTGTCGAGTCCCGAACCATAAAAAATATTATCACCAAGAATAAGGGCGACTTTGTCATTTCCAATAAAATGGGCACCAATGACAAAAGCCTGTGCCAATCCATTAGGCTCATCCTGTACCGCATATTCAAACCGGCACCCGTATTTGCTTCCGTCTCCCAGGAGCTCGCGGAACAGCGGAAGATCTTTGGGAGTTGAAATAATCAGGACTTCCCGGATTCCCGCCATCATTAGAGTGGAAAGCGGATAATATATCATGGGTTTATCGTAGACCGGCATCAACTGCTTGCTCACTGCAAGAGTCAATGGGTGTAGCCTTGTTCCAGAACCACCTGCGAGGATAATGCCTTTCATTTTTTATATTTTTGAAGATACCATTCAACCGTCTTTAAAATTCCGGTTTCAAAATTCTCATCTGCTTTCCAACCAAGTTCATTCTCGATCTTGCTTGCATCTATGGCATATCTCCTGTCATGCCCCGGCCTGTCCCCCACAAAAGTGATCAAATCAAGATAAGATTTGCCATTTTCTCTGGGCGCCTGTTCATCAAGTATTTCGCAGATCTTTTGGGCAATATAAATATTTTCCCGCTCGTTGCGCCCCCCAATATTATAGGTTTCGCCTTTTCGCCCCTCTTCCAGAGCAAGTTTAATGCCTTTACAATGATCGCTTACATATAGCCAGTCCCTTACATTTTTTCCGTCGCCATAGATAGGAATAGGCTCTTCTCTGATGGCAGTTCTTATAATCGTGGGGATTAATTTTTCGTCATGCTGGTGGGGGCCATAATTGTTGGAGCAGTTAGTTGTAACTACAGGGAGACCGTAAGTATGAAAGTAGCTTCGCACCAGGAAATCTGAAGAAGCTTTGGAGGCTGAATAAGGACTATTTGGCGCGTAAGGAGTTTGTTCTGTGAACAAACCTTCTGCTCCAAGTGTACCATAAACCTCATCTGTAGAGACATGCAAAAAAGTGGCATTTTTAAACTCCGTAACAGGAGTGAAAGGTTTTTCCATCCACATTTTGTAAGCGTTCTGCAACAAATTAAAGGTTCCGGCAATGTTTGTCTCCACAAAAGCCGCGGGATTAAGAATCGAATTATCCACATGAGATTCGGCAGCAAAATTTACAACCGCCTGAAATCTATACCTCTCAAAAAGGTCTTTTACAAGCTGCTTGTCTCCAATATCTCCCTGCACAAAAGTATATTTCGACCCTTCCTGTACCTCGATATTATCGAGATTCCCCGCATAGGTAAGTTTGTCCAGATTGACGATATGAACATCTTCCTTTAAAGAAAACAAGTTGATATAGTTTGATCCTATAAAGCCCGCTCCTCCTGTAACGAGGATATTTTTTGCTTTACCTATCATTTTTATTTTCCCATATTTTCTGTTAACTCTTCTTCGCTTTTTGGAACCGAAGCATCTCTGAAGATCTGTTCCAGGATCTTTTCGGTGATAAGATAGGTAGGTTTTACACCAGTAGTACCCAATCCTCCCGAAGCTAATGTACTTCCTGTCTCCAGCGGGTTATCTGAAGCATAATAGGCATATCTCACCTTCACGTTTTCAGAAATATTTCCGCGTAAGCGAGAAGCAGCCTGAATAGCTTTTTGATAGTGAGCTCCTTCCATCTCAAGTCCCACTACATTCCAGGTAGATTCATGGAAAAACCTTAAAATATCTTTGTTTTGCAGGGATGTTCCTAACACGGTAATCATAGACCCGTCACAAACGGGGATGCCGTGTCCTTCAAGATCTGCTTTTGAAAGTTCATTAACGAAAGGATAGTTATCGGCAGTTCCCTCAAAAAGGTGAGCGCTGGGGATCATAATATCTCCTTTTCCACCCACCAGAATTCCGGCTTTTCCCATTATTGATATGGAATCTACGTTCATATGTATGCCCCCCTGATCTGTCTGGTACGGCTTCAGCATTTCATCAATAGTCTCATAAGCCTGCTCCCCAAAGGCATAATCCATCACCATTATAACGGGTTTTTGGGTCTCATCAACTTCTGAATTCAAACGAAATTTACCATCCACGTTTTCCATTTGCGCCGTATCAAAGATCTGCACATCAATATTGGCTCCACTAGTGTCTTCGATAAAGGTCATACCTTCTTCAGAAGCGGTTTTCATCACTTTCATTCTGAGCTTTCCATTAGCAGAATTGCTAAGCTCTTCATAAATACCGGAAATAGATTTCTTTTTCAGTTCGGTCTTTAAAGCTTCCGGAGCATAAAGTGTATTCATCACGCTGTGCATATTGGCACTAATGATATGTAAAGGCCTATCAATCAAGCCTTTTTCAAGCAGTACTTCCTTGATCTTGTTCGCCCAGATTTCTCCATGAATGTGATGACCAAGCCTCTCGCGCAAAACAGGACTAAAAGTGACAATTCTTTTATTGTTATTGATCATTTCATCTATGGCCAGTTTCCCGAGATAGTACACAATATGAAGGAAGCGATCTTTGTTCTGTGGTAAGCTGAAAAGGGGGTAAATATTTGTTACTTCTCTAAAAGTACGCCCAAGAATATTCGCCGTATGGGTTAGGGCCACCTCCCTTTCTGACTGAGAGAGATCTTCTTTTGAAAGCACTGCTTTTTCAAGTTTTTCCCAGTCTCTGGAAACTTCCCCTTCCTCATCGATCAAGACACGCCTCATGATTTTATGGGACTCAATAAAAAGAAAAGTAAGGTGCGTAAGAATATCATAAATTTCGCTCCTTCCCCGGGTGATTTCAATATTCATCTGCTCTTCATCAATCCTGTAGCAGTTTCTTCTTCTTTTTGGAGGCACGATGGGTTTAAAGTGTGAATTTCCGTAACCTTCATCGCTGGTAAGATTGATAAAACGGCATTCTTCAAGCCCGATAGGAAGCCTGTCAATTACATATAGCAGCCCGCTAAGCTCGACTTTTTCCTCGGCCACCGATCCATAGATCTCGGGTCTTAAAATAAGCAGGGATTCACGAAGGGTTTCCCCGGAAACGCCCATTGGTTTATAAAAGCCACGGTTAAAAAGGTGGCGCATGGTAATATACATACGTTCAATGGCACTTGAACTTTCCTGTGCCCGTGTACGTCCTTGTAGTTTTAAGTTACTCATATTATTTTTTCTGATTTTCCAGGGCTTCAGCAATCTTACGATCGTTTGAAAGCCGTGGTAGTTTATTCTGCCCTCCCAGTTTTCCTATTGATTTCATATACTCCTGAAAACCATTGGCGGGTACTGTTGTTATTTTTAATTGCTGAAGGATCTTGCCCTCGATAAGATCAAAATAATAGGAGTTTTGTTGCTGCATTGATTTATCCAATTTTGCTGCAAACTGCTCCATATCTTCAGGCTCTTTTTCAAATTCAATGAACCACTCGTGGTACGGCAATTGCTCACCTTCGGGAGTGATTTGTGGAGCGACCGTAAATTCGGTGATCTGCACAGCTGTGTCTGCAGTTGCTTCCTGCATCGCCTGCTCGACCTCTTTCGCGATTACATGTTCTCCAAAGGCTGAAATAAAATGCTTAATCCTTCCCGAAACAATCAATCTATAGGGTTTTAAAGAGGTAAACTGAACTGTGTCCCCAAGATTATAAGCCCATAATCCGGCCGTATTGGAGATAATCATCACATAATTTGTATCCAGTTCTACTTCGCCAATTGTAAGTCGCCTTGGTGCTTTTGAGTAGAATTCATCAGCTTTAATAAACTCATAAAATATCCCCGAATTGAGCTGTAAGAGCATTCCTTTTTGATCTTGCTTATCCTGAAAGGCAAAAAAACCTTCCGAAGCAGGAAAAAGCTCAATACTGTCAACTTTACGACCGATTAGGCTCTCAAATTTGGCGCGGTAAGGCTCGAAATTCACTCCGCCATAAATAAATAGATTAAAGTTAGGGAATAACTCTCCTACCTTTTTACCCGATTTTTCCTGCAATTTTTCAAAGTACATCTGCACCCAGGAGGGTATTCCGCTGATAACGCTCATATCTTCCCTGGAAGTTTCCTCGACCACTGCTTCGACTTTCACCTCCCAGTCTTCTATACAGTTGGTTTGCCAGCTCGGCATCCTGTTTCGTTGTAAATAAGAAGGTACATAATGTGCAGCAATTCCCGAGAGGCGGCCCATTTTGACGCCGTTCTTCTCCTGTAATTCGGGACTACCCTGCAAAAAGATCATTTTCCCATCAACAAAATCAGCCTTGCCGGTGTCGGCAATATAGCACAAGATCGCATTTCTGGCAGCGTCAATGTGGGTGGGCATAGAATCTTTAGTCAGCGGTATAAACTTAGCTCCACTGGTAGTGCCCGACGTCTTTGCAAAATACAAGGGCTTTCCCGGCCACAAAATATCCGGTTGTCCCTCAACAACCTTATTAATATATGGCTTCAGTTCCTCATAATCTCTCACAGGAACATTTTTAGCAAAATCTTGAGGAGTATTGATTTTGCTAAAATCATGGTCCCTTCCAAATTGAGTCTTGCCGCCCTTCCTGATCAATTGCTGAAAAACCCTTTTTTGAGTATCTACAGGTTTTGAGGCCCAGAAATCAATTTTCTTTTGAATGTACGCGGCGAATATTTTAGCTAAAAAAGACTTTATTGACATAATTATTGAAAATCGATGAAATCTACAGGATTAACGGGACGTCCCTCGTTCCAAAGTTCAAAATGCAGGTGCGGCCCTGTAGAGAATTCGCCGGTAGAGCCGGCAGTGGCAATAACTTCACCTTTTTGAACGCTTTCCCCCTGCTCTTTTATGACAGATGCATTATGCTTGTAAACCGATAATAATCCGTAACTGTGTTCGATGATGATCACATTGCCGGTTTCTGATGTCCAGCCGGCGAAAACAACGGTACCATCTGCGACGGACTTTACCGGGGCATTCTGCGAAGCTACGATATCGACTCCGAAATGTTTTTCCTTGATGTTATATTTTTCAGAAAATGGTCCTTTCAAAGGTGGAAATAGAGCATAATTCGCCTTTGAAGTCGCGGTTTCCAAAAAGTTATATTTATCCTCCTGTGTCACCACCTCTCTCAACAGGGAGTCCTGCTTTGAGGGTCTTAAATCTTCCTCATCCGGTTCTTGCCTGTCGTTTACCAATAAGCTATCCCTGTTAAAGTCGGCAGTCTTCAAATCTCCCGAAAGCACTTTTTTTACTGAATTTAGATATTGATTGTTGAGCTCTACCACGGTTTGCAGGGAATCTGTTTTGTAGGCCAGTTCCACAGCACGTTGTTTTAGATCTGTAGATGAATATCCGGGAATATATTCCCGTAGTCCGGTAAAGGCAATTAACACAGTTGTTCCGGCGATCAATATGATTCCTGCCAGGGTGACAACCACAAAAACATTAAGTCGGGTGAGTTTAAAGGAAACTTTTTCTTCAAAAGTGTCTTCATTAAGCACAATCAACCTGTACTTATGGAGAAGCTTTTGAGTGAAATTCCTTTTATTTTCAGTGTTTTCTGACATTAGAGCAAAGATATGATAAAGATATTTTTAAACTGCTTTTCTGTATACAGAAACCATTGATTTCAAGTTTTATTGTTAACTTTGTAACACTAAATTTACAGTTATGAACGCAGTTATTTTACCTTGGGTTATTGGAACACCTCAAATAATTTTCGTTGTGGTGGTGGTGTTGTTGTTGTTTGGTGGAAAAAAGATTCCGGAGTTGATGAGAGGCTTGGGAAGCGGAATTAAAGAATTTAAGGACGCTTCAAGAGAAGATGAGCCTGCGGCAAAACCGGAGGAAGATCAAAAAAGACTCTAATCTTACACAAGATATAACACCAAAAGAAAAACCCAACGATCTGTCGGGTTTTTTCTTTTGATATCGTTTTTTCCTATTTGATCTTAGCCGATTTTAAGATGGCTTCGAGCTCAAGCATATTATCTCGCTTTCTGGCCGAAGGCGCGAAAGTAAATCCTTCCAGGACCACAATTCTGTGGTTCTCCTCATCCATTACCGCATAGTTGATAAAAGGTCCTGCCATAAAAGCGTTTGTGACCTCCCAGGTACCTTTAGTCTCATAGGCGAATTTATTATCGATCTGTGATTTAAACAGGTAAGGTGCATAAGCAGCTTCAGTAATCATATGACTCCCTTCAACCGGTCCCGGTATGTTTGCCAGTCCTATTGAATCTCTCATTCTAATTATGTTTCCAATAGTATTAGTGTCTTTGGTAATAGTACTCATAGGTACCTGGTAAACCAGAATCTCCATACTTCCGTTCTTGATGTCTTTCCTTATCCAAAAGAAATCATCATCTTTCTTAGCATATCGGTAAACTGTAGGAAACTTCATGGAAACTCCTAATTTCTCCTCAAGCGGTGTATCATCTTTCAAAGATTTGCTGATACGGCGCTGCTTTTCTTTTATCTCGGTCTTTTTAAATTCCTGAATGATCTTTTCTGAATTTTCACCGATTAGATTTATGATCTCCTCGTTTGTCTGCCCGGTAATCCTTACTCCCTTTTGCGGGCGGGCATATGGATTTTCAGCAATCTTTATTCCTGCTTCCTCTCCTTTTTGCACCTGAAGAAATATTCTGTTTTTCCTTACAAAACCAGAAAATGCCTCGGGTGGCATTTGATTAATTGAAAACAACGGCTCCTCCTGAGGTAAACCGTCTACAGGGGCAGCAAGCACATTCCTTATCTCTTCCCCTACTTCTCCATTCCACAGGTCATTTGGAATAATTACAGAAAGATTATTGATGTTTCCTGAAGAATCGGGAAGGATTACATCATCTTTCTTTGGGTCATCCCCACAAGATGTTAAGACAAAAATTCCAATAATAATTGCTAAAAATTTTTTCATAATTTTGGTATTGAAGGGCCTAACCTTCCGAAAGTTTAAGTTTCATGCCGGGTTTGAGGCGATTGGTATTCATGTTATTAAGATTCTTAATCTTCTGAACGGTAACACCGGGGAATTTCTTTGAAATACTCCAAAGAGAGTCTCCTTGTTTAACCGTATAAAACTTTGGGGAGCCTGCGCTTGAGGAAGAAGAATTTGTGCTGGTCACCGGTCTTCGAGGATATATCGTCAAACGCTGCCCAATTCTCAAATTATTGCTCCTCATATTATTCCATCGCTTGATTTGGCTCACTCCTACCCCGTAGCGCTCAGCGATTTTCCCCAGGTAATCTCCCCGACGCACCCTATAACGTATCCTGCTTTCTGCTTCCACCAGCTCGGGCAAAGCTTTTTCTTTTTTAGCCATTTCAGCCTCTGCGTAGCCGTAAATAGCCGTTTCATTATTTACGAAGAATCCTGTCTTATTACGTGGCAATCGCAGACCGTATTTTTCGTCCTCGATATATGGAATAACATCAAGTTTATAGCTTGGATTGAGAAACTTTAGCAACTCCTTCTCCACTCCCGTCACCTGGGAAATCTGATCAAAAGTGAGCAGTTTTTTCGTTTGAATAGTATCGGTTTCAAAATAGGTGGTTCTCGGGTTTGGTGGTTGAAAACCGTGTTCTTCGGCATATTCAAAAACGTAAAGCGTAGCAAGAAATGCCGGCACATACCCCGCGGTTTCCCGCGGCAGATAAGGCCTTAGGTTCCAATAATTAGTGGAACCTCCACTCCTTCTAATGGCTTTAGAAACATTTCCCGGGCCCGAGTTATAGGAAGCCAACACCAGATCCCAATCTTCAAAAACCCTGTAGAGAGTCGAAAGATATTCCGCAGCAGCTTCTGTAGATCTCACAGGATCCATACGTTCATCAACATAAGAATTCACCTTAAGCCCATGCATCTTCCCGGTAGCAAACATAAACTGCCAAAGCCCCGTAGCCCCAACTCTTGACCTGGCCCGTGGATTTAAAGCAGATTCCACTATCGCAAGATATTTGATCTCTAAGGGAATATTATACTTATCCAGCTTTTGCTCGAACATTGGAAAATAGTACGTGCTTAAGGCCATCAATCTTTCCATCGACTTCTTGTTGCGTTTCAGGTAAGATTTAATTACATTTTCAAGAAGCGGATTGTATTCAATATTAAAAGGGGTCTTGGCATTTAGTTTAGCCAGTCGCGCCTTAAGGGTATCTGTAGGAAGATCCTCATAGACCACTTTATTGTAATTTAGGTCAAGCAGGGAATCTTTTAAATTAGAATACAAGCTGGACTCAAAAAGCTCCTTTTGCCACAATGAATCAATAGCGGCTGCATTTGCATTATCTAATAATGCAAAAACAGCCGAATCTTTAATGATCTTGTGTATGGGAATTTTATTAGCGAATTCTACATCGTCATTATCCAGAAGCATAAAAAATTCCTCCTCAGGAAGTTTTATAGTGTCACCGGATGTCTTCTCCTTCGTTTTTAGTTCCCCTTTATTAGCTGTTTTTTCCTGCCCAAAAGCAGCGAAGGAAAGTACCAGCAACAAAAAAGGAAAAATTCGTATTCTCATAGTTTTCGCATTAATCATCCTATAAGTTCCTAAAACCACAATTATCGTACCTCTATTGCTTCATAGCTTCAATTCCCGGCAAACTTTTGCCTTCAAGCATTTCAAGCATAGCTCCACCCCCGGTAGAAACATAGCTCATTTTATCCTCGAGATTAAATTCTTTAACAGCAGCTACAGAATCACCTCCTCCTACAAGAGAAAATGCTCCCTTTTTAGTCGCTTCGGCAATAGATTCACCTACAGCAATAGTTCCTTTAGCGAAGGGCTCCATTTCAAAAACACCCATAGGTCCGTTCCAT
>JBAVJE010000128.1:0-52034 GCA_049687615.1 Salinimicrobium sp. | reverse complement strand
GTAATCCCCACATCTCCAATTTCACCGCGGTTTCGACTACAGGAGGTACTGCGTTGCAATTCAAGAAAGAATCAGGTGCTACTTTTGACGGACTTTCCCTCACCGGTTATGACACTTCTATTGACATGAAGGACAATGGAGCGCTTGCCAATGTGATCGTTGAAAAAAACGTTGCAAATCCCGAATTCAACTATACTACTCCGGCTACAACTTCTCAGGACACCTTTAACTGGATCAACAACCGGGCAAGTGTGGAATCCAACATATTGCAGGGAACGGTTGAAGGCACCGTGACTCTTGACCCTGAAGTAACTTACAATCTCACCTCTTCTTACATCGTGCAGGATGGTGGAAAGCTCGTGATCCCTGCCGGTACAAAGATCATTGCCAGAGATGGTGGAACAGATGTATATATCGCCATTCTTAAAGGCGGAATGATCGAAATCCAGGGAACCGAAGACAATCCCGTTGTAATGTCTTCTGAAGATGCTATGCCAGGTGACTGGGGTGGGCTTACAATAGTTGGTAAAGCCCCCACTACCGAAGGTATTGACGCTGTTGCTGAAGTTGGAGGCTTTGTTTACGGAGGAACCGATGATGCAGACAGCTCAGGAAGCATCAAAAACCTTGTGATAAAAGGTACAGGAGCTCAAATTAATTCTGAATCTCAGTATAACGGTGTTTCATTTTACTCTGTAGGTTCAGGAACTGTGGTGGTGAATGTTGCCGTTATCAACGGCGCAGATGACGGAGTGGAATTCTTTGGAGGTTCTGTTTCTGTAACCAATCTTTACCTGGAGAACAATGAAGATGATGCTGTAGACTGGACTGAAGGCTGGGATGGCTCTGTAACAAACGTTTATGTAAAGCATACCATCGACAACTTCTCTACTGCTGTTGAGGCTGACGGAGCTAATAACGATCCAAAATTGATCAACTTTACCGCTGTGTCAACTACAGGAGGAACCGCCTTACAGTTTAAAAAAGAATCTGGGGCTTCATTTACCAATCTTTATCTTGAAGGTTATGATACCAATGTGGAAATGAAAGATGGGGGGCCACGTGTCAACGTACAGATAGAGGGTGTAACTGCTGTTCTTGATGCCGGGTATGATCTTGGGACCAAAGTAGATGCCTCATCATGGACATGGATCAATGCGTCGCTTTAAATAGCTGGAGGTTAACCATCACACTTTTAATTTGCAAAAGGCTGCCTAACGGTGGCCTTTTTCTTTTTATTGCCTCAATCCCCTTTTTTAACGTTTTACTATGGAACTTTTGGTCTGGTTTTTGAATTTTTTATTGTAATTTTGAATTTACAGTACGCTGAAAATGAAACAACTCTACTTGTACCCTCTTATGATCATTAGCCTTTTGCTTTTTGCAAACCCGGCCAATGCGCAAGTATCTGCTTCAGAACCTCCTACCAAAGAAGTTCCTATTGAAGGGCTGGCTATCTATCCTAATCCGGCCTCGGGCCAGAAGGTTTATGTCACAACCAAGGAGAACAAAGCAAAAATAGTAGAGATCTACAACGTGCTTGGTAAAAATGTACTTTCTGCAAATCTTTCCGGTAATGAATTGAATATCTCTTCTCTTGATCCCGGTGTTTACATTATGAAGATCCAGGAAGGTAAAAGTTCGGCTACCCGTAAGCTGGTGGTGAGATAAAGTCCTTATTTTTTCTTCGGAAAATTTCAGTTTCCATTACCTTTGTGCGTTATGCACAGTTCCATATTTTCTATTACTACTCCGCAGGAATTTGATGCGCTCGCATTGAAGACCTTCCGCTTCCAGTACAGCAACAACAAAGTGTACAGGCAGTTCTGTGAGCTATTGCAGGTAAATCCTTCAGAAATAAAAGAGGTCTCAAAAATCCCCTTTTTTCCCATCCAGTTTTTCAAGTCTCATGAGGTGACTTCTTTAGACCAAGCTCCCGAAATTACCTTTTCGAGTAGCGGAACCACCGGCTCCCAAACCAGCAAACATTACGTAAGCGATCTTTCTATCTACGAAGAAAGCTTTAGAAGATGCTTTCAACATTTCTACGGTGATATTGAAGACTATGCGGTACTTGCATTGCTGCCGTCATACCTGGAACGCGAGGGTTCTTCGCTAATATACATGGTTGATGACCTTATTAAAAAAAGCAAGAATAAACACAGCGGTTTCTACCTACACGATCTTAGTGCTCTTAAAAGTCAACTTGAACTACTGAATTCGACAGACCAGAAAATACTGTTAATCGGTGTTTCTTTTGCCTTACTTGACCTGGTCGAGCAGTTCTCCTTCAACCTCAACAACACTATTGTAATGGAAACAGGTGGGATGAAGGGCCGGCGCAAAGAGATGATAAGAACCGAACTTCATGAGGTGTTAAAAAAGGGTTTTGGTGTACCTCACATCCACAGTGAATACGGTATGACAGAATTGTTATCACAGGCATACTCCTCCAAAAATGGCATTTTTGAGTGCCCTCCCTGGATGAAGCTGTTTATTCGGGATCCCGAAGATGCACTTTGTCTCCTGCCCGAAGGTAAATCTGGAGGAATTAATGTAATTGACCTGGCCAATATCAATTCCTGTTCTTTTATCGCAACCCAGGATCTGGGAAAAGATTTAGGTGCCGGAAAGACTGAAATTCTGGGGCGTTTCGACAATAGTGACATTCGAGGATGTAACCTTCTTGTACTTTAACATTTATTTTTTCGCCCGCTTGTAAGGAATGGAGTTTTTAACGACTTACCCAATGGTTAGATTATGTTTTCATAATTGGTTGGTTAGTAGAAGCCCCCTTAGCGCCGCCCGGCACAAGGGGGCTTTTTTATATAAACTTATTCTATCCTAATGATGTAGGTATTCTTTTTACCTTTTCCAAGAATAACATATTTGTCATTCAAAAGATCATTCGTAGTGATGCTGTAGTCTTCTGAAATTTTCTCCTTATTCACCGAAACGGAATTTTCCTTTAAGGCACGTCTCGCTTCCCCGTTAGATTTTAAAAATCCGGTTTTTCCTGAAAGGGCGGCAATCATGTCAATACCGGCTTCTACCTCAGCACGACTTATCACTGCCTGCGGTACACCTTCAAAGACGTCAAGAAAAGTGGCTTCATTTAAGCCCTTAAGATCTTCGGCAGTACTTTTTCCAAAGAGCACTTCGGAAGCTTTTACGGCATTTTCATATTCTTCTTCGCTGTGAACGGTGGTTGTTACCTCCTGTGCCAGTCTTTTTTGAAGTAATCGTTGGTGTGGCGCCTGCTTGTGCTCCTCCACCAGTGCTTCTATAGTCTGCCTATCCAAAAAGGTGAAAATTCTAATATATTTTTCTGCATCTTCGTCGCTGGTGTTCAGCCAGTATTGATAGAATTTATATGGAGAAGTTCGTTTAGGATCCAGCCAAATATTGCCACCTTCACTCTTACCAAACTTACTGCCGTCACTTTTGGTGATCAAAGGACAGGTAAGCGCGTAACCTTTTCCGCCCTCTATTCTTCTAATGAGTTCCGTTCCGGTGGTGATGTTCCCCCACTGGTCGCTGCCGCCCATTTGCAGGCTGCAATTCTTCTCGCGGTACAGGTGTAAAAAGTCATATCCCTGAACAAGCTGATAAGTAAATTCGGTAAAAGACATGCCTTCGGCCCCTTCGCCGCTCAACCTGTTTTTGACCGAATCTTTTGACATCATATAATTAACGGTGATGTGTTTACCCACGTCCCTGATAAATTCCAAAAAACCAAAGTTCTTCATCCAGTCGTAGTTATTCACCATCAACGCCTCATTTTCCACGCCCGAACTAAAATCGAGGAACTGTGAAAGTTGTGCTCTCACACATTCCTGGTTGTGCTTTAAAGTGGCCTCATCTAACAGGTTTCTTTCATTTGATTTCCCCGAAGGGTCACCAATCATCCCGGTTGCTCCTCCTACCAGGGCGACAGGCTTGTGCCCACAGCGTTGGTAATGGGCCAGCAACATTATAGGCACAAGATTTCCAATATGTAGAGAGTCTGCCGTAGGGTCAAAACCAATATAGGCTGCACGCATCTGTTCATTTAGGTGTTCTTCGGTTCCAGGCATGAGGTCGTGCAACATACCTCTCCAGGTCAATTCTTCTACAAAATTCTTAATCATGAGTATCCTTTTAAATAAAAACAGCCGTAAAGATACCATAAACGGGCATTTTTCCTAAGCTGATTTAGCTATATTTACCGCATGATTTTAGTTACCGGAGGTACAGGTTTGGTGGGTTCGCATTTGTTGCTCGATCTTACAAGATCGGGTGAAAAACCGCGGGCGACCTTTAGAAGCCGCGAGAGCCTTAAGGGTGTGAAAAAGGTGTTTTCTTATGCCCTTTCTGAAGCCGAAGCCGAAAAATATTTTTCTCAAATAGATTGGGTATCAGCTGACATTACCGAGATCCCTTCTTTAGACAGGGCTTTTTCCGAAGTCACTGAAGTATACCACTGCGCCGCCCTTATTTCTTTTGATCCTGCCAAAGATTCGCAACTTAGAAAGATTAACATTGAAGGCACAGCAAACGTGGTTAACTTTTGCATCAAAAACCAGGTGAAGAAGCTGTGTTTTGTGAGTTCAATAGCCACCCTGGATAAAAAACCCGGTGAAAATATTATTTCTGAGGGCTCGCAGTGGAACAAAGAACTGAATCACACCATGTACGCCATTACCAAGTATGGGGCAGAGATGGAGGTTTGGCGTGCCACCCAGGAAGGCATTCCCGTGATTATTGTTAACCCGGGGGTTATCATCGGCCCCGGCTACTGGGACACCGGCAGCGGACAAATTTTTAAAAGGGTGAACAATGGCCTGGAATACTATTTTCCAAAAGTGACAGGTTTTGTTGGCGTTGAAGATGTGGTGAAGCCTATGCGGCAGTTGATGGCTTCAGAGATCAAGAATGAACAATTCATTCTGGTTTCTGAAAATGTTTCTTTTAAATCCTTGCTAATGAAAGTTGCTGAAAATCTTCAGAAAAAAGCACCTTCCAAGAAGCTCAAACCATGGATGGTTAATCTGGGATGGATCTGGCAGGAAGTTACCGGCTTTTTCTTCGGCAAAGAAAGGCAGCTCAACAAACACTCTTCAAAAAGTCTTTTTGAAGAAACGTTCTACTCCAATGAAAAAATAAAGGAGGCTTTAGATTACACTTTTGAACCTGTAAACCAAGTTATACAAGGTACGGGAGAGATCTTCAAAAAAGAAACTACCTAATAGTATCCTCCCGGGACATCGCCGGCGGCATTACTTTTAGATTGGATTTTTGTTTTTTCAATGAATCGTTCAAAGTTCTACGGTCGGGCCTGTTACGAAAACCAAGGGAATCACGCTTTGCGGCTTTAATAGAATCCTGTTTCTTTTTCTCTATTTCCCTAATACTGTCATACTTCACCTGCAAGGTTTCCAGCTTAAGCTTCACCTGCTGATAAATGTTTTCGTACTGTTTTGGATGATCGGCATAATAGTTATTGCTTTCGAGGAAGCGGGTACTGTCGATTTTATATTTTTCCCACAGATAATTATATGGTTGTATACCTTTATCCTTTAACAGCTTTTTGTTGTAACTCCTCGCCCCGTGAAGCAAAGAAATATCGACCAGCACATCTACCATTTCATCTTCGGCAATAAGATCATCCGGCTTAGGAGCATGTTCAACGTTCTGACACGATATCAGCACAAAGAAAAGCAACAAAATACTTCCTGAAAATCTCATTTTTTAGCGGTTAAAGCTCAGCCTTTCAGCCTTTACGAAAGGAGTGAACTGGAAATTCCGGTAGACAAGATTTCCGTTAACAAAGGTATGAGTGATTCGCGATTTAAAAGTTGTGCCTTCAAAAGGAGACCAGCCACACTTATATAAAATATTCCCCGGCTGTACCGCCCATGGCGCGTTAAGATCAATTAATACAAGGTCTGCTTTATAACCTTCCCGAATAAAACCCCTTTTTTCGATTTGAAAAAGAATGGCCGGATTGTGGCACATTTTCTCCACAATCTTTTCCAGCGAGATTTTTCCCTGATGATAAAACTGAAGCAAAGCAGGAAGGGCATGCTGCACCAATGGACCACCACTTGGAGCTTTGGTGTAAACATTCTTTTTTTCTTCACGGGTATGCGGCGCATGATCTGTCGCGATCACGTCCAGCTTGTTATCAATAAGCCCCTTTAGAAGGGCTTGCTGATCTTTTTCGGTTTTCACCGCGGGATTCCATTTGATAAAAGTACCCTTACGGCTATAATCCTGATCGTTGAACCACAGGTGGTGAATACAGACTTCGGCCGTAATCTTTTTATCTTTCAGAGCTTTTTTACTATCAAAAAGTTTAAGCTCTTTTGCAGTCGAAACATGAAACACGTGAAGTCTTGCACCGGTTTTTTTAGCCAGGGCTACAGCTTTTGAAGAGGAGATGTAGCAAGCTTCTTCACTACGAATCTTTGGATGCATTTCGATAGGAATATCTTCCCCGTATCTCTCAATACATTCTTTTAGATTCTCTTGAATCGTTTTTTCGTCTTCACAATGAGCGGCAATAATCACAGGAGATTCCTGAAAGATTTTCTCCAGCACTTTTTCATCATCCACAAGCATGTTTCCGGTTGAAGAACCAAGGAACAGTTTTAGCGCCGGCACTTTTTTTGGATCGATCTTTTTGATCTCTTCAAGGTTGGTGTTTGTCCCGCCGAGCATGAAAGAATAGTTGGCGTAAGAAGTTTTTTCCGCGATCTTGTATTTTTCCTCCAGCAGTTCCATAGTCACCGTCTGCGGATCTGTATTGGGCATTTCCATAAATGAAGTGATACCACCGGCAACGGCGGCACGTGAGCCCATCTCAATGGTCTCTTTTCGAGTAAGCCCGGGCTCCCTAAAATGCACCTGATCATCTATAAGGCCGGGGAACAAATGATTTCCTTCGGCATCTATTATACTCAAGTCGGGAGATTTGGCACTTATACTGGATGAGATTTCGGTGATGATCCCATCTTCAATAAAAACATCACCTTCAAAAATAGAACCCTCGTTAACAATTCGCGCGTTCTTTATCAGTACCTTCTTCATTAGATCGTCATCTTATTAAACAGACTGTTAAACTTCATTTTTATTACTCCAAATACCGCTTCCCAAATGATCGAGCCACTCATTTTAGAAGTTCCGCGAGTCCTGTCGGTAAAAATTACAGGAACTTCAATTATTTTAAATTTTGCCAGGTAAGCCTTAAACTTCATCTCGATTTGAAAGGCATAACCCACAAATTTTATTTTGTCCAGATGAATCCTTTCCAGCACTTCTCTTCGATAACATACAAATCCAGCCGTGGTATCTTCTATAGGCATTGCGGTAATTAGCCGCACATATTTTGAAGCCATCCACGATAACAATACCCTACTCATGGGCCAGTTGACAACGTTCACTCCGGTTTTGTACCTGGAACCAATAGAAACATCTGCACCTTCTTTTTTACAGGCGTTATATAGTCTTATAAGGTCGTTGGGGTTATGGGAAAAATCGGCATCCATCTGAAAAATGTAGCTGTACTCCTTCCTAAGCACCCACTTAAAACCGCTTATGTAGGCTGTTCCCAGACCAGATTTCCCCGTTCTTTCAATCAAGAATAAACGATCGTCAAATACAGTTTGTAAGGATTTGACAATAGCTGCCGTACCATCTGGAGAATTGTCGTCTACCACCAAGATATGAAAATTGCGCTGGAGAGAAAAGACGTTCTTGATTATCCGCTCAATGTTTTCTTTTTCGTTGTAGGTGGGTATTATAACAATCCCATCGGGCATAAATTTCTTTTGGGCAAATGTAACTATTTTTGAGGTTTACAAATTGATTTTACTACCGCTTTTAATCGTATAAATTTTACCTTTGTAGAAAATTAGTCCTTTTGGAAGCCATAGAAAGATATACTGTTTCACAGGATTGGATCACACTCCTCCTTTTAATGGCTTTTACCCTGCTGGTTACCGCGAGATATGCCTTTGCGCAGCGTTTTTCCCATTTCGTGATGCTATTTGCTACAGAAAAGTACTTGCTGCTAAAAGGGAAGAATGCTAATATTTTTCATCCTTTTAATCTGTTGTTCTTCGCGGTGAATCTCATTTCTGTAGGATTATTCATCTACATTTATTTCCGCGGCTTTACTAACATACTTCCCGAACGCCCCAAAGTGCTGTTCCTAAGAATAGTGACTGCATATGGCGCCTTTGTCCTGCTGAAGTTCTCTATTGAAAAGATCGTTGCAAATATAGTGGGAGTAGACAGCATTATGAATTACTATTTATTTTATAAACTAAGCTACCGCAACTTCGTGGCACTCGTGCTGTTGCCGGTATGCATATTTTTAATATATGTATGGGAGCCATCCCTACTGGCACTTTACATTTTTCTTAGCCTAATTTTAATTATTAACCTCATCACCTTACTAAGCGTTTTCAGGAAAAATCAGCAGTTTATTTCAAAACATTGGTTCTATTTTATTTTGTATCTTTGCGCTCTCGAAATTGGACCTTATTTTATTTTATATAAGCTGATTATTAAGCAGTAGGGTGAATTAAAGAAAATGTATATGAAAGTGAAAACAATTTTGGTTTCTCAGCCAGAGCCTAAGGTTGAAAATTCTCCTTATTTTGATTTAGAAGATAAACAAAAAGTAAAAATCGATTTCATTCCTTTTATACATGTTGAAGGTGTTTCCTCAAAAGATGTAAGACAACAAAAGGTTGATCTTTCCCAGTACACCGCCATTATTTTAAATAGTCGTAACTCTGTGGACCATTTCTTTAGAATCGCTGAAGAAATGAGGTACAAAGTGCCCGACAGCCTTAAATATTTCTGCCAGAGTGAGGCGGTTGCCTATTACCTGCAGAAGTATGTAGTTTACAGAAAAAGAAAAATTTATGTCGGGAAAAGGACTTTCGCAGAACTTTCTCCGCTTATCAAGAAATATAAAAACGAAAAATTCCTCCTGCCTTCTTCAGATATGCTGAAGCCGGACATTCCCAAGACCCTTAACAAGCTTGGAGTTGACTGGAAAAAAGCGGTACTCTATAAAACAGTAGTGAGTGATCTTTCCCATTTAAGAGAAGTATTTTATGACGTACTGGTTTTCTTTAGCCCCAGCGGAATTAAATCTTTGTTTGAAAACTTCCCGGATTTCAAGCAAAACGAAACAAAAATCGCTGTTTTTGGAAATACAACGGTTAAGGCCGCAAAAGAACACGGCTTAACGGTCAACATTAAGGCCCCAACACCCGACACTCCTTCGATGACCATGGCCCTTGAGAAATACATTAAGGAACAGAACAAAAAGCCCCATTAAGAACTTCTTTTTAAGACATAAAAAAACCGGCAAAAATGCCGGTTTTTTTTATTCGTCAACTATCAATTAAGAAGCCTTTGGCGCTCCAGACATAATCTCTTCATTTGCCTTTTGCTCATACTTCTTAAAATTCTTTTGGAAGAAATCGGCTAATTTTTTAGCTTTTTCATCATAAGCCTCCTTGTCTTTCCATGTATTTCGGGGATTCAATACTTCTGAAGGAACGTTTTCACATTCTACAGGCATGGCCAGGCCAAATATTGGGTGCATTTGATATTCAACGTCTGCCAGTTTTCCTTCGAGGGCCGAGGAGATCATTTCACGGGTATATTTTAACTTCATCCTGGTACCCTCTCCATAAGGACCTCCTGTCCAACCTGTATTTACAAGCCATACATTCACATCATTCTCCTTCATTTTAGCACTTAACATCTCTGCATACTTGGTTGGATGCAAGGGCATGAAAGGTTCGCCAAAACAAGCCGAGAAACTTGGAACCGGCTCATTTACACCCGCCTCGGTACCTGCGACTTTAGCTGTATAACCACTAATGAAATGATATGCCGCCTGGCCCGGGGTGAGCTTACTAATTGGAGGTAATACCCCAAAAGCATCGGCTGTCAAAAAGAAAATATTCTTTGGATTTTCTCCTATAGACTCATCCTGAGTATTATTGATATGATGAATGGGATAACTTACCCTCGTATTTTGCGTTTTTTTGGTATTCTCGAAATCTACATTACCGTCCTTATCCAATACCACATTTTCCAGGATTGCTCCAGGTTTTATAGCCCTGAAGATATCCGGTTCGTTTTCTTCTGTCAGGTTGATCACTTTAGCATAACAACCACCTTCAAAATTAAAAACCTTATTTTCTTTTGTCCAGCCATGTTCATCATCCCCGATGAGTTTCCGTTCAGGGTCGGCAGATAAGGTAGTTTTCCCGGTTCCCGAAAGTCCGAAGAAAATTGCTGTATCTCCATCTTCTCCCACGTTTGCCGAACAGTGCATTGGCAGGGTATCTCTATCAACGGGTAGAATAAAATTAAGAGCTGAGAAAATCCCTTTTTTGATCTCCCCTGTATAACCTGTACCACCTATGAGGGCAATCTTTTTAGTAAAGTTAAGGATGGCAAAATTATGCTGTCTTGTGCCATCCACTTCAGGATCTGCATGGAATCCCGGGGCATTAACAACCAACCAGTCTTCTTCGAAATTCTTCAGTTCATTTTCACGCGGCCTAAGAAACATATTATAGGCAAAAAGATTTGACCAGGGATATTCATTGATCACTCTAATGTTTAACCTGTATTGATCGTCAGAACATGCATAGGAATCTCTCGCATAAATATTCTTCCCAGATAGGTAATTTGTCACCTTTTCATAAAGAGCATCGAACTTTTCAGGATCAAAAGGAATATTGATATCACCCCACCAAACCTTATCTTTAGTAATATCATCTTTAACAATAAACCTGTCTTTAGGGGAACGCCCGGTGAATTCTCCGGTGTTTACAGCAAGGGCTCCGGAAGCGGCTTCTACACCCTCTCCATTTTTAATGGTGACATCATGAAGCTCTTTTGGTGAAAGTTGATAATGAACTTCTGCGTCTTTGATCCCATACTTGTCTAGCGCAATCGTTTTCGTAATTTGATTTTTAGCCAACATAAATTTGTTTAGTTGTGTGTTTGTCTTAGGTCAACAAAAGTAGAAAATCTTATAATCATTCGGCAAAAGGCCTATTGTTTTATTCATTTTTTAACTTAATGAAGCTGATTAACAACACAATCCACGAAGAAATCAACAATAATCCACCTAATGGAGTGAGTAAAGCAATAACTTTAAAATCAAAAGAAGTGAGCGCATTGGTGGCCAAAAAGTAAATGGAACCCGAAAACAATAGAACACCGAATATTGTTAAATAGAAACAAATATTTTTAACTTTTTTGCTGGTAACAGAAAACCCTCCCAATAAGAGTAAAAACAATCCACTGTACATTTGATATCTTACTCCCGTTTCGAAGGTGTTCATGGCTTCAATGGTTAATAATGGTTTGAGGCCATGAGTGGCAAAAGCACCCAATATCACAGATAGCAGCCCTAATATCGTACCCGAAATCAAAATTTTTCTGTCCATTCAAAATTTTTCTAGACGTAGGTAATTAACTACATTCGTTACGCAAATAACCACAAAACTACTTAAAGTTATCACTTATGCGAAAAATACTTGTCGTTGGCGCGGGTAAATCCACATCTGTACTCATAAAATACCTCCTTGATAAAGCTGAGTCAGAAGACCTCGAAATTATTATTGGAGATCTGGACATTGAAAATGCGAAGAAAAATACCCGGGGCCATAACAGGGCCAAAGCAATAGCACTTGATATTTTTAAACCTGAACAAAGGGAGCCGGCCGTAAAAGACGCCGACCTCGTGATTTCCATGCTTCCGGCCCGTTTTCATATTGAAGTGGCCCGGGATTGTGTTCGCTTCGGAAAGAATATGGTCACCGCTTCCTACATTAATGATGAAATGCAGGAACTTGATGCGCAGGTAAAAGAAAAAGGCCTGGTGTTCATGAATGAGATTGGCGTTGATCCGGGAATTGATCACATGAGTGCCATGCAGGTAATTGACCGAATTCGCAATGCCGGCGGAAAAATACTTCTGTTCGAATCTTTTACCGGCGGACTTGTAGCTCCAGAAAGCGATACCAATCTTTGGAATTATAAATTCACCTGGAATCCACGCAATGTTGTGGTAGCAGGACAGGGTGGCGTGGCAAAATTCCTTCAGGAAGGGAAATTTAAGTACATCCCTTACAACCGTCTCTTTAGAAGATCTGAATTTTTAGAGATAAGAGAATATGGGAAATTTGAAGTATATGCTAACCGAAATTCTCTAAAATATAAAAGCATTTATCAATTGGATGATGTGCTCACACTTTACCGTGGGACCATAAGGAGAGTTGGTTTTAGCCGGGCCTGGAATATGTTCGTACACCTGGGCATGACAGACGACAGCTACAGGATGGAAAATTCCGAAGATATGAGCTATCGCGATTTTGTGAATAGTTTCCTTCCATATTCACCTACAGATTCTGTTGAACTAAAATTTAGACATCAGCTCAAAATAGATCAGGATGACATCATGTGGGAAAAACTGCTGGAACTGGATATTTTTAACTCCAACAAATTTGTTGATCTTGAAAATGCTACTCCTGCCGAAATCCTTCAGAAAATATTGATGGAAAAATGGAGTTTGGCCCCAGAGGACAAAGATATGATCGTTATGTACCACAAATTTGGCTATGAGCTTGATGGTGTGCGAAAACAAATAGATTCCACCATGGTAAATCTAGGTAAAGACCATACCGAGACGGCTATGGCCAGAACTGTAGGTCTTCCGGTAGGTATCGCAGCCATGAAGATTCTAAACGGTGCCATTAAAACTCCCGGGGTGCAGCTACCTATCACGCCTGAAGTCTATAAACCTATTCTGGAAGAGCTCTCTCAACACGGGATTTTCTTTGAAGAGGAAGAAAAGGAGTACTTAGGCTATAACGCTTTAGGGCAGGTCGGCGACTAGTAAAGTGTTAAAAATGACATTTTTGGAAGGTTTTCCTTGGTCTTATTTGGATCAGTTCTAATTAAGAATTACTTTTGTTCTTAGATGAACCTGCTTTACCAGTCATACTATTTTGCCTCATATCAATGTGACCACGACCGTAGTTTTTACATTGATTTTGGCAATAAAAAGATCAAACTTTCTCTTTGTCAACTGCTCTCTATTAGAAAAAAAGTGCAGGATATAGACCTGGAAGCTCATTTCAATGAAGACCTCAATTATCATGGCATTGAAATCCTCACCCTTTGTAACCGTGAGCATCTTTTCATACTCGATACCCTTCAGGTTATCGATCTAAAGCAGCTCCTTAAAGCTACTTTTGGTATGCTCGAGGTGAACAGCCTGGTGTGCCGGTTTTAATTCTTAAGACTTTTCTAAATTTTTGCCAATTGCCGGTAAGCCGCTATCTTTTTCGTAATTTTAGGGAAATTTATTTTTAGGAAAACTATAGTTATGAAAGATCTTGTACGTCAAAAAATTGGAATAAATGTCGATATCATGGATTTGCTGAATGAGCAAATCTCTAAAGAAGCCCAGTCCTCTGCAGCTTACCTGGCAATGGCCTCCTGGTGTGACACCAACGGTTTCAACAATAGCGCCGAATTCTTCTACCAGCAATCTTCAGAAGAAAGAGAGCATATGCTGAAGATCTTCCACTTTATCAACGATAATGGGGGTACGGCATATTCTCCAAAAGTAGAGAACATCTCCCATGAGTTTAGTTCTCTTCAGGAGATTTTCGAAACTGCTTTAGATCAGGAGATCGAGGTAACAAAGTCAATCAACAACATCGTAGCTAAATGCCGAAAGGTGCAGGATTTTGCTTCAGAAAATATGCTGCAATGGTTCGTCAACGAACAAATGGAAGAGGAGAATACCATGCGCCGAATCCTGGAGTTGTTTGACATAATGGGTACCGATGGAATCGCGCTTAAACTTATCGACGAAAGAATTCAACACGATAAGGAATAGCAATAAAAATATGTAAAAGAAAAGGCCGTCTAAAAATCACTTTTTAGACGGCCTTTTCTTTTATAAGGTATCCAGGTTTATCTCCTTCCCATATAGATACTTAGGAAATACAGTAGTGTTGCCAGAGATCCTACAGCAGCCACAACATAGGTGCGTGCGGCCCATTTAAGGGAATCTTCGGCAGCCTTATGCTCCTGGGTATTCAACATATTTGAAGTCTCCAACCAAACCAAAGCCCTTTTACTCGCGTCATACTCTACCGGAAGCGTGATAAAGCTAAACAGTGTTCCCAGCCCAAACATGATGATCCCGACAAGTAAAATAGTACTTCCCATTGCCGTTGTTGCCATTAGCATCAAACCACCAAAGATCACCCACTGGGAAAACTTTGAGGCCACGCTTACCACAGGCACCAATTGACTCCTCATTTGTAACCAGCTGTACGCATTTGCATGCTGTACCGCATGCCCGCATTCGTGAGCTGCCACGGCTGCCGCCGCCGCATTTCGTTGTGTATATACTGCCTCACTAAGATTTATGGTCTTCTTTGCAGGGTTGTAATGGTCTGTCAGCATTCCGGGAGTTGAAATGACCTTAACATCATAGATCCCGTTATCATGCAGCATTTTTTCGGCGATCTCACGACCGCTCATGCCGTTTTGAAGATGCACTTTGGAGTAGTGCTTAAATTTACTCTTCAGTTTATTGCTCACATAAGCGCTCACAATAAAAATAAGAATGGCTATTAAATAATATCCCATCATAATTTAAAAGGTTTTAATCGACAATGATACAAACAAAAATCCGGCCAAATATGAAAAATTTCTTCTGCTGAAATTGTGTCAGCTTACTGCTGCTGTGGCTTCAGAAATCTTCTTTAATTATCCCACGACGTTTACGATTTTCCCGGGCACGACAATAACCTTTTTTGGTTGTCGGCCATTGAGTTGTTGCTGGGTCTTTTCATGTTCGAGTACTGTTTTCTCGATCTCTTCTTTGCTCATATCAAGCGGCAGTTCCAGCATAAACCTCGTTTTCCCGTTAAAAGAAATTGGATATTCCTTGCTGCTTTCCACCAGGTATTTTTCTTCGACAACCGGATATTCGGCAGTAACTATAGAAGTGTTATGTCCCAGTTTTTGCCAAAGTTCCTCGGCGATATGAGGCGCGTAAGGAGCGATGAGTACAGCCAGCGGTTCCAACACCTCTCTGGAATTGCATTTTTGAGCGGTAAGCTCATTCACACAAATCATAAAAGTGGAAACCGAAGTATTAAAACTAAAGTTCTCAATATCTTCTGTCACCTTTTTGATGGTCTTGTGCAGGCTCTTCAGGCTTTCTGCGGAAGCTTTGTCATCAGAAACTGCAAACTCCTCATTATTGTGATACAATTTCCACAGCTTCTTCAAAAAGCTGTGTACCCCTGTGATACCGGCGGTATTCCAGGGTTTTGCCTGCTCCAGCGGCCCCAGGAACATCTCGTACATACGCAAAGTATCGGCTCCAAAATCTTCACAAATGTCATCAGGATTGACCACGTTGTATTTGGATTTTGACATTTTTTCCACCTCACGGCCTACTTTGTAGGTACCATCATCTTCGGTAAGGAATTCAGCATCGGCAAATTCAGGGCGCCATTGTTTAAAACCTTCAATATCGAGTTCATCTGAAGCATTTACCAAAGAAACATCTGCGTGAATAGGCTGCACATTATGCGCGCCGGCAAGATTTTTTGATACGAATTTGTTCTCTCCTTCCAACCTGTAAACAAAAGCGCTGGTTCCCAGGATCATTCCCTGGTTGATAAGCTTCTTAAAAGGTTCTTCAACTGACAAGATCCCTCTGTCATAAAGGAATTTTGTCCAAAAACGCGAATACAGCAAGTGTCCTGTCGCATGTTCGCTTCCGCCAATATACAGGTCAACATTCTCCCAGTATTCCTGCGCTGTTTTAGATACAAACTCTTCCTCATTGCCCGCATCCATATAGCGGAACAGATACCAGGAACTTCCGGCCCATCCCGGCATAGTATTCAGCTCAAGTGGAAAAACACTTTTGTGATCGATCATTTCATTTTCAACCACTTCATTCTTTGCTGTATCCCAGGCCCAGGTAGTGGCGTTGCCCAATGGCGGTTCACCGGTTTCGGTAGGTAAATATTTTTCTACTTCGGGAAGACGTAACGGCAAATGCTCTTTTTCGATCATCTGCGGAAGTCCGTTGACATAATACACCGGAAATGGTTCTCCCCAATATCTTTGCCTGCTGAAGACGGCGTCACGCAGCCTGTAATTGGTCTTACCTTTTCCCTGCCCTATCTTTTCCAGTTCTAAAATGGCTTTATTGAGGGCTTCTTTATATTGCAATCCGCTCAGGAAATCTGAATTCGCGATAACAGTTCCCTCCTTACCTGAATAAGCTTCTTCAGAAATATCTACATCTTCAAAAATGTTCCTGATGGGCAGATCAAAATGTTTAGCGAAATCATAATCTCTTTGGTCACCGCAAGGAACTGCCATTACAGCCCCTGTTCCGTAGCCTGCCAACACATAGTCTCCAATCCAGATTGGCACCGGTTCTTTAGTGAAAGGATGTTCGGCATAAGCCCCGGTAAAGACTCCGCTGATGGTCTTCACATCGGCCATCCTGTCTCGTTCGCTTCTCTTTGCCGTAGCTTCAATATAAGCTTCCACCTCTTCTTTATGCTCGGGGGTAGTGATCTTTTGCACCAGCTCATGCTCGGGAGCCAAGGTCATGAAGGTCACTCCGTAGATCGTATCGGGACGGGTAGTGAAAACAGATATTGTCCCCCTATCCTCATCCTCTCCCCCGCCCTCTCCAGAGGAGAGGGAGTTTAATTTCTCCTCAATCTGCTTTGCTACTGCCCTAGGATCCTTAAGTACTTCATCATTTGTAAAACGAAGTAGCTGATAGCCAAGTTTTTGAACCAGAATATCTTCTCTTTCCCGATCTTTCTGCTTTTGTGTGTTGTGTATTTCTCCATCAACCTCGATGATCAACTTCTTAGACAGGCAAACAAAATCAACAACAAATTGATCAATTGGATGCTGTCTTCGAAACTTTGCGTCCAATTTTTTAGTTCTTAATTTTTCCCAGAGAAGTGCTTCAGCAGTAGTCGGATTTTTCCTCATTTCCTTGGCCCTGTGCAAAAGTTCTCCGGCAATTTCTTTTTTTCCTGTGAGACGGGCTTGCTCCCTTCTCTCAGGGAAGGGCTGGGGTTGGGATGAGTTCAAAACACGGAATTCAACAAGCGCTCCTACAGATTTCCCAATCCAGTTACGCTGGCTTTCTTTCAAACTTTCGGTCCAGTCGATATTATTTAATCCCTGCAGCAAACGTTCGGCATAAGCTGAAATACGCATGCTCCACTGAGTCATTTTCTTTCTGATCACCGGATAGCCACCTCTTTCTGAAACCCCGTTGACAATCTCGTCATTGGCAAGAACAGTCCCCAGTTGAGGACACCAGTTCACTTCGGTTTCAGCTAAATAGGTTAAGCGGTATTTAAGAAGTTGTTTCTGTTTTTCTTCGGAAGAAAAATTGTTCCAGTCTGTCGCGGTGAATTCCTCCACATCGTCATCGCAGGCAGCGTTTACTCCAAAATTGCCTTCCGTAGAAAAAATCTCCTCAAGTTTAGCGATTGGTCGCGCTTTTTCAGCTTCAAGATCATACCAGGAGTCAAACAGCTGAATGAAGATCCATTGTGTCCAGCGGTAGTAATCGGGTTCACTGGTGCGCACCTCGCGGCTCCAGTCAAAAGAAAACCCTATCTGGTCCAGCTGTTCGCGGTAGCGGTTAATGTTCTTTTCTGTAGTAAGGGCCGGATGCTGGCCGGTTTGAATCGCATATTGTTCGGCAGGCAAACCAAAGCTGTCATAGCCCTGCGGATGCAAGACATTGAAACCTTTATGCCTTTTATAGCGGGCATAGATATCACTGGCGATATATCCTAGTGGGTGACCAACATGTAACCCGGCTCCCGAAGGATAAGGAAACATGTCCAGCACATAATACTTGGGTTTACTAGATTCATTGCTGGCTTTAAAGGTCTGGTTCTTGGCCCAGTACTCTTGCCACTTCTCTTCGATCTTATTGAAGTCGTAACTCATATTCGGTTCAGCATCTCGTTGATTAATAGTCGGGAAAAGTCCCGCAAAGCGCAAAAATACGGTTAATGTACGAAAGTGAAAAGTTTGGACGTTTTAAAGAAAGGGATTGATTTACTTTCTTATTTTTACATAAAATTACTAACCTTCTGTATGAGTTCATCTTTTGAAAAGTATCAAAAAAGGCGTCTTATTTCTTCTTATTTTTCGGTAGTGATCAGCATTGCGCTGGTTTTGTTTTTACTGGGCCTACTGGGCTTACTGGTACTAAACACAAAAAAAATAGCCGATCATTTTAAAGAACAGATCGCGCTAACCATCTATTTGAAGGATACAGCCAAAGAAGTCGAAATCGAGCAACTTAATAAAAGCCTGGCGCTGGCCGAATACACGAAATCCACAACCTATGTTTCCAAAGAGGAAGCCGCCGAAGCTCACAGTAAAGAGATTGGGGAAGATTTTATGGATTTCCTGGGCTACAACCCACTGCAGAACTCCATTGACGTGTACCTAAAGGCAGACTACATAAGCTCCGGAGAGATCGATACGATCGCGAATGAATTAACCAATAAGAATTTTGTTGATGAAGTGGATTATGACAAACCGCTAATTTCATTGCTGAATGAAAACGTCACCAAGATTAGTTTCTGGATCCTTAGCATTAGCGCCTTGTTCACCTTTATTGCAGTGCTGTTGATCAACAGTTCAATAAGACTTTCGGTATATTCAAAACGTTTTATCATCAAGACCATGCAAATGGTGGGGGCCACAAAAAGGTTTATTCGAAAGCCTTTTATCTGGAAAAGTGTTAAACTGGGAATGATAGGTGCGGTCCTGGCCCTTATAGGCATGGGAATCGTGCTTTATTATATGAACAAAAGTTTCCCTGAACTGGAGCTTTTACAGGATGTTTCTATGCTCACCGCATTATTTGTGGGGGTTTTCCTCATGGGAGTGATCATTACCTGGATGAGTACTTTTTTCGCAACTCAGCGTTTTTTAAACCTGAAAACGGACGAGTTGTATTATTAAATCTTTAAGCCACGGATGCACCGATATCTATGGGAGATCTAATTTATAAGAACTCACTTATGAACAAGAGAAAAAATATCAGGTTCATTATAAGGAAATAGTTCTTCCTCATCATTTCTTTGCTGATTTTGTAGGTTTTGATAAAATTATCCTCGAACTAAAATCTGCTTCTCATTTACATGAAACTTATTTTGCTCAGTGCCTTAATTATCTGAAGATATCAAAACTTGAGCTGGCCATTTTAGCCAATTTTGAAGCAGATAAAAATACACCACAGAATCATCTGTTAATGGAAAAAATTTCAGGATTGGAAGTTTTTTTCTAAGATATGAGAGAAACAAAAAACATCCGTGCATCAGTGGCTAATAATTTTAACTGCCTTTGAATCGACAAAAGACCTTCAAAAAATGCTATTTTTGACACCTCTTAAGTTTTGTATATCAGCAATTGCTGCCTAACAGAGAATTATGAACAAGAATAAAAAACCTCTTCACAAACAAGATCTCAACTTTGTATTTGAGAAGAAGAACTATATCGTAATGGGTATTGGTCTCGCCTTTATTGCCCTGGGCTTTATCCTTATGTCCGGCGGCGGGAGCGATGATCCCAATGTTTTTAATCCCGAGATCTATAACTTTAGAAGAATTCGTCTTGCTCCTGCCCTTGTGCTGCTTGGCTTCGGAATCGAAGTTTACGCCATCCTATTAAATCCAAGGAAGAAGTAAATGAACTATCTTGAAGCTATTTTTTTGGCTGTTGTTGAAGGCTTAACAGAGTATCTCCCTGTTTCCTCTACCGGCCACATGATCATTGTATCATCGTTTTTTGGAATTGCCGAAGAACCTTTCACCAAACTTTTTACGATTGTCATCCAACTGGGAACTATCCTTTCGGTGGTCGTCCTGTACTGGAAAAGGTTTTTTCAGACCATGGATTTCTACTA
This sequence comes from Salinimicrobium sp., assembly GCA_049687615.1. GTDB lineage: Bacteria > Bacteroidota > Bacteroidia > Flavobacteriales > Flavobacteriaceae > Salinimicrobium. Next base: position 31,996 of record JBAVJE010000128.1, on the reverse strand, counting down.
CAAACTTTTTGTGGCTTTTATCCCCGCCGTGGTTCTGGGCTTGTTGTTCAGCGACCTTATCGACGAGCTTCTTGAAAGTCCGCTGGTAGTGGCGATTTCCCTGATTCTTGGAGGAATTATTCTGCTTAAGGTTGATGACTGGTTCAAACCTGCTGAAGAAGAGCAGAAAATCTCATATTTAACAGCCCTAAAAATCGGGTTTTTTCAAACCCTAGCCATGGTTCCGGGAGTTTCCCGAAGCGGCGCTACAATTGTTGGAGGGATGAGCCAAAAACTAACGCGTACCACTGCTGCCGAATTCTCATTCTTTCTTGCCGTTCCCACCATGTTTGGAGCGACACTCAAGAAAACATTCGATTACTATCAGGCGGGATTCGAGCTTAGTGCAGAACAAACTAATTTATTGATCATTGGAAATGTTGTAGGCTTTTTCGTTGCCCTTATCGCCATAAAAACATTTATTGACTACCTGAGTAAACACGGCTTCAAAATGTTTGGTTATTACAGAATTATCTTTGGTTGCTTTGTTCTTTTTTATCATTTTTTTATCGAAAGTCTGACAATAGTCTAGCGCCATGGAAAAGAATTCTGAAGAAGATTTTAAAGCCGGAAAAATCCTGCTTTTTGACAAGCCATTGGAATGGACTTCCTTTCAGCTGGTGAATAAAGTGAGATGGCTTATTAGGAAGAATTTCAAGATCAAAAAGATCAAGGTCGGCCATGCCGGGACGCTGGATCCTTTGGCAACCGGACTGCTCATCATTTGCACCGGAAAGGCTACCAAACAAATTGAAAGCCTACAAGGCCAGGAAAAAGAATACACAGGAACCTTCACGCTTGGCGCAACCACGCCATCTTATGACCTGGAAACCGAAGTGGACCAAACCTATCCTACAGAACATCTTTCCGAAGAAAAAATAAGGGAGGCCACAAATGCCTTTTTAGGAGAGATAGATCAATATCCACCTATATTTTCGGCATTAAAGAAAGATGGAAAACGCCTTTACGAATATGCCCGCAGCGGCCAGGAAGTAGAAGTTTCGGCACGAAAAGTGCATATTTCTGAATTCGAAATTACAGATATTTCGTTGCCAAAAGTAGCTTTTAGAGTGGTGTGCAGCAAAGGCACTTACATAAGAAGCCTGGCACATGATTTCGGGAAACAACTGGAAAGCGGCGCCCATCTGTCCTCGTTACGACGCACACGGATTGGCGAGTACCGCATCGAAAATGCTCATTCTATAGATTCTTTCGTAAATGAGTATCTTTCGAAGGTAGAATGAACCAAAATATGGGGTTTTTTGAACAGCATAAAGCATTGATCATCACCTCCTTACTTTTTTCGATTTTGATCCTGGCGATGTATAACATCAATATTTCAAACTCAAACAAAAAGGTAAGAGAAACCCTCATTGAACTCAATAATCTTAGGCAGGAAGCTCAAAAACAGGAAGAAGAGCAACAAAAGCAGGAACCTAAACCGGCTTCAAAACAACCCCGACTGCAAACTCACCAGGCCTTTAATGAAAATCGCGCAGAAAACGAGACCAATGTAAAGTCACGCCTGGATGAGATCTTCGAGAAGAACTCGGCTAAACAAGAAGCCGCCGAAGATGAGAGCTCAAACCCCGAAAAAGGCGAATATGATATCGCGAAAGCTCCGGCCAAGAAACGCCGGGAAGCTTCAGCAGGCAATAATACTTCCGAAGAAATTTCGAGCAAAGAAGGTTCTTACAGAAATAGTTCTATCTCGTTTTCCCTGATGGGCCGCCGGGCGATCTTTATCCCAAACCCTGTTTACACCTGCGACACGCCGGGAAGGATCGTCGTAAATATCGAGGTGAACGCCCAGGGGGCAGTAGTAGGCACATCTATCAATAAATCAAGTTCCACTTCGAGCAATGAATGTTTGATCGATCAGGCTCTGGAATATGCTTCGAAAGCGACATTTTCAGCCTTGCCCGGCAAGATGTCCCAACCGGGTACCATCACCTATAATTTTCAGAAATAATGAAACAAAAAAAGCGTTGCGGCTGGTGTGAAGGCGATACCTTATATGAAGCATATCATGATGAGGAATGGGGCGTGCCGCTGTTTGAAGATAAAAGGCTGTTTGAATTCCTTATTTTAGAGACCTTTCAGGCAGGACTAAGCTGGATTACCATTCTTCGGAAAAGAGAAAACTTCAGGCAGGCTTTTGACGGCTTCGATTACAAAATTATAGCTGATTATTCGGAAGAAAAAGTGCAGGAATTGCTTCAAAACAGCGGGATCATCAGGAATTCACAAAAAATAAGGGCAAGTGTGGCCAATGCCCAAGCTTTTATGACTATTCAGCAGGAATTTGGTTCTTTCTCTAAATACATCTGGAGTTTTGTTGATCACAAACCCCTGCAAAACGAAGTTCAAACCTATAAAGAAGCACCGGCAAAGACCGAGCTAAGTATAGAGATAAGCAAGGATCTTAAAAAGCGTGGCTTCAAATTCGTAGGACCTACGGTGGTTTACGCACATATGCAGGCCACGGGTATGGTGAATGATCATGAAGTGGCTTGCTTTAGATATGAAGAGGTAAAAAAAATATAGGAAAACAAGCGGCCTCAAAAATGCCATTTTTGACACCTCTTGTACCGGAAATTTATTTGAGGTACTTTAAAAATTCTTCCCTCGAAATTTCTTCTGCTCCCAAACTGGCCAAATGTTCTGTATAAATTTGACAGTCGATAAGCCGCACACCCCGGTCTTTCAGGTTTTCCACCATTTTTATAAACCCATACTTTGAAGCATTGCTTTCTTTTGTGAACATGCTTTCCCCGCAAAACACCTTTTGTTCCTTTAAATAGATTCCGTAGATACCACCCACGAGACGATCGTCCTGCCACACCTCAATAGATTCTGCCAGGCCCAGCTCGTGCATTTTAAGATAGGCATCCTGCATTTCACTGGTAATCCATGTTCCCTCCTGCCCGTCACGTTTCATATCCGCGCAATTGGCAATGACCTCTTTAAAATTCTGATTAAAACTGACTTCAAAAAAGTCTTTTTTGAGAAGCTGTTTCATACTCTTCGAAATCTTCAGGTTCTTTGGAAAAAGCACCATTCGGGGATCGGGACTCCACCAGAGAATAGGCTGAGAGCTATTATACCAGGGAAAGATGCCGTGAGTATAAGCCTTCCTGAGCCTTTCGGGAGAAAGATCTCCGCCGTAGGCAAGCAAACCCATTGCATTCGCTTTTTCTACGGGTGGAAAATCATCTTTTGGGGTGAGAAACTTCACAGCAATTATTTTTACTTCGGAAAATAAAAAAAGCCCGGCACTTTTGAAATGCCGGGCTTGCATAATTTGGCGCTATTATTTAGAACGGAAGATCATCAAAATCCTCGTCTTTTAGATCGTTAGCAGGTTCAAATTGATCTGCCGGTGGCACAGGTGCGCCAGAAGATTGTTGAGCCGCAAGATTTTCTATTCTCCAACCCTGGATGGAGTTGAAATATTTTGTCTCTCCCTGTGGGTTTACCCACTCTCTCCCGCGCAGGTTGATCCCAATCTTTACAGGCTGGCCCACCGCATAATTGTTCAACAAGTCACATTTATCCTGCACGAACTCAACCAGAATGTGCTGCGGATACTGCTCCTCTGTTGTTACCACAACCTCCCGTTTTTGAAAACCATTGTTTCCGAAGGTTTTGGTTTGTCCTATCATTTTAATTTTTCCTTGTACTTCCATATCACATTTTTTTTGCTAATAATATTTTCCAGGCTGCCGCCGTATCGTCTTTTTCTAAAAATTTTTTTGCTCTTTGATGCACTTCTTCTTCCTCTTCTTCCGAAATAAAACCAGAAAGCTCTTCATGACTCTCGAGATATTCTTTCACTTCTTCTGCGGAAGGCAAACGCTCCACATTTCCCAATTTTCCAAGGTCATTTCCCGTGAGCACTTTAGAATTCCTTATTTCTTCAGAAATAGCATCTACTCCTATTCCCAAGGTTTGAAGCGGTTTTGGCACCTCAAACATTCCCGGTGTCGCACGGGTATACCAGTTGCCGCCCATTCGGGCCACCAGATCAATTTTGTGCTGATCAATATAGCCCTTTTCATCCAAAATATCTTGGTGAATATGCATTTTTAGCACCTCACAAATCACAAGATTACCAGCTCCGCCTTCAAAGCCTGTTTCCACGACTTCATTGACCCTACATTCGAATTGCACGGGTGATTCGGCCACGCGAAAAGGTTTAACAATATCTGATTTCAACATGGTAAGACCCGCTTTTTCGAATTCATTAATGCCTTCGGCGTACTCTGTGCTCGACAAAGATACTTGCTGCACAAGGTCATAGTTCACCACGTTGATCACCACTTCTGCCGTTGCTTTGGCATTGTTATACGTGTGCTTCACGGTATTGTCCCTTCCGCGACGTGCCGGGGAAAAGATGAGAATTGGAGGGTTGGATCCAAAAACATTGAAAAAGCTAAACGGACTCAAATTTGGTCTTCCAGCTGCATCAATCGTACTGGCAAAGGCAATAGGCCGTGGGCCAACTGCTCCCAGCAAATATTGATGCATCTTTGGAACAGGTGTTTCTTTGGGATCTATGCTGAGCATTTAAAATTTTTGACAAAGGTAACGAAACACAGGAAGGAATGAAAAACAGCGGCTCACAATATTAGTTGCGTTAAAACGCTTATATTTAAACGCAACAAAAGCAGTGCCTTCATGAGGTTTTCAGACAAACGGAATTTTCGCCGCTGGCTTATCATTCTCACCTCCTTGATCATTGTCACCCTTATTGTTTGGAACGCCGTATCTTTTTTTCAAAGAATCAAAGAAGAAGAAAGGCGTAAGATGAACATTTGGGCATCGGCGCAGGTATACCTGGACCAGGTGGATACAGATACGGGTCTTGACCTTTATCTCGCCATTGTGAACGGTAATTCCAGCATTCCTACGATACTTGTAGATGACAACGGAAAAATAGTGGATGCCCTCAACATTCCCGATCATATTAAAAGCGATGAGCAGGCCTTGCAGGATTTTCTCAATGAACTTAAATCTGACAATGATCCTATCGAAATGGATCTTGGCGAAGGCAGGGTGAACCAGGTCTACTATGGAAATTCTCCTATGCTCCAGAAGCTTAAGTATTATCCGCTGGCACTCATTTTGATCATAATCCTGTTCATAGGAATGATTTACTTTTTTTATACCACCACGAAATCTAGTGAACAGAACAAGCTATGGGCCGGAATGGCCAAAGAGACGGCCCATCAAATCGGGACTCCGCTTTCATCGCTCATTGGGTGGACCGAAATTTTAAAGGAAGAGAAGGTGAATCCGCTATATATTCAGGAGATCGAAAAAGACGTGGATCGCCTGCAAACCATCACCGAACGATTCTCGAAAATAGGCTCTGCACCTACTCTTATGCCGGTAGACATTGTTGAAAAAACCAAAGATTCTTTTGACTATCTCAAAGCCCGTAGTTCAAAACTTATCAATTTTAAACTCAATCTGCCGGACGAAAAGATCACGGTAAATCTTAACGCACAACTTTACAGCTGGACGATAGAAAACCTGGTCAAGAATTCTATCGATGCCATGAGAGGAAAGGGTGAGTTAGAAATTAGTCTTGTTCAGGACTCCAAAAACGTGCATATTCTAATTAGGGACACCGGAAAAGGTATTCCAAAAAGTAAATTCAAACAGATTTTCGAACCCGGCTTTACCACAAAGCAACGTGGCTGGGGCCTTGGCCTATCTCTCGCAAAGCGCATTATAGAAAAATATCACCTCGGAAGGATCCGGGTGTTAAAGAGCGAGATCAACAAAGGAACTACCTTTGAGATCACACTGAATAAAGTTAAAACTGCTGCATTCTCTGCTTGAGATCATTGGGAATAGGCAGTGCCTCCTCATGAATAAAGTCAAAGAAGACGGCAATATCCCGGCCTTCAGCACAAACCTCGCCGTGTTCATCGAGGATGATCTGGTCAAGACCAAAGCTGCTATTTTTGACATAGGCCAATTTGGTCTTCACTATAGCTGTCCCCGGGTAAAAAAGCGATTTTTTGAAATCACAATGGGTGGAAACCAGGAGAGCTCCTTTTTTTGAACCGGAATATAATGTGGCCAAACCTGTCGCCTCCCAAAAATTCACCCTTCCCGATTGTAGAAATCTGATAAACGTGATGTTATTCACATGCTTATACATGTCGAGGTCACTAAAGTCAATGCGCAACTCCAGCGCCAGTTTGTAGTCATTTATATTCATTACAAGTAGGATTTAATGTCGTTAGCGATATTTTGAAACTCCTCTTCAGAAAAAGACTGACTTTGCGCGAAATTCATATCACCCATAGAATGGAGCGGAATGAGATGCACGTGCACATGTGGTACTTCCAGTCCTACCACAGCCACTCCTACACGTTTACAATCAATGGCCTTTTCAATTGCTTTTGCCACTTTTCGAGAGAAAGCCATTAGCCCCATGTAAGTATCCTCATCAAGATCAAAGATCTTGTTGACCTCCTTTTTGGGGATGCACAAAGTATGACCTTTGGTATTGGGACGTATATCTAAAAAAGCAAAGAATTCATCATTTTCGGCAACTTTATAAGCCGGTATTTCTCCATTGATAATCTTCGTGAAAAGAGTTGGCATAAAATCTTGTTTTATTTGAACACAATTTAAACATTTTCTCGTAAAAGCCTCAATATTTAAGTAAAACAAAAAAAATCCTTCATAAAAAGGATTTTTTTTAACTTAAAATATTTTCTATTAATCCCTTCTAATATCGAGGATCTCAAACTTAAGATTACCGCTGGGCACTTGCACTTCGGCTACGTCTCCCACTTTTTTACCAAGAAGACCTTTACCAATAGGGCTGTCTACAGAGATTTTTCCGGTCTTAAGGTCAGCCTCACTCTGAGCTACCAGCTTATACTTCATTTCGGCATTGTTTGTAAGATTCTTAATCTTTACTATTGAATGCACCAAGGCTTTAGATGTATCCAGCTGCGATTCGTCTATTAAACGAGCATTAGAGTATATCTCTTCAAGTTTGGCGATCTTCATTTCAAGAAGACCCTGCGCCTCTTTGGCAGCATCATATTCTGCATTTTCACTAAGATCTCCTTTATCCCTGGCTTCGGCAATGGCTTGAGAAGCACGAGGCCGCTCCACATCTTTTAGCTGGTTAAGCTCATCCCTCAATTTTTTAAGTCCTTCTGCGGTATAATATGATACTTTACTCATAACTTCATCGTTTACATAAATAGAAAAAATCCCATTCGCCGACGGGATTTTAAACAAATATAGTAAATTAAAATATTATTGCTGTAGCTTTGAAAAAACCTTTTATGAGACGCATATTCGTCCTTATTTTTCTGAATTTATTGCTTTTTGGCTGTTCTGCTGATGATGAAATAAAAAACAATCCTTACCTGCCAGATCTTAATTTTAGTTTCAGGCTTGACCTCAACCTGCCCGAATATAATTCCCTGAGGTATCCCGGGAATACCTTTGTGACCCGAAATTTTGGCATCAACGGAGTTGTTATTTATAACCTCAACAACAACCAATACATGGCTTTTGAGCTTACAGATCCCAATCACATACCTCAAACCTGTTCCCGTTTGGAGGTAAAGGGAACCGAAGCTACCTGTAGTTGTGACGACGGAAATGTTTACACGGTAATCACCGGCCAGCAGCTAAAAGAAGAAGAAGAAGAAGGAAGATATGGTCTTAAACCTTACCGCATAAGCAAAGTGGGAAATGTCCTGGAAGTTTCCAACTAAGAAGGTCTCAAAAATGACATTTTTAGAACCTCAAGCTTATACCCGCTAAAAAATGGGTAGTCGCCTGTGGATAATATCCTGCTCCGTCATAGGTCGCGCCTTCCCAGTCGTAAGTATAGTAATAGCCGTTGGAAACGTATTTCTCTCCAAAAATGTTGCTAACCAGCCCCGTTAGCACTACTTCTTTAAACAAAGGAGCATTTTTCCAGGTGTACTGCACATTAATGTCATTTACAAAATAACTGTCCAGTTTTGAAGCTTTATTTTCAAGATTGCTCATGTACTGCGCGCCAACGTATTTGGATAACAGCTTTAGTTCCAGGTTTTCAACAGGACGATATTCAATAATATTACCTGCCACAATTTCGGGAGAATAAGAGATATCAGTCTTACCGAAGTTTACCAGTTCCCCGTCCCAGGACGCGATCCACTCCTTATTTTTATTGCTGCTTAAGGCCAGGTTAGGCATCCAGTGCAGTTTTTCGGTAACCTTAAAATCGGCATCTATTTCAAGACCCAACCTATAGCTGTTCCCGCTATTGGTTCTTATTGGTGCACCCACATCATTAAGTCCTCCCGTCAACACCAGCTGATTTTGATAATCCATGTAATAGACGTTGGTGTTCAACTTGAGTTTTCCTGAAGCAAATCTCCAGCCCAGTTCAAAGTCGGTTAGCCGTTCGGGTTTAGGATTTCCATTCTCGTAATCTGTACGGTTAGGCTCACGATTAGCACGGGCATATGAAAAATACAGGCGGTTATCTTCTGAAAATTTGTAGGTCAAACCCGCCTTAGGATTAAAGAATGTGTTACTGTCATCAACAATAAAAGGCACCTCCTCTTCTTTCACGCCGTCAACTTCATAATGTATCCTCCTTAGCTGAAGGTCTCCGTAGAGCGACAGATTTTCTGTTAAAGCAAGGGTTGCTTTTCCGAAGATATTTAAATCACTTTTTTGGGACTGGTTGAAATAATACCTCTGCAAAGGCTCATCCAAAGGCGCGAATTTCGTCCAAATAATATCACCAAAATGGTCGCCTTCATAATTATTCCATCCCCCTCCAACTATAATCTCTTTTTGTTCATCTTGATATTCAACGTTAAAAGTTGCCCCGTAAAAATCATTATCCAGCCATTTTCGGTTCACCAAATCTGTAGCGGTAATCTCCTCTGCGTTTGCGGTAAAATTAGAAAGCCCATATTTCGAAAGCTCCTGGTCTTCACGATAGGACTCATAATAGCCACTTCCCAGGGTGTAATGCAGCGCGAGATTTGACGCCCAGCCACCCTCATAGTCCTGGTTCCAGAGCAACTGGAAATGATCCTGGTTATAATTATCTGTATGGTTGTCGTAAAACTTCAAATTCCCATTCTCATCGGTGTAGGCACCCGAAGGATTGAACCTTCGGTTTTCCTTTAATTGATCTGCATCGATCCCATCCCAGGCCTGGTAAGTCACTTCACTCCCACCAAAACTAAGCGCCTTAATAAGGGTTCTGTCATTCACATAAGTTCCCTGAAAAAAGTAAGATTTCAGGTCGGTTGAAGCGCGGTCAATATAACCGTCACTTTTGATCACAGAAGCCCTTCCGGTAAAATCCCAATGCTTGTTGAAAAGCCCGGTGCTGAATTTTAGCGTGTTCTTATGAGTGTTATAGGAGCCAAAACTGCTGGCCAACTCTAAGGAAGGTTCCATATTATACCGGTCTGTAAGAATGTTAAGGCTGGCCCCAAAAGCACCTGCGCCGTTGGTGGAAGTTCCCACTCCGCGCTGAAGCTGCAGGTTTTCAACAGACGAAGCGAAATCACCCAGATTCACCCAGAAAGTTCCCTGGCTTTCGGCATCGTTGTATGGCACGCCATTAATAGTCACGTTCACCCTGGTCGCATCGCTTCCGCGAACGCGAATTCCGGAATAGCCAATACCCGCACCAGCGTCGCTCGTGGTAACCACAGAAGGCATATACTGCATAAGAGCAGGAATATCCTGCCCCAGGTTACGGTCTTCGATTTCTTTATTAGAAAGATTGCTGTAGGTGATTGGTGAATCTGCGGAAACTCTTACTGCAGAAAGAAAAACCTCATCCAAAGTTTCCTGAGCATCACTCATGTCGATATCCAGGATCATATCTTCGGAAAGAGCTATTTCCACACGTTTTTTATTTCCATAAGAAAAAACCAGGGCATAATGTCCCTGTTCCAGTTCCAGCGAATATCTTCCGCGTTCATTGGTAACAGTTCCCATTTGTTTTCCCTCCACGCGAACAATAGCATTAGCAAGAGGAATCTCTCTGTCGGTGACAGTCCCCGTCAACTGGTATTGCTGGGAAAACCCGAACAAAGTGGTCAATGAAAAGATTATGAATAAGAAAAGAGTTTTCATTCGTAATGAAAAAATTTACGAATAAAAGGGGCGATTATTCCTGGTTATTTTATTGATAAAAAAAATCCTGAGAACCATTAGATTTCAACAACAGAAATGGTTTCAGGAGTGCTATACTTGACGCTTTGTGCGCTGTCCCTTGGCGGCATTACCCGCCCAGGTTCTTTGGGTATGATCTCAGCTTTTCTACTACTTTCGCAGAAGTAAGCACCCCTTTGAGATACCGCAAATGTAAAAAAGGATTTTGGATTTAACCTTATTTTTCAGCTCTATCCGCAAAAAGCTTTTACATTTATCTTTTTCAGCAGGTTATGAACAAAAAAAGATCCTCCATCACCTTTACCGTTTTCGCGGGATACGTTCTCCTGGCAGCTCTTGGCGGGCTGGCCATGTGGTTTGTTTATGAACAGGTCATCTCCTACACCAGCATGACCGAACGGAATAACTCGGGAAACCAAAAACTACTCCTGGTGGGGGAAGCAGCCACAAAACTTTATAAAGCAGAAAGTCTAAGCCGGCAGCTTATCCAGAATAGTGATATTGAGGGCCTACCTGATTATACCAATCAAATTGATTCCATCAAGACCACTTTAGAAAAACTGAAAAATATAGAGCCGGGCAGTTTTCTCGGCCGGGAAATTGACAGTATCAATATTCTGCTCTCACAAAAATCAGAAAACCTTGAAGAGCTGCTGCAAATTCGGGCTTCCGGCGAGACCAAAAGTTATTATTCGCGTGTGCTCGATGAACTTCAAAAAGTAGATGAAACCTTTGAGGATCCCAATTATGAACAGCGATTCAAAGACCTTGAACCTCACCAGCGCCGATTGTTGGTAAGGTTACTGGAATATGCTAAAGTTGAAAATCGCGAGCCTTCAAATATTACCGTAGATTCTTTGGTGACCTCGGTCAAGCAGGTGTTAAACCAATTGGAAATCCAGGACCGCAACTACAGGCAAGAGCTGCGGGCACAGGAAAATCAATTATTGAATAATGAGATTAAACTTAATAACAGGCTCAGGACCCTGCTTTCTGCAATTGAAGGTGAAGAGAGGAAATCCTCTTTAGCGCAGGTAGAGAATTGGCAGGATACCGTGCAGCAAACCTCCCAGATAATTGCCATTATAGGAGCCATAAGTCTGCTCGTAATTCTTGTTTTCGTCTTTTTAGTGATAAGAGATGTGTCTCGAAGCCAGAGCTATCGTGGCCAGCTGGAAGATGCCAAAACCTATGCTGAATCCTTGCTAAAGAGCCGGGAACAGTTTATGAATACTGTTACTCACGATATTCGTTCTCCCCTTAATTCGGTGGTGGGTTATACTGGCTTACTGGAAAAAACCGATCTCAGCAAATCTCAAAACCGGTATCTCAACCAATTGAAGAAATCTTCAGATTACCTGCTACACCTGGTAAATGATTTGCTTGACCTTTCGCGACTCGATGCCGGAAAAATGTCTATTGATGAACTCACTTTTAATCCTAAGCATCTCATACAAGAAACTGTCGAGAATGCAATTCCGCCGGAAAAACCTGCGGCCGTAGAAGTACGTATTGACCTTTCCCCAGAACTGGACCGGGCGGTGATTTCTGATCCTTTCAGAATAAAGCAGATCCTGACTAATTTAGTGAGCAACGCCTGTAAGTTTACCCAGGAAGGATATGTAGAGGTGCGGGCCCGGATGGAGAGAAAAGAACATCGGCACCTACTGAAGCTAGAGGTGAAAGATACCGGGATCGGGATTTCAAAAGAGCAAAAAGAAAATGTATTTGAGGAGTTTTCCCAGGAAAATTCCTCTATCGAAAAGCGCTTTGGCGGCTCAGGACTCGGGTTGTCGATAAGCAAAAAGATCGCAAGCCTGCTTAAGGGTAACATTAGCCTGGAAAGTGAACCCGGCCAGGGCAGTACTTTTATAGTGGAAATCCCGGTGAAACTGGCTGAAGGTAAATTCGAAGAAACGGCTGTTTCCGAAGAAAAACGACTTAAGGACCTGAGAAATTACCGCATTTTACTGGTGGATGACGAACCGGCCCAGTTAGGGCTGCTACGGGAATTTGTAAAAACTACCGGAATGACCTCATTCTCGGCAACCAATGGGAAAGAGGCTCTGGAGAAGATTAAACAGGAAGAGATCGATCTCGTCCTTACCGATATTCAGATGCCTCATATGGATGGGGTGCAACTACTGCAGCACATGAAGAAAAAACATCCCAACATTCCTATTGTAGCTCTATCCGGCCAGCCAAATGTTCGTCCCGCAGACTACTTAAAAATGGGATTTAGCGGCAGTCTTATGAAACCCTACTCTTCCAAACAACTCATCGACCTGATTGAAGCTGTGTTGGAAGTGGAGCTAAAGAGGAAACAAGAGGAAAACATTAGTACTATTGATGAGGAAAAAGGATATACGCTTTCAGAAATCAAGAATTTTGCAGGAGATGATGATGATGCGCTTGCGGCGATCCTCAGCGCTTTTATTGAAAGTACCTCCTCGGGTATGCAGGCGCTTGAGCTGGCCTTTGAAAAAGAGGATAAAGAGCGTGTTTCTGCCATTGCACACAAAATGCTCCCCATGTTCAAACAGCTGCGGGCAAATCATCTCGTGGGGCTGCTGAAAAAACTTGAGGACAGAAAAACAGAGGAGGTTACTAAACCCGATATGGAATTTCTTATAAAAGAGATACAGCAATTGCTTTCAAGGCTTCAGCAGGAAATCAAAGTTTGATGTCGTACTGCTTAAGTTTATTGTAAAGCGTTTTTCTATCTATCGAGAGCAGGCGGGCCGCTTTGCTCTTATTACCATTGGATTTTTTGAGTGCCTCAAGAATCAATTCTTCTTCATTTTTATTTTTAAAAAGACCATAAGAGGTTTCACTTTCTTCCTTTTTAGATGCATTCATGATTTCGGAAGGAAGCACAGCGGTCTGGATAAGGTCGTTATTAGTAAGTAAAACACTTCTTTTGATGACATTTTTGAGCTCCCGCAGGTTTCCCGGCCAGTGATAAGCCTTAAACGCAGCCACCACATCATCGGCAAAACCTTCAATATCTTTTTCAAGTTCGGCATTCGCGCTGTCAAGAAAATAATTGGCAAAGATCATAAGGTCATCCTCCCGGTCCTTTAGAGGCGGCACCTTGACCGAAAATTCATTAAGCCTGTGGTAAAGATCTTCCCTAAAATCCCCTTTTTGAACCAGCTTGGAAAGATCTTCATTGGTAGCGGCGATAACCCTGATATCGACCCGTATTTCCTCGTTACTGCCCACCGGTTTTACCTTTCTCTCCTGCAAAGCCCTTAAAAGCTGAACCTGCAATTCATAATTAAGATTTCCAATCTCGTCGAGAAATAAAGTCCCGCCGTTGGCAGCTTCAAAATGCCCGGTTTTATTGTTTACAGCGCCGGTAAAGGAGCCCTTGATATGACCAAAGAACTCGCTGGACGCAAGCTCCCTTGGAATGGCTCCGCAATCAACCGCGACAAAAGGCGCGGTACTTCTTTTGCTTTTGTCATGAATACTCTTGGCAATTTGTTCCTTTCCGGTACCGCTTTCCCCCATGATAAGCACAGACATGGTGGTGGGCGCAACAAGATCAATATAGTTATTGAGTTTTTCGGAAGCCTCGCTCACTCCTTTGATAAAAGTATTTCCTGAAGTTTTCTTTTTAGTTCCAGATTTTGATGCGGGCGTCCCAGCCTTAGAGGTTTTAGTCTCCTTAGAAAGCGCATCATTAATGCCTTTAAGGATCACCTCGGGATGGAAAGGTTTTTCTATATAATCCAGCGCTCCTTCCTTGATCGCGTTGACTGCCATACTAATTTCGGCATAGCTGGTCATCATGATCACTCCGGTTTGTTGGTTTTTCTCTTTAACTGCCTTCAAAACTTCCAACCCTTCCCTGTCGGGAAGACGAACATCGGAAATCACGACATCATAATCTCTTTGAGATATCTGGTTCAAAGCTTCTGTCGCGGTGTACACAGCATCAACCTCAAATTTCTTTTTGGTAAGAAAGGTTTTCAGCATGGTGCAAAAAGCCACGTCATCTTCAACTAATAATATTTTGGCCATAAGAGATTACGTTTTCACAAAATTAGAACTTTATCCACCTGAAAACCCAAAAGTAAGCATAAAAAAAAGGAGCTTAAAAAAGCTCCTTTTCTTCCCTATTCAGGGATGGTTTAATCTCCGTTTCACAGCAGGCCTTGAAATTTTAAGCATATGTCCCTTCGGCAGCTGCCACCTAGAGTCGGTCTCTCTACATTTGGTGGTTAGATAGATTATTGCTCATCTGAAGTCTCGTCGAGCCAGTTACCCTGGGCATCTGCATAAAGTTCCTCTTCCTCACCTTCAGCTGTTTTCACAACCAGTTTAAATGTTTGCTCCCCTTCTTCTTCTTTAACGTAGGCTTCAGAAATTACTCCGCCTGCAAAATCACGTTCCACAGATTGTTGCACTTCGGCAGGGAGTTCTGAGATTTCGATCTTTTGGAATTCAGAAGTTTCCTGTGACGTAGCCTCTACTGTTACCTGCTCTTGCCCGTCTTCCTGAGCTGAAAGGTTTTGAGCCGAAAATAACATTGCTGATGCGGCTACTACTGTTAAAAATATCTTTTTCATAATTCGGTTTTTTTAAATTGTTCTAGTGATTTGTTAGGAGTATAGAAAAATCTATTCCGTTTTTCTAAAAAAGACAAAAGCCCCTGATCCTGGGGCTTTTGGCATAGTTTTGCTTTGAATTAAGTATTGGGGAAATGGGAATTTTCTACAGAAATATGGGGAAATTATCCTCAAAATCCAGTAATCATCATTCTTTAATCTTTTAGAGGATCTCTTCTTGTCGCTTTCTTTTCAGATTTCATCTTCTTCTTCTTAAGCCTTTTCATTTTTGCCCTTTTTGGAACCTTTGTTTTCTTCCTGGGTTTGGGTTTTATCAAAGCTTGCTTTAGAAGCTCCAGCAGTCGCTGGGTAACTATCTCCTTGTTCTTATGCTGACTGCGGCTCTCTTCGCATTGCAACACGAGTTCTTCGGCATTGGTAAGTTTGCTTCCCAGCTTTCTAAGCAGCCGCTGTTTTTCGGGTTCAGAAAATGCTTCGGAAGCGGGTAAATTAAAGTGCAGTTCCACTTTGGTAGCGACCTTATTCACATTTTGCCCACCCGCACCCGAGCTGCGAACAGCTTTATAGTCTATTTCCTGAAATAGTCTTTGTTCGTCCAAAATTACTTCACCTGGTGAGATGATTTGAGTAGATCGGCCACCGTCTTAACCGGATTAAAAGTCTCGACAGGAACTTCCACAAAAATGGATATCCAACGTGCCATGGCACCATTCCACAATCCAGGAAGTTCCAGCGCCTTCAGGTCTTTGCCATCTTTGGTTTTATTGGCGATGAAGAAAGTGTCTTCATCTACATATTTCAGCAAATCAAATTTCTCCCCTTTATAGTCTTTAAAGGCACAGATTACATCCACCGGATTAAAATGAGTGGCTTCCTGTGATATCTTACTTTGCTGATAATTATTATGATCTATCTGGGCGCTTTCTACGATTTGCAGTGAAATTTCTCCATTTTTGTGTTCTACCCAAAATGGGCCGCCTCCGGGTTCACCTTCATTCCTGACCATTCCACAAATTCTAATTGGCCGGTCAAGCAATTTTTTAAGGGTGCCGGTTTTTTCCCCTTTTTGGAGTTCTTCAAATTTAATGTCAAGTCCCGAATTTAATTTCTTCTGAAGAAATTCTCCCATTTCAGAAAGCTCTTCCTCACTCACCTCTGCCTCCAGCTTTTTTAAATAGCCAAAGGTCTTTTCCTGTAGCTCAAGCAACTTACCGGCGAGTATTTTTTTGTTTTCGGCCAGGGTCTGTCGGTTTTTAGGAATTACAACATTGTCAATATTCTTGATGAAGATGAGGTCTGCATCCTGTTGGTTAAGGTTATTAATAAGAGCTCCATGGCCACCGGGCCTAAAGAACATATTCCCATTTTCATCCCTGAAAGGTTCATTTTCCCTGGTCACTGCCAGAGTATCGGTTTTGGGATCCTGATATGAATAAGAGATATGGTAGGTTACTCCCGTTTCCTTTTCTAAATCGGTTCTTATTCGTCTGGCCTCTGCCTCAAATTTCTCACGATGCTCTTCAGAAACAGTGAAATGGATTCTAACCTTATCTTTAGAAGCAGCATAATCTACCGCCTCCCGCAAATGTTCTTCAAATGAAGTTGCCGAAGATTCGTCATATTTATGAAAAGGTACAAGGCCTTTTGGCTGTTCTCCAAGGTTTAAGCCTTCTTCCTCCAGCATTGTCCTTACCAGGATAAGCTGTTGCTTATTTTCAGTGAGCTCATCAAACTTAGGATGGTAATGATGTATTTGATTTTGAACCTCATCATAGAAGGGCAGGTCTTTCATTCTGGCGAAAAAAGATTCCAGCTTAGGGTCATTTTGCCGCTCTACATAATCATCTACATCTTCTTCCTGTGGATTGTAGTCCTGTACGAATTTGTACAGTGACTTAAACATCCTGGTTGCCGCGCCCGAAGCGGGAATAAAATTAAGAATGTCAAGCTCCTCTCTTTTAGAATCATACAGCGCTATAAGACGCTGCTTTTCTTCTTCGGAAAGCTGCAGGATTCCATTGCGTACCGTGGCAGCTTCTATAATATTTACGGCCTCATTGCCGCGTTTAAATATCTCGATTTGTTCCTGAACTTTTTCAGGAGTTATGCCTTTTTCCCTTATTTGAGAAATGTCATTTTCATTAAAGTCCAACTTCTTTGCGTTTTAAAAGTTCTTCAATTGTTTTTACGGCCACGTCAAACCGCTCCTCATAATTTCCTTTAAGGATATGATATGGCTGGTTGTACCTGTCTAAAGTTGCTTTGAATTTAGCGAACATAAGTTCCCGTTGATGGGGTCGGTCGCGCAAATCGTCTTCAACCCAGGGTATGTCAATATACGTCAAAAAATACAGATCGTAATGAGCTTTTAACGCTTGTTTAAGAAGTATGGGGTCACAATGCCCTTCATAATAAACCTGTGAATAGACTACAGTTTCCAGAAGATTAGTGTCGCAGATAAGGACATTTTTAGCTTTGGCAGCAGCCGCATTTTCCAGCTGCATCTGTCCTTCTGCAATGGGCAAAATATCCTTAATCTCACATATCTTCTGCTCTTCATCCCACCTTTGCTGCAGGTAATCCCGTGAAAACTCAGGCACCCATTCTGTATCAAAATGAGCTGCTAACCGGCGGGCAAGTGTTGTTTTTCCTGTAGATTCGGGACCGAATAATACAATTTTCAAGAGGTCACGTGACCTTTGCTCAAGCTTTCTTTCCATGTTTTGTAGCCGTAGATGGCAATGATTGTAAATGCAAAATACTGCAGGCTGGTAAAAGTAAGTCCTTTATAAAAGTAAAGCGGCACAGAAATGATATCTCCAATGATCCAGTATATCCAGTTTTCCAGTTTCTTACGCGCCATGAGCCACATACCCACAAAGAAAATGGAGGTCGTTATGGTATCCACATAAGCCGTCCAGCTGTTCCACTTGTCGAAAAAATCATAGATCAAAAAAGTAAATAGCCAGGTGGCACAAAAGATTAATATGCTCCACAGCTTTTCCTTTTTAGTGGTGGTGGTAATGGGAATATAATGATCTGCATCTACCTTTCTGGTCCATACGTACCAGCCATAAATACTCATGGTCGAGTAGTAGAAATTGATCATCATGTCTCCCAGCAGCTCCCATTGCCAAAGAAGGTAAACAAAAATAACCGTGCTTATGATCCCGGTGGGATAGACAAGGATATTTTCCTGTTTTGAATACCAAACCGACATAAAACCAAAGATCACCGCAATGATCTCCAGAATTATAAATAAAGTTGGATAGTCCTGATACTGCTGAAAAAGAAAATCAAAAATCGGCTGCATACTTGCTTCGGTTGCCTTTAACCAACTTCATCGTCATTATCACGTGGTCCATAGACATAAAAGTTTCTTTCACTTCTTCGGTAAGGAAGTCCATGATCTTATCATATTCCCCATAGATCTGCGTACCTAGCGGATTTTCTATTACGGTAAAACCCGAGCTGCGAAGGGTCTTGATAAATTTCTTTATGGGTGCCTCAAAATCGTCCTGCAGCGGTGTGAGGGCGAGTTCTACAGATATTTGCATAGTTTATTTTTTTAATTTTTTTCATGAAGATCAAAATTAGAAAGATTAAGGCGGTTCATCAGCCTTTTAGAAGATTATTCGCGGGGATTTCTTCAAAGGCATTAAAAAATTCCCCTTTTTCGAAGGCCGTACCTATTACTACCAGATCGGCGCCGGCAGCATACATTCCGGTTAGCTGCTCTTGGGTTTGAATGCCTCCGCCTACGATCAACGGGATCTCAATGGCTTCTTTTACTGCGGAAACAACCGCTTCAGAAATGACATTTTTGGCACCGCTTCCGGCTTCGAGATAAATAAGTTTTTTCCCCGAATACTGTCCGGCCAAAGCGGTATCAACAATAATTTGAGGATCCAGTTGACTTAACGGCTGAGTCCCGCTCACTCGTTGTACGGCCGAAAAAGTTCCGCCGTCAACAAGAATATATCCTGTAGGAATGACCTCCAACCTGCTCTCCCGGATTTTTTGCGCAGATTTTACCTGTTGCCCTATAAGATATTCGGGGTTTCTTCCCGAGATAAGACTTAGAAATAATAGGGCATCGGCCTGCGGGGTAATGTGAGAATGATCGCCCGGAAAAAGAACAACCGGCAGTCGGGTTTCAGCTTTTATGGCTTTTACACAGGCTTCGGTTTTGCCCTTTTCAACACTGCTGCCTCCAATAAAAATATGAGTGGTGATATGAGGAATCTTCCGAAGAAATTGTCCGGCTTCAGCAACATTGAATTTATCGGGATCGATCAATACTGCCAACATCTTTTCATGAGCCTCAAAAATGCCTTTTTCGACTACGCTCATGCTTTGGCTTTAATCTTTTGAAGGGCATAAACACAGGTAAATCCTTCAAATTCGGTAAAAGCAAAACTATACCAGGAGGTCTCACCATGAAAAAAGATCTTCCCGGTGGTCTTTTGATCGTCAAAATCAAAATCGGTGATATTGATGTGCTGCAAAAAACTCACTTTTGGCCGGGCATATAACTTATAAACCGCTTCTTTGGCACCCCAAACAATGGTGAGCTTTCTAATTAAGGCATCAACATTGGCAAGAGTACGGTATTCTTCAACAGGCGTAAATTTTGATGCGATACTCAAGATTTTATCCCGCTGTTTTTCTATGTCGATACCCACTTTTTTGTTACTCACAATAATGCCCGAAAACACAAAAGAATGGGTAATGGAAATGAATTTACCGTCTCTTAAATGTGGTTTTCCCTCCTCATCGTAGAACAGGTCAAAATCTGTATAACCAAGTGCAGCCAAAAGGTGCCTCACGCTCATGAATCCGCGTCTATGGAGATCGCTTTTCATACCGTCTACCCTTTGCCTGCAATGTGGGGTCAACCCCACGCCCTTACTAAGATCTTCGAAGTTTTCTTCTATCTTCCAAATGAGGACCTTAGTATCATCATCAATTGTTATTGTTTTGTAAAGTGGCATGAAAAACTCTTAAAAATTCCGTATTTTTGCGCTTTTGAAAGTGCTAAATCAAATATAATAATATGTCAACGAAAACAGTACCATATACTGCGTATAAAGTGAAAGATATTTCCCTGGCCGACTGGGGAAGGAAAGAAATAGAACTTGCCGAAGCCGAGATGCCGGGCCTTATGGCTCTTCGTAAAGAATATGGCCAGCAGCAGCCGCTTAAAGGCGCCCGTATTGCCGGTTGTCTTCACATGACCATTCAAACTGCGGTTCTCATCGAAACTTTGGTGGCTTTAGGTGCTGAAGTGACCTGGAGCTCATGTAATATTTTCTCTACTCAAGACCAGGCTGCCGCTGCTATAGCCGCTGCCGGTGTTCCTGTTTACGCCTGGAAAGGTATGACTGCGGAAGAATTTGACTGGTGTATAGAGCAAACCCTTTTCTTTGGAGAAGAGCGCAAACCCCTTACCATGATCCTTGATGACGGTGGGGATCTTACCAATATGGTTTTGGATAAATATCCAGAACTGGCCGAAGGTATTAAAGGCCTTTCTGAAGAAACGACTACAGGAGTGCACAGACTTTATGAGCGCATGAAAAACGGAACTCTGCCAATGCCTGCCATCAACGTAAACGACTCGGTTACTAAATCGAAGTTTGACAACAAATTCGGATGTAGAGAAAGCGCGGTTGACGCCATTCGTCGTGCAACCGACGTAATGCTTGCCGGAAAACGCGTTGTGGTTTGCGGATATGGGGACGTTGGTAAAGGTACTTCCGCTTCTTTTAGAGGAGCAGGCGCGATCGTTACGGTTACCGAGATCGATCCAATTTGTGCGCTACAGGCCGCAATGGATGGATTTGAAGTAAAGAAACTTGAGAATGTAGTTGAAAAAGCAGATATCGTGATCACCACTACAGGAAATAAAGACATCGTAAGAGCCGAGCATTTCAAGGCGATGAAAGACAAAACCATCGTTTGTAACATTGGGCACTTCGATAACGAGATTCAGGTTTCCTGGTTAAATGAGAACTACGGAAACACTAAAGTAGAGATCAAGCCACAGGTTGATAAATACACCATTGACGGGAAAGATATTATTCTTTTAGCTGAAGGCCGACTCGTAAATCTTGGTTGTGCTACAGGACACCCAAGTTTTGTGATGAGTAATTCCTTTACTAACCAAACGCTCGCACAAATGGAGCTTTGGAACAATAATGGAGAATACGAGAACAAAGTTTACATGCTTCCGAAGCATTTAGATGAAAAAGTAGCAGCGCTACACCTTGAAAAGATAGGAGTTGAATTGACTGAACTTTCCAAAGAACAAGCTGATTATATTGGAGTAACCGTTGAAGGCCCATTCAAACCGGAATATTACAGGTATTAGACATTAGACTTTATAAAAATTCAATCCTCTTCAAAAATGACATTTTTGGAGGGGATTTTTTTATGACTTTAGAAATCGGGATTCATGAACCAGGTGATGAGCAGGATAACAATCAAGAGCACGAGGGCTGCCAGGAAGAGAAACATCCAGCGTTTCACCGGGGTTTTTCGCTGACTTTCCTGATAAGAAGGCCGTTCAATTCGAAGAAATCCCGATTCATGAAGCAGCTTTCGTGCCTTCTCCCGGTCTTCTTCCCTCACCTCCAGCCTTTGTTCGGGACGGTCTGGCTCAGCAATAGCTTCACGGTCTTCATCAATAATACGATAATGGATTCCTTTCCCTTCAAAAAGGGCTTTTAGGGAGGAGATTTCGGTTTTATCGGTCGTGGTATGAACGGTGATATATTCCATCTTCCGTAGGTTTTAACATCTCCCTTAAAAATACGAAAAAACCCCTTCTGTTTCCAGAAGGGGTTTCTTATTTATCTAATAAAGAAGAGACTAAGCTTCAAACGGTTCAATAGAAACGTAAGATTTATTGTCTTTCTTTTTAGTGAATTTTACGATACCGTCAACTTTGGCATGTAAAGTATGGTCTTTTCCTGCATACACATTCTCTCCCGGATTGTGAGCAGTACCTCTTTGTCTAACGATGATATTTCCAGCTATGGCAGCCTGTCCACCAAAGATCTTAACACCTAAGCGTTTCGATTCTGATTCTCTACCGTTCTTGGAACTACCTACTCCTTTCTTGTGAGCCATTTTATTTCCTTTTTACTGTTAAACGTTTAGCTTAAAGCTGCTACTAATTCGGCTTTTTTCATTGAAGAATAACCTTCCAGTCCTCTTTCTTTAGCCATTTCTTTTAGTTCGGCAACTGTGTGCGAAGAAAGATCTTTATTTTCTTCAGTTGAAGCTTTTGGTTCTTCTTTCTTAGCCGAAGTTGATTTTTTAGCACCTGGAAGAGAAATTCCTGAGATAGAAATTTCAGTAAGTGCCTGGCGGTGACCATTCTTTACACGGTAACCTTTTCTTCTTTTCTTTTTGAAAACAATTACTTTGTTTCCTTTTAGGTGCCTGGTGATGGTAGCATCAACAGAAGCTCCGTCTATAGCTGGGGCGCCTAAAGTAATGTCGTCACCGTCACCTGTTAGAAGAACTTTGTCGAAAGAAATTTTATCTCCTTCTTCTCCTGCCAAACGGTGAACGAACACTTTCTGGTCTTTTGCAACTTTAAATTGCTGCCCTGCTATCTCTACAATTGCGTACATAGCGTCTTTAATTAATGGTTTAATTGATCGCCTTTTTTTCTTAGGCGGGTGCAAATATACTTCTAATTAATTAATTTGCAAAGCTTTGTTTTAGTAGGGGTGTTTTTTTCTTCCACGAGTATTTCACCTGTCATAAGCAGCTGCATCAAACTGAGCGCCAGCATACAAGAGGCCCCAATTGTTGATGCTATTGAAAACACCGGCAGGGATAAATTTACAACCAATTAAAAAGTCCTGAACCTCAATTATTTCTACTTTCCTGTAACGTTTTAGTATTTTTTCATACTTATCAATTGTACAAAATTAAAATCCAATTAAAATGACCAAGAGTTTCAAATTAACAGCCTGTGCGCTCCTGCTAAGTATAGCCGGGATTGCACAAGAGGTTGAATTTACCCAGTATGAGCTGGATAATGGCCTTGACGTCATCCTGCACCAGGATAACTCGGCGCCGGTAGTCACTACTTCTGTGATGTACCACGTTGGCGGAAAAGACCGCATAAACAACAAAACAGGATTTGCTCACTTCTTTGAGCACTTGCTTTTTGAAGGAACAGAAAACATTCCAAAAGGTGATTGGTTCAAGATTGTATCTTCCAATGGAGGATCTAATAATGCCAACACCTCAAATGACAGAACTTACTATTACGAGATCTTCCCTTCCAACAACCTGGAGCTAGGCCTCTGGATGGAATCGGAAAGGATGATGCATCCCGTAATTAAACAAGGGGGAGTTGATACCCAAAATGAAGTTATCAAGGAAGAAAGAAGACTAAGAGTGGATAATAGCCCTTATGGTCATCTGGTAGATGAAGTTTCATCTAACCTGTTTAAGCAGCACCCCTACAAGGATCCCAACATTGGCTATATGGAAGATCTAGATGCTGCTAAGCTGGCAGAGTTCCAACAGTTCTTCAAGGAATACTATGCCCCAAACAATGCCACTTTAGTAGTTGCCGGAGATATTAATATTGAGGAGACCAAAAAAATGATCGAAGATTATTTTGGTCCTATTCCTGCCGGTAAAGAGGTGACAAGAAATTTTGCTAAAGAACAACCCATTACTGAGGAGATTCAGGACACCTATTATGATCCAAACATCCAGATTCCGGCTCTTGCTTTGGCTTACAGAACTCCCGCTATGACCGAGCGTGATGCTTTTGTTTTAGACATGATTTCTTCTGTTCTTTCTAGCGGAAAGTCTTCCAGACTTTATAAAAAGCTGGTTGACGAGCAAAAACAGGCACTTCAAATTGGAGCATTCAACCTTTCACAGGAGGATTACGGAGAATACATCATTTTTGGTATGCCAATGGGAGATACTTCTCTTGACACCCTTACTGCTGAAGTTGACGAGGAAATACAAAAACTGCAAACAGAGCTAATTAGCCAAAGAGAGTTTGAAAAACTTCAAAACACCTTTGAGAACCGTTTTGTAAATTCTAACAGCAGTATTGAAGGGATCGCCAGTTCCCTTGCCACTTACCACACGCTTTACGGAGATACAGACCTAATCAATAATGAGATTGATATTTATCGCAATATTACCCGAGAGGATATCAAACGCGTAGCAAACCAATATCTAAATGAGAATCAAAGGCTGGTATTGAAATACCTTCCGAAGAAAGATGATTCTGAACAGTAAAATTTAAAAAATGATGGATAGATTTATAGCATTAGTAGTCTTTTTCCTTTGTACAACAGGAATTCAGGCTCAAATTGACCGCAGCCAAATGCCCGAACCGGGTCCTGCGCCAGAGATTAACATTGGGAAACCCCAAACGTTCACCCTTAACAATGGGCTTAAGGTCCTTGTGGTAGAAAACCATAAGCTTCCACGGGTAAACATGAGACTTTCAATGGATAACCCCCCTTATGCGGAAGGTGAAAAAGCTGGTGTTTCCAGTTTGATGGGTGCCATGCTTGGTGAGGGAACAAAAGAAATTCCAAAAGATAAATTTAATGAAGAGGTAGATTATTTGGGCGCCAATCTTAACTTCTACTCTTCGGGAGCATCGGCAAATACGCTTTCCAAGTATTTCCCAAGAATCCTTGAGTTGATGTCCAAAGGGGCTTTAAATCCTAATTTCACAGAAGAAGAGTTTCAAAAGGAAAAAGAGAGAACTCTGGAAGGTTTAAAAGTCTCTGAAAAAGATGTGGCTGAAAACGCAAGAAAGTTAAGCCGGGCACTGGCCTATGGAAAAAACCACCCATACGGAGAGTTTGCTAGCGCAGAAACTGTAAAGAACCTTAGCCTTCAGGATGTAAAGGACTATTATCAACAATTTTTTGTTCCCCAGAACGCATACCTTGTTGTGGTTGGAGATGTGAACCCTTCCGAAGTAAAAGACCTGGTTCAAAAGAACTTCACGAATTGGAAAAAGAAGAACCTTCCTGCTCATAACCTGCCAAAAGTTGATAATGTTAGCCAAACCGAAATGGACTTCATCAATTTTCCAAATGCTGTTCAAAGCGAGGTACAGTTAACAAATACCATTCAGCTAAAAAAAGGAGATGAAGATTACTTTCCTGCTTTGATCGCCAACAAGATCCTTGGTGGAGGTGGAGAAGCCCGTCTTTTCCTTAATCTTAGAGAAGACAAAGGTTATACCTATGGTGCTTATTCAAGCACTGGAGACGACAAATATGTGGCGCGTTTTGTGGCAACCGCAAGTGTGCGTAACGCGGTTACAGATTCTGCAGTAGTCGCCTTCCTTGACGAGCTTCAAAGAATTCGAGATACGAAGGTTTCTGAAGAAGAGTTAGCCAACGCCAAAGCCAAATATACAGGTGACTTTGTTCTTGCTCTGGAAAAACCTGCAACTATTGCGCAGTATGCGTTAAACATCGAAACAGATAAGCTTCCTGAAAATTTCTACCAGACTTATCTAAAGAAGATCAATGCCGTTACTGCCGAAGATATCCAGAGAGTGGCGAAAAAGTATTTTCTTATAGACAATACACGGATTGTTATTGCCGGAAAAGGTAGCGACGTAGCCGAAACTTTGGAGAATTTTTCCTATAACGGAAAAGAAATCCCGGTTAAGTATTTTGATAAGAACGCTAATCCAATTGAAAAGCCAGAATTCAACAAAAAAGTAGCGGGAGACCTGACCGCAGAGAAGGTTTTCAATAAATATATTGAAGCCATCGGCGGAAAAGATGCCGTAGAAAAGGTTGAGTCTGTTGTCTTGATTGCACAAGGTAATGTTCAGGGAATGAACATGAATCTGGAATCCAAAACTACCAAGAAGGGAATGTCTTCCAACATAGTTTCAGTAAACGGAAACGTCATGCAGAAACAGGTATTTAACGGAACTGAAGGTTATGCCATGGCTCAGGGACAAAAAATTCCTTTTAACGAGAAACAGATTGCGGCCGCAAAAGTCGAGTCTACACCTTTCCCTGAATTAGATTACAAAAATGCC
Source organism: Salinimicrobium sp. (assembly GCA_049687615.1). Taxonomy (GTDB): domain Bacteria; phylum Bacteroidota; class Bacteroidia; order Flavobacteriales; family Flavobacteriaceae; genus Salinimicrobium. The sequence continues at coordinate 6,127 of JBAVJE010000128.1, read as the reverse complement.
ACTTTAGAGGGTATAGAAAACGTAGAAGGGGAAGATGCTTATGTAGTAAAAATGGATGAAACCACTACCAACTACTATAGCACCCAAACCGGATTAAAGCTAAAACAGGTTAAGATTGCCGGAGAAGGACCACAAAGCATGAGCATTCCACTCGTTTACAGCAATTATAAGGAAGTGAAAGGAATAAAATTTCCGTATACCTTAATTCAAAAATTACCTCAAATGACCCTTGAGTTAAATGTATCAGATATCAAGGTAAATGAAGGAGTATCAGAAGAAGATTTCCAATAGGAAAAAGGCTTTATAAAAAGGAAAACCGGTCCAAAGGCCGGTTTTCTTATTGTTCTAATTTAGCATAAAAGATCCTTTACCCGATCTGGTTGCAGGGAGAATTCGAGAGTTTCAACTGATTTTCAGACTACCAGACTAATAGTATAGCTCCTGTACCAGGGCCAGTTGAGAATCCGGTTCATCTATAGTAGTATTTGATTTTGATTGGAGTTCAGCGAGTTCGGTGGCGGCAAACTGCCATGCTATTAATAAAAAAAGAAAAACAAATAGCGTAAATCCATAAAACAATTTCTTTTGCATGACTTAACACTTTAGGGATTAAATGTCAATGTAAAGTTAATAAAAAGTTAAAAACACTCCAAAAAAATTATGCTCTTTTTCTTTTTCGGTTGACAATCACCACACTTAACAGGATGAGAAGACCCGAGAATAGCTGAAAAAGAGTGAAATCTTCTCCATCAAGAACACCCCATCCCAAGGCTACAATCGGAATTAGATAAGTCACCGAAGTTGAAAAAACAGGATCTGAGATTTGTATCAGTTTGTTGAAAAAGATCAAAGCGACCCCGGTCCCGATAATGCCAAGAATAGCAATGTAAATAAGGGACAACTGAACTTCCGGAAGGCTTATAACTTCAGCTGAAAAAAATCCTGTACTGCCAAGTACTACAAGGGCGGGAATAGCAATCACCATGAAATTCCCGGTGGTTATCGCCAGTGCGGGAATTCCGGAGAGATAGGTCTTGATCACATTGGCATTAACACCATAAAAGAGGGAGGCAAGAATCACCAGTAAAGAGTACCAGTAATTTTGTTCCGGATTGACGGCGGCACCGCTCATGATTAACGCGGTAGTTCCGGCCAGACCAACCATCACCCCTATGAACTTGTTCCTTAGAAAGGTAACTCCAAAGGCAAAAACCCCCACCAGCATAGACAGCAAAGGAGTGGTAGAATTAAGAATAGATACAATTGCACTGTCTATTTCGGTCTCGGCAAAAGAGAACAGATATGCGGGAAAGAACGTGCCGAAAAATCCTGAAAAAGCAATCCACATCCACTGCCTCCCTTTAATATTTTTAAGACTTCTAAACCCGACAAGTAATAGAAACAGAGCGGCAGATACAATTCTAAGAGACCCCACCTGAAGAGGACTTAGCCCTACAAGTCCTTTTTTAATGAGGATAAAAGAACTTCCCCAAACCAGCGCAAGCAGTATGAGATAGATCCATTTCAGGTTTTTTACCGGCATTTATAAAATTGGATTTAACCCCAAAAGTCGCCATTTACTTAAAAACAAAAGGATTTTTGTTGTTATTTATTGCGAATCTCTCCAGCGAACAGTCTCCATTAGGTGCTTAATATCGTTTTTAAGATAAGCTGCGGCAGGAAGTATAGAATCGAAATTTGGCTGCACGTTGAAATAAACCGATCCTGTAAGGAAGTGTTCTGTACTGTCTGTGAGGTAGAATTGAGCCTGAGAAGCTGCATTACCTTCAACTTCATAGAACATGCCGTAAGTTCTGTGATAAGGATTGGTGTAGACATCTCCTTCAATGGCATCGGCCATAATTGTGTGCTGTAAAGGCAATTTTTGAGCATCAGTAAGTAAGGAATCGAGATTTCCTATTACAGGCTGATAAGTGATAAAGATGGTGCCATTTTGCAGCTCATATTCAAGGTTTAGCCAGCAATCGGGGGCTCCTGCAGGATGCTTCGCGACGGCTGCGGTATTCTTCTCGAAAGTAAAAGGGCATTCCCGTTCCAATTGCTCATAGGCTGCCTGGGGATATTCAAGAAAAAGAAAAGCTTTAGGCTTAGGCTGGACATCGTCATTACAGGACTGGAGCAACAGCATGAAAACCATTAAAAAATTCCACTTTTTCATTGCCCGACAATACTTAATTTGATCTGTTTGATCCTTTTATGATCAATAACCTCTACCTTAAAACTGAAGCTATCGAAAAGGATCACGTCTCCTTTTTTCGGGAAACTACCAGAAATTTCCAATAGAAAACCGGCCAGGGTTTCGGCTTCCCCTTTATTCTCTTCAAACAAAGTAGGGTTTTCGAGTTTGATCACGCGGTAAAAATCCTTCAAAGGGGTCTTACCTTCAAAAACATAATTATTTTCGTCCAGTTTGGAAAATACCAGGTCTTCATCATCAAATTCATCACTTATATCCCCCACGATCTCCTCAATAATATCTTCCAGAGAAATTAATCCGCTTGTTCCACCATACTCGTCAACAACTATCGCCAAATGGTTTTTCTTATCCTTAAAATCGTTGAGCAGATCATCCAGTTTCTTATTTTCGGGCACGAAGTAAGGATCCCGAAGCAGTGTTTTCCAGTCATAATCTGTTTCTTCAATATAAGGCAACAGATCCTTGACATAGAGGATCCCGGTGACATTGTCAATACTGTCTTTATAAACAGGAATTCGGGAATAACCGTTTTCTATGATAACCGGAATGATCTGTCCATAACTATCATCCTCATTAAGGGCAAAAATGTCCATTCTTGGCCGCATCACCTGCTTGGTATCTGTGTTCCCAAAGGAAACGATTCCTTTGAGAATCTTTTGCTCCTCTTTTGTGGTATCATGTTGACTGGTAAGTTCCAGCGCCTGCGACAGTTGATCAACACTTAAACCCGCTTTCTGATTTCCCAGGCGTTCATGTATAAACAGGGTCATGTGCCGCATAGGCACACTCAACGGCGAGAAAAGTCGGTCAAGGACGTTAAGCGGATAAGCCATAAAATGTGAAAAAAAGATCTTATTGCGGCTGGCATAAACCTTTGGCAGGATTTCCCCAAAAAGCAAAATAAGGAAGGTGACTACTACAACTTCAAATAAGAACTGCAGGTCTACACCAAAAATAACGGTATCAATACCTTCAGAGATCCTGTCGGTTAAGCTGTCAAAAAGTAGAATGATCGCAATATTGATCATATTGTTGGCTACCAGAATGGTGGCCAACAGTTTCTTAGGTTTATCAAGAAGTTTGATAACTATCTGTTCCTTTACGCTACGCTTTGATTCTTCAGGTTGAAAATCGGCCGGAGTAAGGGAAAACAGGGCCACTTCGGCACCAGAAATAAGGGCAGAACCAATCAACAACAGAACGGCCACAAGAATTCCGAACAGCAGCGAAAGATCATCAGATGCAACAGAAAGTAGTGTAAAACTGGCAGGATCGGGATCCAAATGTTTGGCTTTTGATTAAACTTAGAACGGCAGGTCGTCCTCTTCCTCTTCACCTATTGAAGGTGATTGGTGGGCCGGTTTAGAACTTTGTTGCTGGTTTTGCGGACGATACTGCTGATTTCCACCGGCAGCAGGTTCGCCGGAGGAGCCTCCTTCTTTAGGTGTCAAAAAGGTGAAATCTGTACACTGTATTTCGGTTGAATAGCGTTCGTTCCCTTTATCATCGGTCCATTTTCTGGTTTTTAACCTTCCTTCCACATAAACCTTATCACCTTTCTTCAGGTATTTCTCACATATCTCTGCAGCTTTATTTCTCACTACCACATTATGCCATTCGGTATTTTCTACTCGCTGCCCTGTAGATTTATTTGTGTAAACTTCATTTGTAGCCAAAGGAAAACGACCTATAGATCCGCCGCCTTCGAAATAGTGCATTTTCACATCATCACCCGTATGGCCTATCAACATTACTTTATTTAAAGTTCCGGTCATTGTCTTGTTTTTGGTTTGAGATTCTAAAATAAGCAAAATATGTTCTTTTAAGCTTTCCCAAGTTTAAATTTCTCTCTTCTGAAATTTTTAGCTCGCAAAAATCTTAAAAATCAAAGGTATCAATAAAATTTTCGATTAAAACCGGCACCGGAAATTTATTTACCTCTTTATAAGAAACTCCCTTTCCCGGCAGTTTATCACAGTCAAGAATCCAGAATTTGGTATAGATATGTTGATGGCTTAGCTTGTGCACGATAGGCATATCATTATAAAGGACCACATCTTTTGCCGTGACCGAATAGTCTTGAAATTCCTCTTCCCGCAACAGGCTTTCGGCAGAAATTTCAGCCGGGGTTTCAATCAGCGGGAATTCATACAGTCCTTCCCATATTCCTTTTCCGCGTCGCTGCTGCAGTATAGTTTTCTTTTCTTCCGAAAGCAGAACGAGGTAGTTAAAATGCCTTTTTTTAACCTTTAACTTCTTCAGTTTTACGGGCAGTTCGTTTATTCTATTCTCGTTGAACGCTACGCAATTTTCAGTAAATATACAGGAAGCACAAAGCGGCTGCCTTGGCTTGCATTGCTCAGACCCAAACTCTATGGCCGCCTGGTTAAAGGCTGCAGGATTATTGTGATCAATCAATTCCTGGGCGAGAGCCTTAAATTCTTTAAATCCTGCAGAGGTATTAATAGGAGTGTCAATTCCGAAAATACGGGAAAGCATTCTAAAGACATTGCCATCTACTGCCGCTGCAGGTTCATCAAAACATATTGAAGCGATAGCACTTGCCGTATAATCCCCTACTCCTTTTAACTTAAGTAATTCTCTATATGAAGAAGGAAATTTTCCGCCGCAGGCAAAAGCGACATACCTTGCAGTGGCGTGCAGGTTTCTAGCCCGGGAATAATACCCCAGGCCTTGCCAGAGCTTAAGCACCTCTTCTTCGGAAGCCTTTGCAAGCGAAAAAATATCGGGAAACGTGTCTAAAAATTTAAAATAATATGGTTTCCCCTGCTCGACACGCGTTTGCTGGAGAATAATTTCGCTTAACCAAATTTGATATGGGTCATTGGTGGTCCTCCACGGTAAATGCCGCTTGTTTTCTAAATACCAAAATATCAGTCTTTTGCTGAAATTCATCAAAGCATTTTCTTTGATGCAATGATAATTCTTTATTCTCTTACTATTTAATGGATTAGGATTGAAAAGTTGAAGATTTAATTCTTATATTTGCCCCTCGAAAATTTACAAACCCCAATTTAATAAATCGTACGAAAATGACGAAAGCAGATATCGTGGCAAGGATCTCCGAAAAACTAGGAATGGAAAAAGGAGATGTACAGGCTACTGTTGAAACCTTTATGGAAGAGGTGAAAACTTCATTAGAAGCAGGAGATAATGTTTACCTTAGAGGATTTGGAAGCTTTATCATTAAGACCAGAGCAGAAAAAACCGGTAGAAATATCTCAAAGAATACCACAATAAAAATTCCGGCTCATAACATCCCGGCGTTCAAACCTGCAAAAGTTTTTGTTGAAGGTGTAAAAACCAATGTGGACGTAAAATAATAATAATAACCCGTCCTGAAGTGAATTCGGGACATTAATAAAAGACTTTAGTATGCCAAGTGGTAAAAAAAGAAAAAGACATAAGGTAGCGACTCACAAGCGCAAGAAAAGACGTCGCGCTAACCGCCACAAAAAGAAAAAGTAGTTTCTAAACTACTTTTTCTGTTTTAAAAGTGTTTTGGAAATTGAACCTTTTTGGTATCATTTCCGAATAAAACAGACAAAAAATCGTTCTTTGAAAATGAGATTGCAACAGCCGACTTTTGGTTTTGGTGCAGTTTCGCCGGATTTTATTATGAAATCTGTGAAAAATAATGTTTAATTAGTCCGCCTGTGTGCGGGCAACAAAATTAATATAACGTGAACTACGAATTATTTATTAGGTCCGGTTCACAAGAAGTTGATTTTGCCCTTTTAAAGGATGGAAGGCTTATAGAACTTCACAAAGAAGAAGAGGACAATAACTTTACGGTAGGCGACATTTTTCTCGCCAAAATTCGTAAAACAGTTCCAGGCCTAAACGCCGCCTTTGTGAATGTGGGCTATGAGAAAGATGGTTTTTTAC